>CANQII010000060.1 GCA_947623875.1 uncultured Oscillospiraceae bacterium
AACACCGTAGGCGGAGGACACCACCGGGTCCTCCCCGGCGCCCTCGGAGACCCGGCCCCAGCGGGCGTCTCTTGCTACGTCCACCATGGGGGCAAAAGTAAGGTGAATGCCGGCTGCGGTGGCCTCCTGGGCCGCCAGCCGCGCCGTACGCCGCCAGAGGTCCGGCTCCCAGGCGCAGGCCTCCGCCAAGGGGATGGGCCCCACGGTGCGAAAGCCGTGGATCACGTCGTACCCGAAGAGCAGGGGGATGCCCAGACGGGTCTCCTCCACCGCGATCTTCTGCAGCCGGTTCACCACCTCTGGATCCGCGATGCCGTTGTATGAGCCGATCCGCCCCGCCCGCAAAGCCTCCTCGTGGTAGTCCTGCTCAGCGGTGCCCATGAGCCGCTCAAACTCCTCGTGGGAGATGCGTCCATCGAACATCATGTCCAAAAGCTCCTCAAAGCTCACCTCAAAGGCGCCCACCAGAGAGGGGCCGCACTGCTGCAGCTGGCCCACCTTCTCGGAGACGGTCATCTTGGAGAGAAGGGCCTCTATTTCAGTCTCATATGATTTCATCTCTGCCGTACCTCCTGTAGGGATACCTCCCGGAATGTGGCTGTGTTGTTGGAGGACACCCCGTTGCCGCTGGCGAAGAGTCCCACATAGGCCCCCACAAAGCCGCCGGCGGTCTCACTGCCCAGATGCCTGCCGTCCACATCGGCCGCTACGGTGTGCCACTGTCTGTCCTCGCAAGACCGGATCGCGAAGGTGTACCGGTTGCCGCCGCCTTCCATCCGGAGCCGCCAGCGCTTGGACCTGGGAAGGGAGATTGTCCCCTCCTCTGTCTCCGCCCAGTGCATCCTGCCCTCCTGGAGGGAATAGGTCACCTTGCAGACCCGGAACCGGACGGTGCCGTCCGGTCCGGCTGCGCCCTCCAGCCGGAGCTGGTGGGCGTTGTTCTGGAGGATCACGATGCCGGCGGACTCGGTGCCCTGAAGCGATACTTCCAGGGAGACCTCCAGTTCGAACTCTGCCTCCTGGAGCCGTCTCCCCAGGAAGGGCAGCTCATCCTGGGTCTTGCCCAGTCTGGCCATGTGGCCGAAGAAGTCCCAGACCTCCCCCTCAAAGCACCAGGGGACCATGGCTGTCTTGCCCATGCGGATCACCGTCTGGTCCGGGGACACCTGCACCAGGCCTTCTTTCGGGGTGCCGAGACGATTCCACGCCAGACTGGTGAAGGAGTTGTCTGCCGGAGTTGCCGCCTCTACGCAATCTGCCGCCCAGGCCGGTGCCGGATAGGTCCGCTCCACTTTCCCGGTGTCCGGGCTGCACACCGGCCAGCCGTCCTCCCACACCACCGGCAGCAGGAAGGTCTCCCGGCCCAGGAGGAAAGTGCCGTTGATACTGCGGCTCCCGAGACACACCATGTACCAGGACCCGTCTTGGCATTCCACCAGATCCCCGTGGCCGATGGTCTGCACCGGATAGCGGTGTCCCAGGTGCCGGTGGGTGAGAATGGGGTTGTCCGGGCACTGTTGGAAGGGGCCATGGATGTCCTTGCTCCGGCTGATGGTAACCGCGTGGTGGTATTCGGTGCCGCCCTCCGCGATGAGAAGGTAATACCAGCCGTCCTTCTGATAGAGGTGGGGCCCCTCGGGAGAGGTGGCCTCTCTGGCCGAGCCCTGTCCGATCACCCACAGGTCCCCCATGAGATGGCCGGTCTCTAGGTCGATCTCGCTGCACACGATGCCGGGCTCGGGAAAACGGGGATCGTTCCAGGGGGCTGTGCCGGTGTAGTAGACCTTGCCGTCCTCGTCCCAGAAGAGGGAGGGATCGATGCCGCCGGCCTCCGGAATCACAATGGGATCAGACCAGGGCCCCGCCGGATCCTTGGCGGTGACGAAGAAGTTCTGGTGGGTGGTCATGTTGGTGGTGACGAGGTAGAAGAGGCCGTCATGATAGCGGATCGTGGGGGCGAAGATGCCGCCGCTGGTGTCCTCCCAGGTCACCTGAAGCTGGGAGGGCCGGTCTAAGGCGTAGCCCAGCTGCTTCCAGTGCACCAGATCTTTGCTGTGGTACACCGGTACCCCGGGGTAGTAGCTGAAGCTGGAGTTTACGAGATAGTAGTCCTCCCCCACCCGGCAGAGGGAGGGGTCCGGATGAAAGCCTCGGAGAATGGGATTGCGGATCTCCATGGCTCACACATCCAGCTGCAGGGTGTCCTCCGGCCGCTGCCAGGGACGCCAGGCGGGGAGCCCCTGCCCGTTGGGGTCTCCTGTCTTCATAAAGTTGGTCCAATAGTCCAACATCAGCCGGGAGAGAGCCAGATCCCCCTCTGTCCAGGGCCGCCAGCACCGGTCCATGGTGCCGAACATGTACCAGAGCTCGCTGGAGTGGAAGGCGCCGGCGTTGTCCCCGGGGAGCTGCCGGGTGAAGTAGTACCGGTACGTGGGGCCCATGCGGTTGTCTGCCATGGCCTTACACCACAGTTCTGTGCCGTCCCAGACCTTGCCAAGGTTGCCCTGGGCGATCTCCTTCCGGTCTGTGGCGATGTCGTTCTCGTTGGTGCCCACGAGATAGGGAATGGGATGTACCGTGCCCTTGCGGACGTTGGCGTCGTAGCCGTCTGTGAGGAGATGGCTGTCTATCACCGGGGTGTACGGCAGCCGCATGGTGGGGAAGCCCTTGGCGATGACGGGACCGGCGGCGGCCATGATCTGCTCAAAGGAGAGGGCCCGCATCTCCTCCAGGGAATGGACGCCGGCATTGTTGGAGAATTCCAGGCCGTCCTGCTCCGCCTCGGAGAGGGTGTGATCGTAGCTCAGACCGATGCAGCTCTGGAGGATGGCCTTGGAGAACAGGCCTTTGGTGAGGGGAGAGGAGACCAACGTCTGTACGCTCATGCCGCCGGCAGACTGGCCCATCACGGTGATGTTGTCCGGGTCTCCGCCGAAGACGGCGATGTTTTCCCGCACCCACTGGAGGGCGGCGATCTGGTCCAGAATGCCGTAGTTGCCGGAGATGCCGAGGCCGCCCAGTTCCTTGTCCTCCTGAGAGAGCCAGGGGTGGGCCAGAAAGCCGATGGGGCCCAGACGGTAGTTCACGGTGACGAGAATTACACCCCGGCGGCAATAGGCGGCGCCGTCAAACTCCTTCTCATGGCCGTATCCGCCCATGAAGGCGCCGCCGTGGATCCAGAAGGCCACCGGCAGCTTCTCCCAGGGGGCTTTGGCCGGGGTCCAGATGTTCAGATACAGGCTGTCCTCCGAGGCCGGGGTTGCATAGGCGGGCTGGTCGTAAAACTCCTTGTCCCCAAAGGGATCCACCCGGTCCGTCTCCTGCATGCTGCGGTTGGGGAAGTGCTCTGCGGAGCGGATGCCCTGCCAGGGCAGGGGCTTCTGGGGCGGCCGCCACCGCAGCTGCCCTACCGGGGGCTGGGCGTAGGGGATGCCGTAGAAGACGGTATAGCCCGCCTGATCGATGCCCTGCAGGGCGCCGTAGTTTGTGGTAACCGGATTCATCCGGGAATGCCTCCTTTGTGAGAAAGTACGAGGGGGCAGCCTTGTGTCCGTCTCCGCAACAAAAGGCTACCCCCTCATTTCAGTGTATTGGTTGGATCCGTCTAGCCCTTCACGGCGCCCATGGTGATGCCTTTGGCGAAGTATTTCTGGAAGAACGGATAGATGATCAGGATTGGCAGCACGCCCACCACGGCGATGGCCATTCGCACCGTGGTGGTTGGCAGGTCTGATAGGTTCACGCCCACCGATGCGTTCTGCGCCAAAAAGGCGATGTTCTCGTTGATGTTGTTCAGGATGTTTTGAATCGTGTAGTACTGCGCACTCTTCTTGCTGAGGTAATAGAGGCCGTTCTGCCAGTCGTTCCAGTAGGCGAGACCGGTCATAAGGCCCACGGTGGCCAGAATCGGGGTGGCCAATGGGAGTGCGATCTTGTAGAAGGTCTGAAACTCGCTGGCGCCGTCAATGCGGGCGGACTCGTAGAGGTCCCGGGGCACGCTGTTCTCAAAGTAGTTGCGCACCAGCATCACGTTGAAGCCGCCCATCAAGAGGTTGGGGATGAGCAGGCCCAGCGGGGTGTCCTTCAGGTGGAAGGTGTTCACGTACATGATGTAGGTGGGCACCAGACCGCCGTTGAACAGCATGGTGAACACGATGTACAGGTTCAGGACTTTGCGCCCGGGGAGATTCCGCTCGCTGAGCACATAGCCCAGAAGGGCTGTCATGATGATGCTGAGCACCGTGCCGGCGGCGGTGATGACGATGGTCATCAGGTAGGCCCGGCCCAGCATCTCCCACTGGGCTGCGATGTACTCGTAGGCCGCCAGGGAGAGTTTTGCCGGGAAGTAGCTGTAGCCCTGGGTCAGGGCGACCTGCTCATCCGTGAAGGAGGCGATCACCAGCAGGACAAAGGGGGCCAGAGCCAGGAAACTCAGGACACACATCACGATATTGGCCGCGACATTCCAGCCGCGTTTGCTTTTCTGCAACATATTCCGCACCTCCCGATTAGAACAGTGCGCTGCTCTCATCCACTTTGGAGACCACCTTGTTGGCGGTTACAATGAGGATGAAGCCCACAACAGACTGGATGAAGCTGGCGGCGGCGGACATGCCGACGTCATTGTACCGCATCAGGGCCCGGTACACATAGGTGTCGATGGTCTGGGTCACCGGGAACAGAGCACCCTGGTTCATGGGCAGCTGATAGAAGAGACCGAAGTCCGAGCGGAAGATGTTGCCCAGATTCAGGATGAACATCATGATCAGGGTGGGCTTCAGCAGGGGAATGGTGATGTTCTTGTGCTGCTGCCAGCGGGTGGCCCCGTCCAGGGTGGCGGCCTCATAGAGGCTGGGGTCGATGCCCAGAATGCTGGACAGGTACAGAATCATGCCGAAGCCGATGCCCTTCCACTGGTTCACAAAGGTGAGAATGAAGGGCCACCACTTTGGCTCCTGGTAGAAGTCCGGGGCCTCGCCTATAAGACCCTCCAGGGCCTTGGTGAAGAGGCCGGAGGTGGGGGACAGATAGGCGTACACCAGGTAGGAGATGATAACGGCGCTCATGAGGTACGGAAGCAGGATTACCGTCATGTAAAACTTCTTCTTGAGCTTGCCGATGACCTCATTGATGAGCACGGCGGCGGTGACGCCCAGCACCATGCCGAGAGCGATCCACACCACGTTGTACAAAATGGTGTTGCGGACCATAATAAAGGCGTCTGAGGTGGCAAAGAGGAATTTGAAGTTGGCGAAGTTGTTCCAGGGGCTCTCCCACATGCCTTTGCTGTAGCTGAAGTTCTTAAAGGCGATCTGCAGGCCCGCCATGGGGATGTAGTTGTTGATGAGGAGGTATGCCACGCCCGGCAGCGCCATCAGATAGAAGGGCAGCCAGTGCACGATCATCTGCAGAGGGGTCTTCCTGGCCTGCTGGGCGCTTGCGGACGCGGCTGCCGGCTTGGACTGGGTTTTCATAGCGTCTGAATTCCACCTTTCCCTTTCTGGATGCGGGGCTGTCTGTTACCCGCTGTGCAGCGAACAGACAGCCCCGAAAAACTAAGGTTCTATGGGGGAGTGTCGGCTCAGCCGGCCAGGTAGGCGTCCAGGGCCTCCTGATTGGCGGTGATGCAGTCGTTGATGCCGGCCTTCTCCAGAGCGGCCACCAGATCATCCACGGCCTTGTCCACATCGTCCACGGTGCCGGCGTTCAGTGCGGGCAGACGCTCGGCCAGCACGCTGGCGATGGCGCCGGCCTGGGCGCTGTATGCGTCGCCGGAGAAGCTGTATCCGAAGGTGAGGGATTTCTTGGCGGAGGCCTCAAATGTCTCCAGCTCATCGTAGTAGCTGTCCGTCATGGGGGCGATAATCTTGCGCTGCTTTTGGCTGCCGAAACGGGAGAAGGGGCTGGAGTACTTGTTGCCGTCTGCGTTCTCGGTGCCGGAGCGGGTGATCACGTTCTCAGTGCCCTCTACGGCCACGTAGTCCTGACCCTCGACGCCGTACATCAGCAGGTTCACCACGTCGTTGTCGCTGTAGATCAGGTTGATGAGGTCCATGGCCTTGTCCGGACGCTCGCACTTGGCGGAGATGGCCAGCTGGAACTCGGCGGCGCTGCTGGTGGAGATAATGGGATCGCTGATGCGGACCACGGCGGCCTCAAAGTTGTCGTTTACCCAGGAAGCCAGCTGGCCGGGGTCGTAGCTGGTGGCGGTACCAAAGATGTGCTGGGACATGAAGTGCTCCTGCACGGTGGTGGTGTCTGTGAGCTGGTCTACGGGCAGGTAGCCTGCGTCTTCCCAGGCCTTCACGACCTTCCAGAAGTCCCGCATGGCCTGAGCGCCATACACGTTCTCCACGGTGGTGCTGTTGGCGGGGTCCAGAATGCCGCCAAACTCGGCGCTGGAGCCGAAGTAATCGCCGCCGTGATAGAACTTGTACTGTACCTGCGCAGAGTTGCCGTGGGTGGTGAGGTACATGCCGTTCTCTTTCAGCTTCTCGCCTACAGCGGTGAGCTCATCCATGGTCATGTCATCGTGCATCTCAATGCCGTACTGATCGGCCATGGTCTTGTTGTACACAAAGCCGGCGGCCAGGGCTGCATAGGGATAGCCGCTCACGGCGTAGGTGACGCCGTTGATCTTGGAGGCCTCAGACACGTTTTTGGTGACTTCCATGGCGGCCTGGCCACGTTCAGCCAGCAGGTCGTCCAGAGGCAGCAGGCAGTCGTCTGAGACCAGGGAGATCATGGTGGAGGTGAGGCCTGCCACTACGATGTCCTGCTTCTCGCCGGTGGCTACGTTCAGAGAGGTGGTGGTGGGCAGGTCGCCGATGAAGATGGGGACGATGTCCACGGTGCAGTTGATCTTCTTCAGGGTGATCTCGTTCAGAGCGGCCTCAACTGCGGGGATGTCGCTGTTCTCCTCGAACAGGCCCACAAACTGAATGGTCACCTCATAGGGGTCCTCGTCGAAGTTGATGAGGCCGCCCTCATCGCCACTGCTCTCCCCGCCGGGGTTGTCATTGCCGCCGGGGGTGTCGTTGTTCTGGCTGTTGTCATTGTTCTGGGGCGGCTGGGTGTTGGCGGATTCTCCGCCGCCGCAGGCGGCGAGGCCGAGCACCATGACCAGTGCCAGCAACAGAGCGATCACTTTTTTCATGTTTGATGTCCTCCTATTTTGCTGTTGTTTTGGGGCTTGGGGTTTGGGCATTATATCAATGCGGGTTCCGCATTTGATAGCACGATTGTCACCGGAATGAGCACTTTTCCGGCTTCCTGTATAAGATTTTTCGGCTTGCTTGAGACTGTTTGTGCAATCATACAAAACGCTTTGTGCACATCCTACAAATCTTCCTGCGGCGTCTCTCCACCTGTGTCCTCCCGGTGGGTGGCCCGGTATGCCGTGGGAGTCTCCCCAGTGTGCTGGCGGAAGATCCGGATAAAGTAGGAGTAGTTGCCGTATCCCACGGCGCTGGCCACCTGCCGGACGGTGTAGTCGCTGGAGACCAGCAGCTCTTTCGCCAGCCAGATCCGCTCCTCCGTGATGAACTGCAGGATAGAGGTGCCGGTGGCATTCTTGAAGGCCCGCATCAGGTACCGCTCGTTCAAAAAGACCTGGTTGGCGATGTCCCCGATGTAGATCTCCTCCTGAATGTGCTCCCGGACGTACTGCTTCACCACCCGGACCAGGTCCTGTTTCTTGTGTTCCCCGCCCAGAGCCCGGAGCAGATCCGGGGAATAGGCTGCCATTCGGTGCCGCCGGCGGATCCTGCGGGTGAACACGTTGAGCACCCGGTCCAGTTCGGCGTCCTCCAGAGGTTTTAAGAGGTAGTCTCCGCATCCCAGCTGCAGCGCCCGCCGCAGATAGGGAAATTCGGTGTGGGCGGTGAGGAAGGCGAACTCTACCTCCGGAGCCACACCCCGGATCCACTCCAGCAGAGAGTATCCGCTGCTGCCGGGAAGGTCGATCTCGCTGATCACGGCGTCAATCTCATTGCTCTGAAAGATCGATACCGCTTCCTCCACGGAGGCCGCGGTGAACACGCCGTTGATGCCGTACGGCTTCCAGTCAATCCGGCCCCGCAGTGCCTCCACCGCCGTTCTCTCATCCACCAGCAATATGTTCGCCATCTGTCCTCCTGTCCTCCACCAGATTTCCGAGGTCTTGAAATCTGTCTTCTCCTGTAGCACTTTTCTGGCCTGGAATGTACCGTTTTTCCCTGGGGCAAACAATCCGAATCTTCTAACTGGTCATTTTCCGAGCGTAACCTGTCATCTATTGCCCGGCAGGGTGCACAGAGACTGCTGGAGAGGCTTCAAAATCCTTGCTGGAAACGTCAAAAAGGCCGGCGCCTCCTGGCGCCGGCCTTAGCCTGCTGGCAATATTCAAAAGTTCGCCTCAGTGGGTACCAATGTTTCCACTGTTGATCCCGAGACCGTTCTTCTCTGTGGGCAGCCACTCCAGGGCCCGCTTGATGCCATCGTCCCAGAAGTCCCACTCGTGGTTCCCCGGCCGGATGGTGAAGGTGACGGCTGCCCCCTGCTGCTCCAGGTATGCGGCCATGTCCTGGTTCACCGGCAGCAGGCTGTCCTGGTCTCCGCAGGTGATAAAGATCTTCGGGAAGGGCTTTCCAGCCGCCTTGATCTGGGCCGCCAGATACCGGGGGTTTTTGTCGCTGGAGAGGACTTTGGTGAGATCCCCAAAGCAGGCCTCGGCGTAACTCTTGCTCTCAATGAAGATCGGCGCATCCTTCGTCCGGGCCGCCATCTGCTCCAGGTGCAGGGCGCCGGAGAGCACCACGATATGGCTGAACGTATCGCTGTACTTGAGTCCGTTGCGCAGGGCGCCGAAGCCGCCCATAGACAACCCGCCGATCCAGGTGTCCTCCCGCTTCCGGGACAGGGGGAACATCTTCCGGGTGAGCTCCACCAGATCCTTCCCCACAAAGGTGCCGTACAGGTTGTTGCTGTCCTCCCGGTCCACATAGAAGGCGTTGTCCCCGGAGGGCATCACCACTGCCAGGTCGTGTTCCTCAGCGTACCGCTGGATCCGAGTGCCGGCCACCCAGTCCATGTAGTCCCCGAACACCCTGTGGAGCAGGTAGAGGGTTTTGTACGGCTTCTCCTCCCGCTCCGGCATGCCGGGCATGGTGAGCTTGTCTGCCGGCAGAATCACATTCACCGGCACGGTGCGCATGAGAGCGCGGGACATCAGGTTCATTTGGATCAGTGCCATATTTTGTGCCTCCTTAAATAATGATGTCAGACGGTGCGCATCATCGCCCGGGGCAGTAGGACATGCAAGGTGAACTGCCCGTCCTCCGCCTCTACAGACAGAATGCCGCCATAGCGTTCCGCTGCAGCTTTGATGCTCTTGAGACCGTAGCCGTGGTTCAGACGCTCCGGCTTGGTGGTGGGAGGCAGATCTCCGTGAAGCTTGATGCTTACATCGCAGGTGTTCTCCACCTGGATCTTCACCATGTCCTTTACCTGGAACACCGCTACAGAGATCAGCCGTTGTTCGGGGTTTTCCAGCTTTAATACGCTCTCGATGGCGTTGTCCAGGGCGTTGCCCAGAAGGACATAGAGGTCCACCGCATCCATGTCCCGCAGCAGGGAACCGTCCGCCACACAGGCCATGGTGATGCCGCTCTGCTGGCAGGTAAGGCTCTTCTCCGTGAGCACGGCGTCCAGAATCTCGTTGCCGGTGCGCACTGCCACGTCAAAGGCGCGGACGGAGGCCTCTACCTCATCGCAGACTCGCTCCTGGAGGGCGCCGCCGCCTTGGGTGCGCAGCGCGGCGATGGTGTGGCGGATGTCGTGGGCCTTCATATTCAGAAGTTCCATGTTTCGTTTAGACATCTCCAACTGCCGCTCATGCTGGGCCCAGAGCCGCTTTTGCAGTGCCAGCTCCTGCTCCAGGGAGATCTGTTTTGCGGATGTATGCTGCCCAGCCAGGGTGGCCAGCACAAAGAGCAGGTCTATAAACTGGACTATGGTGAGTACATCGTACGCCTTGCTGGGGCCCTCCACCACCTGACTGAGCCAGGCGGGGATCAGCACCAGAAACGTGAGGGGTAGCACCTGGGTCCAGCGGGCCTTCGGACAGTGCAGGTGACCGTCCTCCGGCAGATGCTGTCCGATGAAAAACCAGACGGCGATGTAGATTAGTGCTGGCACGAGGATGTTGGCGGGTACAAAGAGGGCATCGTTGTATGTCCCGTCCGTCCCTAGAAACCGGAGCAGGGCCTTGCAGAGTTCGGTGCTGAGTTCCCGGGTGAGAAACCCGAAAATGCCGGTATAGCCGGCGTCTGGCCAGGGAACGCCGGCGCTGCACCGGACCAGGATCGTCTCAATGCCCAGTACCAGCAGCGGCCTCAGTAACCAGTATACTATATCGGGCACGGTGTGCTGTGGCACGGTAATGAACCAGGCGAAGAAGCCTGTGCAGAGGAGAACAATCGGGGTGGCAGTGAGGAGGTAACGGGGCCAGAAATTGCGGGGCCGGTCCTGGGGCAGCAGATAGGGCAGACAGGCTGGCAGCAGCATGAGCATGGGCAGCTCGTAGAAGAGAAACAGCATTGTCTTACCCTCCCACGTATTCCGCCAGCTCCTGGAGGAAGGCCTTCTTCCGGGACCGGCTGACGGCCAGCGTATCTTCCCCCACGGTGACGCTGTCTCGTGCGATGGAGGACACATACCGCAGGTTCACGAGATAGCAGCTGTTGCACCGGGAGAAGTGCTCTGCGGTCAGCTTTGCCTCCAGGGCGGACAGGGTGCCGGATGCCATCAGCTTCTCTCCCTCTGCAGTATGGCAGTACAGCCGGTGATCCCGGACCTCGATGTAGCGGATCTCCTCCGCCGGTATCTTCTGCATGCCACCCTTGAAGGGCAGCATGACGAAGCTCTGGGGCCGCTTGGCCAACATCCGGACCACCTTTTTCATCTTCTGCTGGAAGGCGGGATAGGAGACCGGCTTGATCACGAAATCGGTGGCGCTCACCTCAAAGGCCTTCAGGGCCATCTGGGCGAGATTCGTTACAAAGATCAAGATCACGTCCTCGTCGTGCTCCCGGATCCGCCGGGCCGTCTCCATGCCGTCCATCTGAGGCATCTGAATGTCCAGGAAGATCACGTCGAAGCGGGGCGTGTACCGCTCCACCAGCTGCAGCCCGTCTGAGAATGCTGTGATCTCCAACTCCGCCGGCTCCTCCCTGGCAAACCGCTTGGCGTGGTCCTCCAGCAGTTCCCGGCACTTCTCCTCGTCTTCTACGATGGCGATGCGAATCACAATATCCCTCCGTTTTCAGACAATAGGGTGCAGAACTGGCGTTGAAGCTCAGAATTGCCGGTCTGAGTATTCCGATACCAGTTTTTCATTCTCTACCTGGGAGAGAATGCCGAACTGCAGGGCGGCCCGCATGGGCACCGAGCTTGCGATGGGATCTCTCAGAGACTCCGCGCCGGTGGCCTCCGGGGAGAAGAACCGGGCGATGCGGTTCCACAGGTTTTTGCCGATCTCGGCCATCTTGGGGTGAGCGTAGAGATCTCCTGCGGTGGTGTCCAGGCTGATGTGGGTGGGCAGCGCCCGATCCGTCTCCAGCCGGACAGTCTCGGTGAGACGAATGTCCCGGGAGGAGGATCCCACTGCGATGCCGTACTCCCCGGGGTATGCGTACCAATCGTGAATGGCGGTGGAGTACCACGAGAAGCTTCGAGTATCCAGCTGCATGGACACGGTCTTGGCCTCTCCCGGGGCCAGGGACACCTTGGCAAATCCCTTCAGCTCCCGGATGGGCCGCTGCACCTTGCCGGTGTGGTCCTCGATGTACAGCTGGACCACTTCTTTGCCGGCCACTGCACCAGTGTTGGTGACGTCCACAGACACCATGAGGGTGCCGGGATCGGCTATGACGGGCTTGTCCAGCCGAAGGTTGCTGTATGCAAAGGTGGTGTAGGACAGGCCGTATCCGAAGGGGAAGTTCACGGCCATCTCCTTCTTATCATAGTACCGGTACCCCACGAAGATGCCCTCCCGGTACTCCACAGATTCCTTGCCGCCGAAGTTCAGGTACGATGGGTTGTCTGAGAGCTTGATGGGGAAGGTCTCTGCCAGCTTGCCGGAGGGGGTTACAATGCCGTACAGCACGTTTACCACCGCTTCCCCTACCGCTTGGCCGCCTAGATAGGCCTCCACCACACCGGCCACATCGTTCAGCCACGGCATGGCGACAGGGGCGCCGTTGTGCAGCACCACGATGACGTTCTCGTTCACCTGGGCGATCTCCCGGATCAGCCGGTTCTGACAGGCGGGCATGTCCATGTGAGCGCGGTCGTAACCCTCAGACTCGAAGCTATCCGGGAGGCCGGCGAAGATCACCACCCGGTCTGCGGCCTTAGCGGCGGATATGGCCTCCTCCGCCAGGGCGGGATCGTATACGTCCTCCACGCCGGAGAAGCCCTTGGCGTAGGACACGTCTGCATAGGCCTTTACCGCAGTGAGGGCATCGGAGACCTTGAAGCTGTTCACATGGGAGCTGCCGCCGCCCTGATACCGGGGCACCGCCGCATATGCGCCCACAAAGAGCACCTTCTGGGACTTCTCCAGGGGGAGAACGCCGTTGTTCTTCAGAAGGACAATGGACTCCTCCGCCACATGGCGGGCGAAATCATGATCGGCCTCCAGGGTGAGGGCCTGCTGCTCCCGGTGGGCGGTCCACTGGTCTATGAGGTCCAGCACCCGTTCCACAGCCTTGTCCAGCACGGCCTCATCCAGGGCGCCGCTTTTCACCGCAGCCACGATAGCTGCATCGTCCCCTACCCCCGGCATCTCCAGGTCCAGTCCGGCGGTGAGACCGTTTACCCGGTCTACG
Organism: uncultured Oscillospiraceae bacterium; assembly: GCA_947623875.1. Taxonomy (GTDB): domain Bacteria; phylum Bacillota; class Clostridia; order Oscillospirales; family Oscillospiraceae; genus Enterenecus. The sequence goes on from CANQII010000060.1 coordinate 12,870, forward strand.
GTGGCGCCCCAGTCCGACAGCACCAGACCCTGGAAGCCCCACTCGTCCCGGAGAACTTCATTCATAAGCCAGTTGTTCTCTGAGGCGTGGACGCCGTTGATGCAGTTATAGGAGCACATCAGTGTGGCGGGCTGTGCTTTCTTTACCGCCGTCTCAAAGGCGGGCAGGTAGATCTCCCGCAGGGTGCGTTCGTCTGCATCCGAGGAGCAGCTCATCCGGTTGTTCTCCTGGTTGTTGGCGGCGTAGTGCTTCAAGGAGGTGCCCACATGGTGGGCCTGCACACCCTTAATATACGGTACGGCCAGCTCGCCTGCAAGATACGGATCTTCCGAGATGTAGTGAACCCTCCCACGACTGAAGTCGCGGGCTTCCCTCATTACACGAAGTTTATGGCTAGGTCGCTTCGCGTAAATCCGAAATTACTGTTTCGTATGCATGCTGCCAAGCCTTTTGGGCCGGGTCTTACGCTCGCTCTCTACCGAAGCCCTTGCTTCGGCAGCTGCAGTATCCGCAGTACAGTCTTTTGCCAACTTGCTATCATAAGACAGTAGTTTTGACGGCTTCCCCAGGTTCCAGGGGGTACCAAGGTCCAAGGTGAATAGGGGCGTATCGTTACGGCAGTATATTATTCGATAGGTGGGTAGGAACAAAGTTCGTGTATGTTACGCAGCATATGTAGCGGGGAAGAACGTATATCCCTCGAGCGCCAGAGTGGAAATTCCCTCGAGAATCATATTGTCTACGGCGTGCTCATCTCGATCATGGAATCTATGGCAATGTGGGCAGACCCAAAACCGGTCGCTCAGCGTGAGTGCGTCATTTTTGAAGCCGCATATGCAGAGCTTTGTGGACGGGAAGAACCGATTGACCTTAAGGAATGTGCCGTCCTTCTTCTCCAGCTTATATTTGACTTTGCTGATGAATTCACCCCAGCCAACGGACGCTATGGCTTTGGCAAGACAATGGTTCTTCATCATTCCCTTGATATTGAGATCTTCGCAAATGAAAACATCACAGCTGTTTGCAATCTCTCGACTCAGCTTGTGTTGGAAGTCTTTCCGCTGGTTTCGGATTTTCAGGTGCTCTTTACGCACCTTTTCCTGTGCTTTCAGCCGGTTTTTCGAGCTGGTGTGTGTTGCTTGATCATATTGCTTTCTTGATACAGACTGTTGAAAACGGCGCAGGCGCTTTTCGTGTTTCTTGATCCATCTGGGGTTGTCCACTTTGATTTTCTTCTCGTTGGTACC
>CANQII010000061.1 GCA_947623875.1 uncultured Oscillospiraceae bacterium
GTGAGTTGCAGGGGGATCATGTCCCACTTCTCTCCGCCGGGGGCGTTGTCCAGGCAGATGTGCTGGAACTGAAATACCATGCTGAGTTCGCTGCCGTCCGGGGCGCTGTACAGCCGGGCACGCTCTGGGTCTGCGCCCCATGCCTCGCCCACGGATACCAGCCAATCCTCTCGGAAGGCCTCCCGGGAGAGCTCCCGCAGGTATTCATGGAGTCTGGGGCCGTTGCCGGTGATCTTCCGGTCCGGCTCCTTGGCGATCTGGTCTATTACGTCCAGCCGGAAGCCGGCCACGCCCTTGTCCACCCAGAAGCGGATCATCCGGTACAGATCCTGCCGCATGGCGGGGTTGTCCCAGTTCAGATCCGGCTGCTCCGGGGCAAACTGGTGGAAGTACCACTGCTGTACATGGGGCTCCCAGGTCCACATGGAGCCGCCGAAGCAGGCCATCATGTCGTTGGGCGGAGTGTCTGGGGTGCCGTCCCGCCAGACGTAGTAGTTGTGATAGGGGTTGTCCCGGCTGGAGCAGGCCGCCTGGAACCAGCGGTGCTGGTTGGAGGTGTGATTCAGCACCAGATCCATGATGATGCCGATGCCCCGTTTGTCTGCCTCCCGGATCAGGTTCTCCATATCACCCATGGTGCCCAGCACCGGCCAGATGTCCTCGTAGTCTGCGATGTCGTAGCCATTGTCTACCTGGGGAGAGGCATAGACTGGGCACAGCCAGATGGCGTCCACGCCCAGTTCCGCCAGATAGTCCAGGTGCTGGAGGATCCCTGGCAGATCGCCGATGCCGTCGCCGTTGGTGTCTTGAAAACTCTTGGGGTAGATCTGGTAGATCACGGCCTTTTTCCACCAGCCCCGGGATCTCTTTTGCATAGTCATGTCCTCTTCATTCCACTGGGGCCTCGATGGCCTCCAGTGCCTCATACACCCGCAGGATCTCGCCCACGCTCCAGGCCTGGGCAAAGCACCCCTTGGACGGCCCCGGAGCGGCGCCATCGTAGATCTCCGGGATCTGCCCCACGCAGCCCTCCCGGAGGATGTCCGCCATAGGCAGCAGCCACTGGCGCACCCGGCGGGCGGCGGCTTTGGAGTTGCCATGGACCTTCAGGTAGGCCAGATACCAGGCCCCCAGAGGGAAGGGCCACACCGTGCCCTGGTGATAGGCCAGATCCCGCTCCTTCTGGGTGCCTCCATAGGTGGGGTGGAAGGCGGGGTCCTCCCGAGACAGGGTGCGCAGGCCATTGGGAGTCCAGAGGTGGCGGAATACGGTCTCCACCACCGCCTTCTCCTGTTCCGGGGAGAGCATGGTGAAGGGCATGGACACCGCCCAAATCTGGTTGCAGCGGATCTGATTTTCCTCATAGGTGCCGGAGATCACGTCTTTCAGCCGACCGTCCGGCAGCCAGAAGGCCTGGACAAAGGACGCCTTTACCCGCTCCGCCAGTGCGGCGTATGGGGCGGGATCCGCCCCGCAGAGGGGCGCAAGCTCCCGCAGGACACAGAGGGCGTTGTACCAGTATGCGTTGATCTCCACCGGCTTTCCGTGCCGGGGCGTGGGAAGAATGCCGTCGATGCAGACGTCCATCCAGGTGACCTGGTCCAGATCGCTGCCGGCGCGGATGAGGCCGTCCTGGTCCATTGCGATGGCATACCGGGTGCCGTGCTGATAGGCGTGGACAATCCGGGCAATCGCCGGCCAGGCCTCTCGGACAAAGTCCAGATCTCCCGTCCTCTGGTAATAGAGCCACACGCTGTTGATGAGCAGCAATGGGGCATCTGCGGAGTTGTATGCCGGATCCTCCTGCCCCTCTGGGAAGAGGTTGGGAACCAGGCCGTCCTTCTCATAGGAGAGGAAGGTGTGGAGGATACTCCGGGCGGCGTCATAGCGGCGGAGGGCCAGCACGCAGCCGGGGAGGGCGATCATGGTATCCCGTCCCCAGTCTCCGAAAAACGGGTATCCCGCCACAATGGTCTGGCCGTGGATGTTGGCCCGGTCTGCGAGAAAGGCATCTGCACTGCGGGAGAGTTCCTTTGCCACCGGGTCCTGGAAGCAGGAGGTATCCAGCAGATCCTGCAGCCGCTGCTCCGAGGCGTCCACAATGGCGGTGCCGGACTGGGTGATGGGATTGTCTGAGAAGACAAGCTCCAGAATGCCGGAGCTGCCCGCCGGCACCGTGAGGGAGGTGCGGACACAGCGGTATCCGATGCCGGTGGACCGCCGGCCATCTTTCGCATCATTGGGGAAGAAGTAGGTCTCCTGCTCTGCGGGGAAGGACGAGAGACCTGCACTGCTCTCCACATACAGCGGGATGGGGCCGCCGGTGAGCCGGGTGCCGTCCCAGACCGGGGTGACGTCTTCTACCGCATTTGTGCCTTTCCATTGGAGCTGAAAGGCGGGGGTTACCGTGAGAACGCAGTCCTGAGGGCTGTCGTTGCGAACGGCATAGACCACCGCTGCGGTGTTTTCCTTGTACAGCAGGCCGTATCTCCGGGTGATATGTACGCCGCCGGCCTGCAGTTCCCACCGGGGGCCATTTTCCCAGGTGAAGGACTCCAACTGACGCCAGCCGTCCTCCGGCTGCGTCTCGGAGAAGTTCTGGGAAGAAAGCCAGTAGGACGCCCCAGAGACCTGGAGGGACTCCTGCAGCCGCTGCACCATGCAGAAGCGGGTGCTGGGGGACTTGGCGGCCACCAGCAGACACTGATCCCCCATGGCAGAGGAGAAGGCCGCCGTGGCTGAACTGTATCCGCCGAGTCCGTTGGTGAGCAGCCAGCAGGTCTGCTCCGCCGCTTCCAAAGTGGGAAACTCTTGCTTGAGGTAGGTGAAGACCATATTAGCTCCTTTCGCGGCTGGCCAGGATCCAGGCGGATCCCGGGGAAATGAGGACGCTGTCCTGGACGGGATCTGGGGCCCGCCATTTGTCTGTGGATCTGTCGTCCACGAGAATAGCCCAATTTCCCTCCGGCAGGGGCAGGGTGAGGGGCTCTTTGCCGCCGTGGAAGACCATGAGCAGGGTGTTCCAGGGACTGTCTCCGCCGCTGTTGTCCCAGAGCAGCGCTGTGCAGCCTTCTACTGGGGACCAGTAGAAGCGCATCCGGTCTGCCGCCTTGGGGGACTTGTCTGTGAGGCCGGGGAGGGTCTTCCGGAGGGCAATGAGACCTCGGTACCAGCGGACCAGGTCGATGTTCTCCCAGGCCCGAGTCCAATCCAGCCTGCCGATGTCCAGGGGGGAGTTGTAGCTGTTCTTGACCCCTTTCTTGGTCCGGCCGAACTCCTCGCCGGAGAGCAGAAAGAGGTTGCCGAGACAGGTGAAGAGGGTGGTGGCCGCCATCTTGTTCTGCTGCAGCAGGTTCTCCTGGTGGCCTTCAAAGTTGCGCTCCGGATCCCCGGTGTTCACCAGCCGGTCCCAGAGAGTCCAGTCGTCATGAGAGGAGAGGTAGTTGATGGCCTGGGTGGGGGCCCGAAGCCAGCCGTTGGGGCAGTCAGACCAGCCGGAGACGCAGCAGGCCAGATACTCCGGATCTACGGTGCCGCCGTTTACAAGGCCCCGGCTGTCCTCGTGCCAGAGGTCGCCCTTCACCATGTCACGGGTGTTGTCCACGAAGCAGGCCACGCCGGGGTCCAGGTTCACCATGTGCCCCTTGTCCGCCAGGCGGGTGCCCATTCTGGTTGCGGTGCTTCCCGCAGACCATGGTTCGCCCAGAAGGATCTTTTCGCCAGCACCGTAGCGGTCGTCCAGCTCTTTGCGGATCCGGTTCATCAGCCGCACATCCAGCAGGCCCATGAGGTCGAAGCGAAAGCCGTCCATGTGGTACTCCTCCGCCCAATAGAGCACGGAGTCCAGGATATATTTGGCCACCATGCTCCGCTCGGAGGCCAGGTCGCAACCGCAGCCGGAGCCGTTGGAGGGCGTGCCGTCTGCATTCTGCCGGATGTAATACCAGGGCACCGTACGCCAGAGCCAGGAGTCCAGATAGTAGGTGTGGTTGTATACCACGTCCATGATCACCCGGAAGCCGGCTTTGTGCAGCGCCTGGATGGCCTCTTTCAGCTCCCGGATCCGGACGGCGCCGTCTGCGGGATCGGTGGCATAGGAGCCCTCCGGGACGTTGTAGTTCAGAGGATCATAGCCCCAGTTGAACTGCTCCTGGTCGCCGCCCTCGTCCACCGTGGCGTAGTCGTAGACGGGCATCAGCTGGACGTGGGTGATACCCAGTTCCTTCAGCCAGCCGACACAGGTGGGATGTACGCCGTCTCCGTTCAGGGTGGTGTCCGTGAGGGTGAGAGCTTTGTACTTGCCCCGATAGGCCTCCGGCACCCCGGAGGCGGGATCCCAGGAGAACTCCTTGACGTGCATCTCCCAGATCACGGTCTCCGGCGGCAGCGGGGGAGGAGCGTCCTTCTCCCACTCCGGGGGATTGGTGCGGCTCAGCTGGATGACCATGCTCCTCTGGCCGTTGCAGCCGGCGGCTTTGGCATAGGGGTCCGCCGTGGCCCGTGTGACGCCCTCTACCGTGACCAGGAAGTCGTAGTAGGTGCCGTCCAGGTTCTCCGGGGTCTCGTAGTGCCAGATGCCCTTCTCCCAGCGGTCCAAAGAGATGGTCCGCAGGAGACAATCTCCGGTGCCGGCAGACCAGAGCCGCAGGGTGACATCCTCTGCGGTGGGGGCCCAGAGGCGGAAGTGGGTGCCCCTGGGGCTGCAGCTGCTGCCCAGGGGCCGGTCTGTATGATAGCTCCGCCGAAAACGGGCGGAATTGAAGGTATGTTGGTTAAATGATTCGTTCACAAGTGATGCCTCCATAGACAGGTTCTAGGCGGGAAAAGAGCCGAAAGCAGGCCCTTCCGGGGACAGAACCTGCGATAAAACAACGGCAGAGACGAAACCGGAACCCAGCCCGCGATAAGAAGAGAAACCGCCTAACACGCCGGAGTCAGTTTATAGGATATTGGAGAGAATGTCAATAATAAACACAGTTTCATACTAATTTTCGGAAGAAAAGTCAAGAGGCTGCTTGTGGAATATCTGCATGGTTTGCCCGGAATGCGGAGAAGAGAAACGCCATAGATGCATAGCTACGGCGACTTGCACTGGAAGGCTTCAGATGCTGCAAGATCACCCCAAAATCTCATGCAGAAACTGGATTGTCCCCATTGCATTTTGGGGAAAGTCCTTTAAAATGGGGCTATCAACTTAGTAGGAGGAACCATACGCGTATGGCAAACAGAGACAACCCATTGGAGCAGTCCTCACACCCCAATGGACCAGAGGCAACCGGCGAGCTGGAGGCAGCGTGCCAAGAGGCCTTGGAGATGCTGGAGGGGATCCAGGAAGGGAAGCGGATACTGGAGGCAATGGACCCGGAGTCTTATCTATGGTGTGAGTGGATCGGCGACATTAAGTTCTGCGATCAAACAGGGATATTGGCTGACGTCAGGTGGGCCTGCAATCTTGCAGATGACTGTTTTGTACAGAAACGCTATGACCTGGTTCTGGCTCTGGGATATCAACTGCTGAAACTGCAGGTGCGGACGGATGATGAGAGCGGCTGTATCGAAGAGATTGAGTTCGAGGAACTGCGCTATGTGGATATAGACTACCTGGACATGGGGGAAGATGTGGAAATCCCAATCTCCACATTGGTAATGGACATGATGCAGGCGGAGTACTTTACCGGAGAGCATCCCCAGGAGGCCATAAGGAAGCTGATGGACCTCCAGAGCTATCCAAAATTGAAGCTGCAGGATCTGCTGGATGTCATGGATAAAGAGCCGGAGAACTTCCCGCAGTTCCTCCAAGGCTGGTTGGCCTTGAACACCATGAAGCCGGATGCGTACTCCGTTACCCTGGCGCAAGAGGCGATTCTGATGCTGCCGGATCTGACAACGCAGCTGAAGTGCGTGCAGGACTGTGCGGAGGTCAACCCGCAGTTATACCTCACAGTGGTGAGAAACCAGGCGCTCTCTCTGAAAGAGCGCTATCAGGCCGCCACAGATGGCGTGCAAAACATTGCCGAGAAGTATCGGGTCCGGAGTAGCGTGGCTCTGGAGGCGGCTGCGCTTGCGGCAGAGATGAACCTGCCCCGGCAGGACATTGAGGCCTACTGGCGGGAAGCCTTCTGCTCTGATACCAGCCCATTGAACTATCTGCGGCTGCTGCTGCACGCTGCGGATCCCGCTGCTGCGAGAGCCTGGATGGACACCATCCTCCAGAGACCGCTCCCTGAATGGTCTTATTCCCTCGGAAGAATGGGAAAGACGGAGATCAACTACACGAGTGCATTCCGTACCTTCATCTTCCGCATCCTGAAAGGTGATTTTCAGGCGATGCTGCAGAAGGGTATCTGGGATACCACAGCGGTACCCCCGGAGATGTGTATCATCTTCACCGTTCTGTTCCACGGGGAACCCAAGAGTATCCTTATGAAGCGGGAAGAGAAGGACGCCATCTCTGCACTCTCCTTTGATTCCAAGGTGTACCAGATGGGCCTGCCAAGAGGGGAGCAGGAGGAGTCCAATGAACAGGTCTTCCGGGAGTGTCTCCGGCAGTGGAAGGGCATGATTGCCTATCCCAGTGCGGAGGAGCGTCTCAAGATTTTGGATGGGCTGGATGGATCCGTTGAAGAGAATGTGGCCGCTACCTTGATCCCATGCAGCAGAAAAGAGTATCCCCGGAAAGCAGCATTAGTGGCAGCTTTGGGTGAGGTGCGGGAGTCCCTGGGCGAGGCAAATGGACTGCAGAAGATGCTGAGCCGCTATGCGGAGACCTGGCACACCCACCGCGCATTCACCCGGGAACTCCATTCCTTTGACAAGAAGGGCTGATCCAGACCTGCACAATAGTTCGAAACGTGTCCAAAAGGATTGGAAATTCCGGCGGTTGACAACTCCAACCCCCGCTATTATACTGAAACCGGAATGCAGGTCCCTCGATTTGTGAGAGATCTGGATGAAAAGCGTTGTACCAAGTACGCACAGCAAGAACAGAGGAGTGGTTTGCTTGGATCACAAAGGAAACAGAATGTCCGGCGTGCTGCTGCCGGTGGCATCCCTCCCGTCTCCGGACGGTGTGGGCAGCTTCGGCGCAGAGGCGCGGCGGTTTGTGGACTATCTGGCCGGTGCCGGATTTCGGCTGTGGCAGGTGCTGCCCCTGAACCCCCTGGGCTACGGCAACAGCCCCTATCAGCCCTATTCCTCCTACGCCGGGGATGAACTCTACATCGACCTGGACATTCTCCAGGAAGAGGGCTATCTGGCCCCGGGACGGGAGGGACTGCCCAACACCGGCCGCATAGACTACGACCAGGCCCGGCAGCACAAGCTGAAGTACCTCCAGGAGGCCTTCAATGCCTTTGAGGCGGCGGGGAAGGAGAAAGAGGCCTTCGATGCCTTCTGCAGCCAGGAGGGCTGGGTGTACTACTACGCCGTCTTCATGACCCTCAAGGCACACAACGGCATGCGCTGCTGGAACGAGTGGCCGGTGGAGCAGCGGGACTGGATCCTGAATCAGGCCTACGATATTACCCCCTTCGCCGATGAGATCCGCTTCCGGATGTTCCTCCAGTATGAGTTCTACCGCCAGTGGAACGCCCTCCGGGCCTATGCGGCGGAGAAGGGGATTCTCATGGTGGGCGATGTGCCCTTCTATGTGGGCATAGACTCCCTGGACGTGTGGCAGAACCGGGATACCTTCCTGCTGGACCAGGACTGCAAGCCCACCCACATCGCCGGCGTGCCCCCGGACTACTTCAGTGAGACCGGCCAGCGCTGGGGCAACCCCATATACAACTGGGAGAAGATGGAAGCCGATCACTTCCGCTTCTGGATCGAGCGGCTGCGGTACTGCATGCGCCTCTATGACATCATCCGCATCGACCACTTCCGCGCCTTCGACACCTACTGGAAGATCGTTGGGACCTGCGAGACCGCCATCGATGGCGAGTGGATCGAGGCCCCGGGCTACGCCTTCTTCCACCAGCTGCTGAAGGAACTGCCGGACATCTGGATCGTGGCAGAGGACCTGGGAGATCTCCGTCCCGAGGTGCTGCAGCTCCGGGATGCCTTCGGCTTCCCCGGCATGAACGTGGTGGAGTTCACCATCCTCAGCGATACAAAGCCGGTGCAGAATCAGGTGATCTATACCGGCACCCACGACAACCAGACCGCCATCGGCTGGTACCAGGACCTCACCGAGAAGGAAAAGAAAGAGGTGGACAAGCGGCTTCGAAAGGACGGCCGGAACAAGGCCTATCCATACCGCATGATGCACCATGTGCTCCACAGCGAGGCGGACATCGCCGTGCTCACCGCCATGGACCTCTTGGAGTTGGACGACAGCGGCCGTCTGAATACCCCCGGCACCGTGGGCAGCCCCAACTGGGAGTGGCGCATGACGGATCTCACCCCGCTGGAGGCCACCCAGACGGCCATGCGCCGGATGAACCGGTACGCCAAGAGACTGCCGAACTGAGACAACCCATACCAAGACAAGCCCCCGGCTGCCAGCAGCAGCCGGGGGCATCTTATGTCCTAGCAAAGGAAAGCCGGGCGCGGCGCCAGGGAAGGCGCCGCGCCTGGCTGTTGTCTGTCCGATTGTGCAAGTGAAATCAAGACGGAAAGCGACGGATGCGCTATCCTGATCCCAGAGCTGTCCGGGATTAGTTCTTCTTCTTGCCGCGGAAGAACACCACGCCTACCCCGATCACCACAATGGCGATGATGATGCCAACGATCACACCCATGCTGCCGCCGCCAGACTGCTGGGGGGCGGGAGTGGGAGCGGGTGTGGGCTCCGGTGTGGCGGCAGGGGACTCGGTCTGGGCCGGGGCTTCCGTCTGGGCAGGTGCCTCAGGCTCCGGCGTGGGCTCAGGCTCAGCGGCGGCCTCGGCGCCCTGGAGCAGCACCATGGCGGAGATGGGCGGGATCTCTACGCTGCCCTGGACGGTCTCCAGCACCTCGGTGCCGGCCTTCTCCGCATTGATGTACACGTCCCACTGATACCCCTCGGGGAGGGAGACGCTCTTGGCCTCGGTGTTGGCGTTGAAGATCACATACATGCCGTTGGAAGTCTCCCCATTCAGGCCGCCATCCAGGCTGAAGGCGATGACGTTGGCGGGCAGGCTGCCGATCATGTGGACGGCAGAGGAGACGTCCTCTGCATTGGTGAGCCGGAGAATGCCGTGGGCTTTGCGGAAGGCGATGAGCCCCTTGTAGTACTCGAAGACGTCCTGGTACTCGGGATCATCCAGGGTCTCCCACTTCAGCTGGTTCACCGCATCGGAGGCGTTGTAGCTGTTCTCGTTCAGGCTGCCGTCCTCGTTGGGCTTGGTGCGGAGCATCTCCTCACCGGCCTGCAGGAAGGGGATGCCCTGGCTGGTGAAGTAGATGGTGGCGGCCAGCTTGTTCATCCGGATCAGGTCCTCCCGGGAGGCATCCGGACGGGAGATGGCGAGGCGGTCGAAGAGGGTGTTGTTGTCATGGCAGGAGGCGTAGTTCACGCTCTGGCTGGGGGAGTTGCACCAGCTGGCCTTGCCCATGAAGCTCTGGGAGATGGTGGCGGTCTTGCCGGAGGCGCCGGAGACATAGCCGGGGCCCTTGTCAAAGACGCCGCCCTTAATGGCGTCCCGGATGTTGTCGCTGAAGTAGGCAAAGCCCGGGGTCAGAGAGGAGTTGGTCTGGGTGGCCAGCTTCACGCCCTCTTTGGTCACGGTGGTGCTCATGGTCCAGCCCTCGCCGTAGAAGATCACGTCAGGGTGGTCCGCATGGACGGTCTCCACAATGGCGTTGATGGTGTCCACATCCAGCAGGCCCACCAGGTCGAAGCGGAAGCCGTCGATGTGGTATTCGTCTGCCCAATACTTCACGGAGTCCACGATGTACTTGCTCACCATGCTGCGCTCGGAGGCGGTGTCGTTGCCGCAGCCGGAGCCGTTGGAGTAGGAGCCGTTCTCATCGATGCGGGAGAAGTAGCCGGGGACCAGCAGGTTGAAGCAGAACTTGCTGGCATCCTGTACGTGGTTGTACACCACGTCCATGATCACGGAGAGACCGTTCTCATGCATGCCCTGGACCATCTCTTTCATCTCCCGGACCCGGACCTCGCCGTTGTACGGGTCGGTGGAGTAGGAGCCCTCGGGGACGTTGTAGTTCACGGGATCGTAGCCCCAGTTGAACTGCGGGGTGTCCAGCTTGGTCTCGTCCACGGAGCCGAAGTCGTAGCTGGGCAGCAGGTGCACATGGGTGGCGCCCAGCTCCTTGATGTGGTCGATGCCGGTGGCCATGCCGCCGGAGGTCTTGGTGCCGGTCTCAATGAGGCCCAGGAACTTGCCCACGTTCTCGATGCCGGAGGCGGGGTCGGTGGAGAGGTCCCGGACATGGAGCTCATAGATCACGGTGTCGGTATAGTTCAGGCCGGCGTTGGGGTTGCTGTCCTGCTCCCAGCCCTCCGGGTCTGTGGCGTCCAGGTTCAGGATCATGGCCCGTTTGCCGTTTACGCCGGTGGTGCGGGCGTAGGGATCTACTGCCTCGTTTACGGCGCCGCCCACGGAGACCTCATAGGTGTAGTAGGTGCCGTTCAGGTCTCCCTCTTTCTCGGCCACCCAGGTGCCGTTCACATCCTGGGTCATGGGAATCTGCTCGATGCGGTCATCGGTGCCCTCGGTACCGCTGGCGTAGAGGTTCACAGACAGGGCCGTGGCGGTGGGGGCCCACACCCGGAAGGTGGTTTTCTCGGCGGTCCAGGTGGCGCCGAGGTCGCCGCCGGTGTAGGTGAATTCATCTTCAAAGTCTTGCGTGGAGAAGATGTTGGGCAGGTTGATCTTGTACTCCAGCCCGTCATAGACCAGCTTATAGCTCTTGCTCAGATCCAGAGGTTCTGCCGGGGTGACGAGATACTGTCTGTCCCCGTCCTCTGTCACGGAGGCGATGGCCACATCGCCGGCATCGCCTTTGATGGTGAAGAGGCTCACAAGGTCCCCGGACAGGGGAGCGGTGGTGGTGACGTGGATGGCGTTGGCATCGGCGTCATAGGTGGACTTGGACACCAGAATGCCGGTGACCACGTCCGGGCCGTCCTCCCGGGTGTAGCCCTCTACGCCGGACTCCACGTAGACGTGGACGGTGCCGGAGAGCACATCAGGCAGCTCGATGAACTGGTCCGCCTGGATGTCCTTGTCTGCCCAGGAGTCTCCGCCCTTGCGGACGATGAAGCCCACCTTGGTGCAGCCGGGGACCACGGAGATGGTGGCCACCATGTCTCCGTCTTCCTCCACCAGCGGGTAGGCCACGCCGTCCATGCCATCGCCCCAGGTCCAGACGTCCCAGTCATCGTAGACGCCGTCTTCCCGGTGGTAGTGGAGCTTGATGGTCACCCCGCTGCCGGAGGCCACAGCCATACCGGCGGTGAGAGAGATTACCATGGCCAGCACCATCAGGACACTGAGGAGCCGGCGCAGCGCGTGCTTGCAGGTTTTATTCATGTATTGTAATCCTCCTTGCTGGAATGGTAGAGCACGGAATGGATGGGACTCAGCCGCAGGTCAGAATGACGCTGGTCTGGGCCTGGATGGTGAGGGTGGAACCCTCCAGGGTCGCGGTGCCAAGGCCGATGCAGGCGCTGATCCCGGTGAAGCTTAGGTCCGACACGGTGGAGAGGTCTACCGTGATGTCTTTCGTGGTGGTGTTGTGCAGCACCGCCAGGGTGGTGCCCTCATAGGTAGCGGTAAAGCCGCCCAGTTTGGTGTCGGTGAACACGATGGGGGTGTACTCGCCCCGGGCGATGGCGGGATGGGCCTTGCGGATCATGATGAGCCGCTTGTAGTAGCTCAAAAGGCTGTCCCCGTTGGCCAGCTGCTCTATGGCAGGAGCGCTCACCCGGGTGGAGTTATAGGTGGAGCCCTCGGGATCCTGAATGGTGTCCCCGTCTCCCCACTCCATCTTCAGCCGGCGGTTGGCGTCCGTGTTGGACCCGCCCCGGGAGCCGGCGGCGCCCAGTTCCTCACCGTAGTAGAGGAAGGGAGAGCCTGGACAGAGAATGTACAGATTGGCCGCCACTTTCATCCGTCCGGTGGCCTCTGGCAGGTACCCTACCGCCCGGTCTGTGTCGTGGTTTGCGATAAAGGGGATGTACATGGCCTCGGGATTGAGCGCCTCGATCCGGTCCAGGTAGGCGTCCACGTAGGCGGTGAACTTGTTCACATCCCCGGCCTGGGCAGTACTGGCGATGAGACCGTTGCTCTGGGAGGTGGTGAAGTTGAAGCAGTTCAGGGCGGGGAAGTAGCGGTCTGTGATGCCGTCTGCATCCCACACCTCCGCCACGGTGTAGATGTCCGGTTTCACGCCCCGGAGCTCATTCATGAACCAGACCCAGAAGTCTCCGCTGCGGGCATCGTCTGCGTAGTAGATGTATTTAGCGGCGTCAAAGCGGAACCCGTCTACGCCAAGGTCCAGGTAGTATTTGGCCACATCCAGCACGCTGAGCCGGACAGATGCGTTGTCGTAGTTCAATTCCGGCATCTCAGAGGAGAAGTTGCCCTCATAATAGATATCGGTGCCGGAGAGACGGTGGAAGGTCCTGCCGGCGGGAGCCTCTTCGCCCTTGGTGTAGTAGGTGTAGAAGTCGTAATACTCGCTGGCGGTGTTGCCGCTGCGGTGGGCCTCAGCAAATTCGGTGAACCACGGGTTTTTGGTGCCGGTGTGGTTGATCACGAGGTCCAGGATCACCTTTACATTCCGCTCATGGCAGAGGTCCACCAGCTCTTTCAAGTCCTCCTCCGTGCCGAATTTGGGGTCCACCTGGTAGTAGTCATTGCAGTCATACTTGTGGTAGCTGCCGGAGAGAAAGATGGGGGAGAGCCAGATGCCCTCGATCCCCAGGCTCAGACCGTCTCCGTCCTGGCCATCGTTCAGGTAATCCATCCGATTGATGATGCCCCGGAGGTCCCCGATGCCGTCTCCATCAGAGTCTGAGAAGGAGCCTACGAAGATCTCATAAAACACCCGGTAGTTGTCCTCCGTGGCCACCGCATCGCTGAGGCCGGGGTCGTTGAGGATGGCCTCGCCGTCCTCGCTGAGAGTGTACTTTCCACTGGCGTCCAGGTTGGAAGCCGGCGTGGCCGCTGGGGTGTCGTCTGCCGGTGTGCTGGGGGCTTCCGTCTGGACGGCCGGGGGATTGGTAGTCTCACTGGTGCTGCCACCGCCGCAGCCGCAGAGGGACAGCAGCAGGGACAGCGCCAGCGCGATTGCAAGAAGACGTTTTTTCATAGTACCTCCAATCGTTTCGCAGATTTGCAAAGCTTAGGGGCTGCGGCCGTGAGCGGCCACAGCCCCAGTAGGTTCGATCAGGGCAGATCAGGTGAGGAGGTTCTTCTCTGTCTGGGCATCAAAGAGATGCATGGCGTTGCCGCCGAAGGAGATGTGGAGCTTGGCGCCGGCCACCATGGCATTGCGCTGGGCCTTGGACATCTCCAGGGTGGGGGTGCGGACGATGAGACGGGTGCCGTCTGCGGTGTCCACATGGAGGTGGAGCTCAGAGCCCATCATCTCGTCCACCACCAGGGTGCAGGGGATAGAGTCGTGAGCGGCATCTGCCAGCTGAATGTGCTCAGGGCGGACACCCAGCAGGATCTCCTTGGCGGGGACTTTGCGCTTTCTCAGCTCATCGCCCTTTTCGCCGGTGACCTCGATCTTGGCGCCGAAGGGCGTCACATAGTACTTGCCGCCCTCCAGGATCAGCTTGGTCTTGATGATGTTCATCTTGGGGGCGCCGATGAACTCTGCCACGAACAGGTTGTCCGGCATGTCGAACACCTCGTCCGGGGTGCCCACCTGCATGATGTAGCCGTCCTTCATGATGACGATCCGGTCTGCCAGGGTCATGGCCTCGGTCTGGTCGTGGGTGACATAGATGAAGGTAGTGTCCAGCTTCTGCCGCAGGAGAATGATCTCAGCACGCATCTGGTTGCGGAGCTTGGCGTCCAGGTTGGACAGGGGCTCGTCCATCAGGAAGACCTTGGAGTTGCGCACCATGGCGCGGCCGATGGCCACGCGCTGGCGCTGGCCGCCGGACAGCGCCCGGGGCTTGCGCATCAGGTACTC
>CANQII010000062.1 GCA_947623875.1 uncultured Oscillospiraceae bacterium
AGCAGGCCATCGGCCTGCTGCCTCTTGTCATACAAACTCAACTTGCCGAACACCTTGCGGGCGGATTTCCAGCAGGCCGCATGCCTTCGGCCACCATAGCGTATACAACATTGGCATCTTGTAGTACATTGTACTACAAATGCAATACGCCACATCCCAATCCAAAAAGACGTCAAAAAATCCGGGAAAACGCGAAATTTCCCGGATTTCCTGTTGACGTCCCCATCCCAGTGTGCTATAATCCTGTATGGTGTCTATGCATAGTGGGGATTGTTCCAAGATCTCTATTAAGCATTACAGGCTCTGTCGAGCTGTACTGAACAGGCGGATTACATGCTAGAGGAGCCTCCATCAGGGAGGTGAAATCGATGCAGAACGTCTTCGAACTGGTAGCGTTTCTCGCGGATATCTGCTACATTATCTCATTTTTGTGGCAGCTCTATACCGCCCTACGCAAAGCCAATGAAAAGGCGAAGCCGTCTGCGGCAACAGACGGCTTCGATACGGGTTCTGAAGCGCAAGCTGAAGGGCCCGCCCTCTAAAGCTTCTCCTCACTTGCTGGCACTATTATAGGCCTTGCGGAGCCACCTGTCAATAGGATTTTTGAAATTTTCTATCGTCGCAACGCTGAATCACATGGATAGGCGTGTGAAGGCGCTGCGATCGCGGATGACAACTGCTGTTCAGGCTCCTGCCCTTTGGGAGTATCCGCGCAGCGGTATAGCTGGACCCAATGGGTTTGTGCGGGAGGTCGCAAGGCCTCCCGCGCTCCTTTTTCAGGGCAGGCGCACACTCCGCTGAGCGCTTCTTCCCCAACTGCAAGGGCGTCGCCACCGTCGGGTACGGTAGGGACCTTCTGGCAGACTGAACCGCTAACACAGACATCCCCACAACCTATCAGAGGCAGCAGGCCGTCAGCCTGCTGCCTCTTGTCATATGCATTCAGTTGCCGAACGTTGCAGGCGGCCTCCACCTATCTTGCGCATCCTTGGAATAGGAATCTATGCCATCACCGGCCGTAGTGCTTCTCCCCGCCTTGAACCAGATAACGCCGCCTGGTGAGGCAGAGGCTTCAGGCAATTGCGGCAGTGCATTTCGGACGGATCCCAGCAGGCAGCATGCCTTCGCCTATCACAGCGTATACAACATTGGCGTTTTGTAATACAATGTATTACAAATGCAATACACCACTCCATAATTCAAAAAAACGTCAAAATTGCCGGGAAAATGCGAATTTCCCCGGCTTCCCTATTGACGTGTTTCTACCTATGTGCTATAATCCCGTATGGTGTCTATGCATGGTGGGGTACAAATGAGCAATACCCCAGGCTAGGCAGGCTCTGTCAAGCTGTACTGAACAGGCGGATTACTAGCTTAGAGGAGCCTCCATTAGGGAGGTGAAATCGATGCTTGATGTCTTCAATTTGGTAGTGTTCATCGCGGCGATCTGCAACATTCTCTCTTTTGTGCTGCAGGCATACTCCGCTCTGAGCGATGCTGAAGAAAAGGCGAAGCCGTCTGCGCCCACAGACGGCTTCGATACGGGTTCCGAATCGCAGGATGAAGAGCCCAACCTGTAAGTTTCCCCCCACCTGCTGGCATCATTATAGACCTTGAGGGACCGGCTGTCAATAGGTTTTTCAAAAATTCCTATATCCGTTGCCCGCCGCTGTGATCAGACTCCTGCCCTTTGGGAGTATCCGCGCAGCGGTGTAGCTGGAACCAATGGGTTTGTGCGGGAGGCCGCAAGGCCTCCCGCGCTCCTTTTTCAGGGCAGGAGTACACTTCGCTGAGCGCTTCTTCCCCAACTGGACGCCGCCACCATCGTGTACGGAAGAACCTTCTGGCAGACTGAGCCGCAAACGCAAACATCCCAATTTCAGAGGCAGCAGGACGTCAGCCTGCTGCCTCTAGTCTTGCGCAATTCAGTTGCCGAACACCTTGCGGGCGATCTCCACCGCATCCCGGGCATCCTTGGAGTAGAAGTCCAGACCGATCTGCTCGGCGTAGGCCGGGGTGAGCACCGCGCCGCCGCCCATCACGAGAGGCGGATTGGGCAAAGCCTTCAGCTGTTTCAAGGTCTCCTCCATGGCGGGGAGCGTGGTTGTCATGAGAGCGGAGAGGCCCACGAGGCGGATGTTCTCCTGCACGGCGGTCTCCACCACCTTCTCCGGCGGCACGTCCCGCCCCAGGTCCAGCACCTCGTAGCCGTAGTTCTCCAGCACCACTTTCACGATGTTCTTGCCGATGTCGTGGATATCTCCCTTCACGGTGGCCAGGATCAGCCGTCCCTTCTTCACCGGGGCACCGCCCTTGGCAGCGAGAGAGGTCCGCAATACCTCAAAGACAGACTGGGCCGCCTGGGCTGCCCGGAGCAGCTGGGGCAAAAACACCTTGCCGGCGCCGTAGTCGTCCCCCACCCGGTCCAGGGCGGGGATCAGATGCTGCTCCACCAGGCTGAGCTCAGACTCCGTCTCCAACATGGCGGTGGCCATGCAGGCGGCCTCCACCTGCATGCCCTTGATGATGGCATCCTGCAGGGTCCGGACGGTCCCTCCAGCTGCCGGTGCAGCCGATTTCTCCTGTACTGCAGGAGCTGCCGCAGCCTGGGCTGCCGGCTTCCAGCCCGCAAACCGTTCCACGTAGGCGGTGCTGCCCTCGTCCTCGCCGGAGAGCACCCGGAAGGCAGAGACGGCGTCCATCATCTCCCGCTGGTTAGGGTTCAGAATGGGCAGGGTGAGACCGGCGTGCATGGCCTCCACCAGGAATGTCTGGGTGATAAGGGGTCGATTGGGCAGGCCAAAGGAGATGTTGGAGACCCCCAATACCGTCTGCAGACCCATCTCCTCCCGGACGGTACGCACCGCCTGTAAGGTCTCGCGGGCCTGCTCCTGCTGGGCGGAGACGGTAAGGGTGAGACAGTCCACCCAGATGTCCTCCTTGGCGATCCCCATTGCTTCAGCGGCAGCGCAGATCCGCTTTGCCACCGCAACCCGTTCCTCGGCGGTCTGAGGGATGCCCGTGTCATCCAGGGTGAGCGCCACAACAGACGCCCCATACTTCCGTACCAAGGGTAAGATCTTCTCCATAGACTCCGGATTCCCGTTCACGGAGTTCACCGCCGCCTTGCCGGTATATACCCGCAGGCCCGCCTCCAGGGTAGCCGGATTGGTGGTATCCAGCTGCAGGGGCAGGGACACCGCGCTCTGGATCTTCTTCACCACTCGCGGCAGCATATCTACTTCATCTACGCCGGGATATCCCACATTCACGTCCAGTATATCGGCACCCGCCTCTTCTTCGGCGATGGCCACCTCCAGGATGTAGTCCAGATCCTGCTCCAGGAGGGCCTGCTGGAACCGCTTCTTGCCGGTGGGATTCACCCGTTCCCCGATGACACGCACCCCGTCAATGCGGCAGACGTTGGTTGCACTGCACACCACAGAGGCACCGTCCCACTCCCGGGCTGCAGGAGTCTTGCCCTCCAGGGCTTTTTTCAATGCGGTGATGTACGCCGGGTTGGTACCGCAGCAGCCGCCCAAGAGTGTGGCACCGGCCTCCAGACAGGCCAGCATCCCCTGGGCGAAGTCCTCTGGCGTGAGGTTATAGGCGCCGGTGGCGGGATCCGGAAGACCGGCATTGGGCTTGCACAGCACCGGGAGCTTCGTGTTCCGGGCGATCTCCGCCACAATGGGCGCCAGGCTGTCCGGACCCAGGGAGCAGTTCACACCCACGGCGGAGACACCGAGACCGGAGAGGGTCCGTGCCATGGCGGCGGGGGTGCATCCGGTAAAGGTACGGCCGTCCTCCCCGAAGGACAGGGAGACCAGGATGGGCAGGTCGGTGCTCTCCCGGACTGCCAACACCGCTGCCCGTGCCTCGGAGAGGTCTGTCATGGTCTCAATCACCGCCAGGTCCGCCCCGGCGGCGGCGCCGGCGAGGGCGATCTCCCGGAAGCGGTCCATGGCGTCTTCAAAGGTAAGACTGCCCATGGGCTCCAGCAGTTCTCCCAAGGGGCCGATGTCCAGGGCCACCAGCACATCGGTGCCCGCAGCCGCCCGCTTGGCAATGGCGATGCCGGCGGACACCACCTCCGATACCGTGGTACCCAGGGGCGTGAGCTTCCGGCGATTGGCCCCAAAGGTGTTGGCATAGATCACCTGGCTGCCGGCGTCAATATAGGCCTTATGGATTTTCTCCAGACGCTCCGGGTGCTGGAGGTTCCACATCTCCGGGCACTCCCCCGGCTGCAGTCCGTGGCGCTGGAGCATGGTGCCCATGGCGCCGTCTAATACGATCAGTCCGCTGTTCCAAACATCAGAGCGCACAACTGTTTCCTCCCTTACGGATCCGGCATGTCTCCCGGAGCGCACAATATCCGCAGCCCCGGATGCGGGCCCGCTGGGGTCTCGGGGAGAGCCCCAGCACGGCGGTGATAGACTTGCAGGGCTGCAGCATCAGGCTGTCTGTAGCTGCAATCCCCGCAAGGCGATAGGCGTTTAAAGCGGTGAGAATCTCCGGCTGCAGATCCAGGGGCAGATCCCCATAGCCAGGACTGAACCGGTCTGTCTTATAGAGATCGGGAAAACGGGCGGAGATCTCCTGCTCCACCTGGTCTGCCACCGCCTCCACAAAGGCAGAGCCGTACCCGTCCATCAGGACAGCGGCGGCCATATCCCGAGACTGCCAGGTGCGGATGGCCCCGTCCAGGGCGGTGCCGGCGGTACAGGCCAGCAGCACCGCGCTGGGGCAATCTGCCAGCATGGTCTCTGCCATATGCCCAGACAATACCAGCCCGCTGCCCACAAGGGACATGCCATCAGGCGTTTTCTCCACCGGGAACACCTTCCACACCCGTCTCGGTTGCAGGGAGCGCTTCAGCCGGTCTGCGGCAGCCCGCATCTCCGCAAAATCCTCCTCGGTGGGTTTGGGCACCCCGGAATAGCGCAGCGCATCGTCCAGCGGCACGCGCTCCATGATCTCTCGTATGATCTCCGGCTCCACGGCGGCACCCCTCCCTTTCCCTTTCTCAAGTATACACGGTTTTCCCCGCCCCGTCCAGACCTGCAATTCCGGCAGCAGGGGAAATTCCGGCAGAAATAGGCCCGTTTTTTGTGGATTCCAGCGAAAATCGTTCCGTTTTCCCGCTTTTCCACCTGCCCGAGAAACCCCCGAAATACGGCGGGTTTGGAGGGTTTCAGCGATTCCGTGGTACCCTTTCTGCAGTCCCATCTGCAGACCCCTGGTTGATATGAACGCCTGTTCATATGATCGCGTTTCCGTGGCAAAATACCGATGGAATCACCCATTTTGCCCGCATTTTTCTCTGAAAAAGTTCTGTTTTTGGGCTTGCACCCCACCTGTTTGCATGGTACACTATCCCCCGCTGCCGCTATGGCGGTGGTTTCCCTGCCTATTCTCACTTCTCAAGGAGTATCCGATATGCCCTCTCTCCTGTTTGTCATCATCCTAACCGCTGCCACCGGTGTAGGCGGTCTGGCTCTCGGCGGTGTGCTGGCCCTTCTCCTGAAGCGCCACTCTCCCCGCTGGTCTGCCGTGCTGCTGTCCTTCACCGCCGGTCTCATGCTCTGCATCGTCTCTCTGGACATGGTGCCGGAGTCTCTGGAGGCGGCAGGCAGCGTCTGGCTCACACCGCTGTTTCTGCTGCTGGGCTTCGGCCTCACCTGGCTACTCAACTGCTGGATCGACAAGAGCGCCCACCACCCCGAAAATCCGGAAGACAGCGAGGACCACAACTGCGCCTGCGGTGAGCACGACCTCCACACCGCCGGCATCATCCTGGCCGCGGCCGTGGCTCTGCACAACGTCCCTGTGGGCATGGCAGTGGGCTCCATGGTGGCCATCCAGGGCATCTGCTGGGCGGCGGTTCTCGCTGCAGTTACCATCGGCCTGCACAACATTCCGGAGGGCATGTCCATCGCCGTTCCCCTCCTCCATGACGGATCCAAGGCGCTCTCCGCCATCGCCGTGTCCGCCCTCAGCGGGGTGCCGACGGTCCTCGGCGCCATGGCAGGCCTCCTGATCGGCAGCCAAGCTCCCATCGCCCTGGCCTGTGCCCTCAGCCTCGCCGGTGGCGCCATGCTGTATGTGGTGTTCTTCGAGCTGCTCCCGGAGGCATACAGCGCCTGGCGCACCAAGTGGGCCTTTGTGGTCCCGGTGTTTGGCTTCGCCGTGGGCGTGCTGCTCATCGTCCTGGGCGGCCACCACTGAAAAAACAACCTGAAACCTCAAAATGTCCCGGTCCGCTTATCTGCGGTCCGGGACATTTTCCTCTGCAAACGGGGCAAAAAAAGGCCTCGCGGCTCGGAAAGGGGACCTTTCCGAGCCGCGAAGGGATGTACGGGGAATGGGATTATGCCTGGAGAGCCTGCGCTACTGCCACAGCAACGGCCACGGTGGCGCCCACCATGGGGTTGTTGCCCATGCCCAGGAAGCCCATCATCTCGACGTGGGCGGGCACGGAGGAGCTGCCGGCGAACTGGGCATCGCTGTGCATACGGCCCATGGTGTCGGTCATACCATAGCTGGCGGGGCCGGCTGCCATGTTGTCCGGGTGCAGGGTACGGCCTGTGCCGCCGCCGGAGGCCACGGAGAAGTACTTCTTGCCCTGCTCAATGCACTCCTTCTTGTAAGTGCCGGCCACAGGGTGCTGGAAGCGGGTGGGGTTGGTGGAGTTACCGGTGATGGAGACGTCCACGCCCTCCAGGTGCATGATGGCAACGCCCTCACGGACGTCGTCTGCGCCGTAGCAGCGGACATCGGCCCGCTCGGTCTCGCTGTACCGAATCTCGCGCACGATGTTCACCTTGCCGGTGTAGTAGTCGAACTGAGTCTGGACGTAGGTGAAGCCGTTGATGCGGCTGATGATCTGGGCGGCGTCCTTGCCCAGGCCGTTCAGGATGACCCGCAGCGGGGTCTTGCGGGCCTTGTTGGCGTTGCGGACGATGCCGATGGCGCCCTCAGCGGCTGCGAAGGACTCGTGGCCGGCCAGGAAGGCGAAGCACTTGGACTCATCGCTGAGCAGCATGGCGCCCAGATTGCCGTGGCCCAGGCCCACCTTGCGGTCGTCGGCGACAGAGCCATCGATGCAGAAGGCCTGCAGGCCCTCGCCGATGGCCTTGGCGGCCTCTGCGGCGTTGGGGACATTCTTCTTGATGGCGATGGCGGCGCCCATGGTGTAGGCCCAGCAGGCGTTCTCGAAGCAGATGGGCTGAATGCCCTTCACGATCTCATAGGGGTCGAAGCCCTTTTCCTTGCAGATGTCGCGGCACTCCTCGATGCTGCCGATCCCATACTGAGCGAGGACGCCGTTGATCTTGCCGATTCTTCTCTCGTAGCTTTCAAACAGAGCCATAGTTCTTTTCCTCCTCACTCATTCCTTGCGGGGGTCGATGTACTTGGCGGCATTGTCGAACTGGCCGTAGTGGCCCTTTGCCTTCTCCAGAGCGGTGTTAGCGTCGTCGCCGTTCTTGATGAAGTCCATCATCTTGCCGAGGTTCACGAACTCATAGCCGCAAATCTCGTCCTGGGCGTTCAGAGCAACGCGGGTGCAATAGCCTTCGGCCATCTCCAGATAGCGGGGACCCTTGGCCTTGGTGGCCATCATGGTGCCCACCTGGGAGCGCAGGCCCTTGCCCAGATCCTCCAGGCTGGCGCCCACTACCAGGCCACCCTCGGAGAAGGCAGACTGGGTGCGGCCGTACACGATCTGCAGGAACAGCTCCCGCATGGCGGTGTTGATGGCGTCGCACACCAGGTCGGTGTTGAGAGCTTCCAGGATGGTCTTGCCGATGAGAATCTCGCTGGCCATGGCGGCAGAGTGGGTCATGCCGGAGCAGCCGATGGTCTCCACCAGTGCCTCCTCGATGACGCCTTCCTTCACGTTCAGGGTCAGCTTGCAGGCGCCCTGCTGCGGGGCGCACCAGCCGATGCCGTGGGTAAAGCCGCTGATGTCCTTGATCTCCTTGGCCTGCACCCACTTGCCCTCCTCGGGGATGGGAGCCGGGCCATGATATGCGCCTTTGGCGACGCACGTCATCTTGTCCACTTCCGCTGAATAGATCATATTCTTCACCTTTCTTCCAGAATGGATACCGAAGAGATACCGGCATCCATTGCGCCGGATTCTTCAGTGCGTCAGGTCTTCCAGGGGGACCCTTGTCCAGACGCCATCTTAACCCACAGGGCGGGAAATGTCAATAGTTTTCCTGCAACGCAAAAACATCTTGCGGCCGGCCTTCTTTGGGTAATAAACCGATACCGGGCCGGGATTCCGCACTCGAGCCGGCCGATTCATGCACTGCGGCTATGCGCGTGCATTGATTTCATGCGCTGCGGCTATGCGGCCCGGCATAAAAATGCGGCCGGTCTCGGAGACCGGCCGCGGTGCAGTTGTGAAATTGGGTGATTCCCTGCTCACATGATCTTCACGGTGAAGTACACCACTTCGGCAAAGAGCCAAGCTGCCAGGGCAAACACCAGGTAGATGGCGGCGCCGGGGCCTGCGATCCGCACAGCCAGGAAGGCCACGGCGTTCACGATGGCGGAGATATAGAGCACCGAGTATGCGGTGTCATAGGGAAGCACCCGCAGGCCCAGCACCTTGCCCTGCTGCTTGGCCAGGAAATAGACCCCCACGCAGGCGGCTGCCATCAGCACGATGGACAGGTACACGGCTCTGTGCATGCCGGTGGTCTGTCCCATGGAGCGGTAGCACCAGAGAACAGCCAGGCCATAGGCGGTGAAGAGGGAGCTCACGAAGAACACCCGCTGATAGAGGAAGTAGATCAGGATCAGCACGGCCACCACGATGGGCAGCAGGGTGGCCAGCTCCAGGCCAACGTCATACCAGCGCCAGGTGAGCACAGAGACGATCCAGAAGAACACGTCCACTACGAGAAGAATGGCCTGCACCCGGATGGGCTGTCCGGCCTGCACCCGGCGGAACATCCACACGGCACAGGCGATCCCCAGGGCGATGCCCAGGAAGGAGAACACTCGAAAGACGTTGAACAAAATCTGAGCCGGCACGGCGCCGAATACCATTTCCACATGCAGTTTTTCCAGTCCCAGGACCAGCAGCTCCGCCACCGCGGCGCCGCCAACCCAGAGCAGCATGCGGTTGAACACGGCATCTTCCTCTTCGCGGCGCGTCTGCTGCCGTCTCTCCCGATCGGTCATAATCATCAATCCTTATCTAATCTTGTCTTTTGCCCGGCCCGCGTCTGCAGCGGCCGCGCACCGGTGTCAAAGGGCGGGGCGCCGCCCTGAATTCACCCAAAAAGCCCATCTGGGCACATGGTATCCGGTATTATAGCAAACGTTGTCTCAGAATGCAACCAGAAAAAAAGGGATTTCAAAATTTCTATTCTGTGCCATCCCAGGGGGACCGTGTCCCCTTTTTGCTGGGCAAAGTCCCCAAAACCAGCGCCGAAGGAGACCCCTTCCCGCCTTAGGATGCCCCGCCCGAACCGCCCTTTCCGCCTTTTGGGGAAGCAATGTCCGGCGGTTTCTCCAGGTTCTGGAATATCACGAAAACACCAACAAAAACCCAGTATTCTCCCCCGTATTGGGTGGAAAAAGGCCTTGCAATCCATGCTGCTGTGCGGTATAATCCCGCCAAAGTTCAGGTCTCCGAGGTTTTCCTCGCGTCTCTCCGTTTCTGCATCACCAAACCGCCGGATGGTGCCGGCCGAGCCGCAGCGGGGAAGCAAAGGGCCGCCGCGCCTGATGTTCGTATAAAGAGCTCATGGCATGTGCTGTACGGCAGGCCGTGAGCTTCAGCTTTTTTCACCTTTCGGGAGGTATTTTTTCATGGTCATCGTCATGAAGCCAGGCACAAGCCAGGAATCCATTCAAAAACTGTCCGCACAACTGCAAAAAGACTTTGGCGTCTCCATTGGCATCACCAACGGTATAGACTGCTCCATTCTGGGTCTCGTGGGCGATACCACCCACATCGATATAGACAAGCTGTCCATGCGGGACGATGTGGAGCGGGTCATGCGGGTGGCAGAGCCGTACAAGAAGGCCAACCGCAAGTTCCATCCGGAGGACACCGTGGTGGACGTGAACGGCGTGAAGATCGGCGGCGGCAGCTTCACCGTCATCGCAGGCCCCTGCTCCGTGGAGAGCGAGGAGCAGATCATCGGCATCGCGGAGGACGTGAAGGCGGACGGCGCCACCCTGCTCCGGGGCGGCGCGTTCAAGCCCCGCACCTCTCCGTACTCCTTCCAGGGCATGGGCACCCCCGGCCTGGACCTGCTGCTGGAGGCCAAGGCGGCCACCGGTCTGCCCATTGTAACCGAGCTCATGAGCCCCAAGTACTGCGAGCTCTTCGATGAGAAAGTGGATCTCGTGCAGATCGGCGCCCGGAACATGCAGAACTTCGATCTTCTGAAAGAGTGCGGCCACATGCACAAGCCCATTCTCCTCAAGCGCGGCCTCTCCAACACCTATGAGGAGTGGATCATGTCTGCGGAGTACATCATGGCTGCCGGCAATGAGAACGTGATTCTCTGTGAGCGGGGCGTGCGCACCTTTGAGACCTACACCCGCAACACCCTGGATCTCTCCGCCATCCCCGCCATCCGCCGGATGAGCCACCTGCCCATTCTGGTAGACCCGTCTCACGCTGCCGGCATGTACTGGATGGTGGAGCCTCTGGCTATGGCAGCGGCCGCGGTGGGGGCAGACGGCATCATGGTGGAGGTCCACAACGATCCGCCTCACGCCAAGTGCGATGGACAGCAGTCCCTCACCCCGGCCTCTTTCCACCACCTGATGGAGAAGATCCGCCCCCTCACCGAGCTGGTGGGCAAAAAGCTGGGCTGATCCCTGGACACAGATTTAAAGGAGGCCCTTTGAATGAAAACCCTCACGGTAGATCTGCCCGGCCGCCCCTATGACATCCTCATTCAGCGGGGCCTTCTGGACGAGGCCGGCCAGCGCACGAAGGCCGTCTGCCCCAAGGCCCGGCGGATCTTTGCGGTTTCAGACACCAACGTGGCCCCGCTGTACGGGGAGCGGGTGCTGAACTCTCTCAAGAGCGCCGGCTTCGATGCCACCCTTCATGTGATCCCCGCCGGGGAGGCCAGCAAGAACCCGGTGCAGCTGGCCAGCCTCTGGGAGGCCATGATGGAGGCGGGCCTCACCCGTACCGATGCCGTATTGGCGCTCGGCGGAGGCGTCATCGGAGATCTCTCCGGCTTTGCCGCCGCCACCATCCTCCGGGGCGTGGACTTCATCCAGGTGCCCACCACCCTTCTGGCCCAGGTGGACTCCTCCGTGGGCGGCAAGACCGCGGTGGACCTGGAGCACGGGAAGAACCTGGCTGGGGCTTTCTGGCAGCCTAAACTGGTGCTGATGGATCCGAACACCCTGGACACTCTGCCGGAGGATGTCTTCATGGCCGGCATGGCGGAGGTACTGAAATACGGCTGCATCCGGGATGCGGAGTTCTTCGCCGATCTGGAGCGCCGTCCCAGCCGCGCCGCCCTGATGGAGGAGATTGAGACCATTCTCCTCACCTGCTGCGGCATCAAGCGGGACGTGGTACTGACAGACGAGCGGGACACCGGCGTCCGGATGATCTTAAACTTCGGCCACACCGTGGGCCACGCCTACGAGAAGGCCGGCAACTATGAGAAATGGAGCCACGGCCAGGCGGTGGCCGCCGGCATGGTGGCAGCCGCCCTTCTGGGGGTGTCCCTGGGCATCACCCCGGCGGACCTCCCGGAGCGCATTGAAAAGGCGGTCTCTGCTTTGAATCTCCCCGCTCACATCCCCTGCAGCTGGGAGGATCTCACCCATGCCATCGCCCTGGACAAGAAGGGCGCCGGGTCCAACATCCGGGTGGTGCTCCTCACAAAGATGGGCTGGGCCGAACCTGTCTCCCTCACCCGGGAGCAGCTGGATGGCCAGCTCAAGAAACTCTGGGAAGAAGGTGTCCTCGGATGAACGTGCTGATCCGCCCCGCCATCTTACGGGGCAGCCTCCGGCCGCCCTGCTCCAAGTCTGTGGCCCACCGGGTGATCATCGCCCGGGCCTTGTCCGGCTTCAACGGCAAGATCCGCCACCTCACCGTGTCTGAGGACATCCTGGCCACAGACCGCTGCACCAAAGCCCTGATGCGGAAGGACCGGATTGATCCCCTGATGGACTGCGGGGAGAGCGGCTCCACCTTGCGTTTCATGATCCCCCTGGCCCTGGTGGTCCGGGGCAGAGGCCGCTTTACCGGCAGAGCCCGGCTTCTGGAGCGGCCCTTGGGCCCCTACCTCCAGATCTTTGAGGAGCGGGGCATCACCTATGAGCGGGAAGGGGACGAGCTCCGGATCACCGGCAAGCTCACCCCGGGCACATACAGCCTTCCCGGCAACGTGTCCTCTCAGTTTATCACCGGCCTTCTCTTCGCCCTGCCCATGTTAGAGGGAGACAGTGAGATCGTGCTCACCACACCTCTGGAGAGCCGGGGCTACGTGGACCTCACCTTGCAGGTGATGGAGCAGTACGGCGTCCACGCAACAGAGAGCCCGGACGGCTCCCGCTTTGTAATCCCCGGCAATCAGACCTATCAGTCTTTCGATGCGGATGTCGAGCCGGACTGGTCCCAGGCGGCCTTCTTCTACGCCGCCCGGAACCTAGGCTGCCCGGTGAAGATCAACGGCATGAACCCGGACTCCCTCCAGGGGGACAAGGTGATCGCCGAGTATGCCGCCCAATTGGCCGAGCCTGGAGACGTCTCCATCGATGTCTCCCAGTGCCCGGACCTGGTGCCACCCCTGGCCGCCATGGCTGCGGTGCGCCGCGGCACCTGCAGCATCGTGAATGCCGCCCGTCTGCGGTTGAAGGAGTCCGACCGTCTCGCCACCGTGGCCGCAGTGCTCACCGCCCTGGGGGCCGAAGTCCAGGAGCTCCCGGACGGCCTCATCATCACCGGCAAGCCCGCCCTCACCGGCGGCGTGGACGTGGAGAGCTATCAGGACCACCGCATCGCCATGATGACAGCCATTCTCGCCGTCCGGTGCGCCAATCCCGTGCGTATCCTGGGGGCCCAATGCGTGGCCAAGTCCTTCCCCACGTTCTGGGAGGTATACCAGCGGATGCACGGAAACATCACCATCGAGGAGGACGAGCCGGTATGAGATACACCATCTTCGGCGAGTCCCACGGCCCCGGGGTTGGAGTAGTGCTGGAAGGGGTTCCCGCAGGACTGAAACTGGACATGGACGCGGTTCTGGTAGACCTGCAGCGGAGAGCCCCGGGCGGCAGTCCCCTCTCCACCGCCCGGAATGAGAAGGACATCCCTATCATCGAGTCTGGGCTGTATCAGGGCTGCACCACCGGCACGCCCCTCACCGCCCTTTTCCCCAACGAGGATGTCCGCTCCAAGGACTACTCCTCCATTCAAAATACTCCCCGGCCGGGCCATGCGGATTACACCGCCCACGTCCGCTATGGCGGCTATGCAGACCCCAGAGGCGGCGGGCACTTCTCCGGCCGGCTCACCGCGCCCTTGGTCTTCGCCGGCGCGGTGGCCAAACAGATCCTGAAACAGAAGGGCATCCAGGTGGGCGCCCACATCAGCTCCATCTACGGCATCAACGACGACCCCCTGGACGACTGGGCGAGCCTGGAGGCGGTACAGCGCAAGGCCTTCCCTGTCCTCAACGATGCCGCTGGCGAGGAGATGCAGCAGGCCATCCTGGAGGCCAAGTCTGAGCTGGACTCGGTGGGCGGGTCCATCGAGTGCGCCGTCTTCGGCATGCCGGCGGGCCTGGGCGATCCGGACTTCGGCAAGAATGCGGAGGGCATCTTCTCCAAGTACCTCTTCGCCGTCCCCGCGGTAAAGGCAGTGGGGTTCGGTGCCGGCACCGCCTTCTCCCTGATGCGGGGCTCCGAGGCCAACGATCCTCTATATTATGATACCG
>CANQII010000063.1 GCA_947623875.1 uncultured Oscillospiraceae bacterium
CCAAGGTAATCGCCATGTCCGACTCCAACGGCTACATCGTGGACGAGAACGGCATCGACTACAAGGTCATCCAGGTGATCAAGGAGCAGAAGAGAGACCGCATCAAGACCTACCTGAACTATGTGCCCACCGCCAAGTACGTGGAAGGCTGCTCCGGCATCTGGTCCATCCCCTGCGACATCGCTCTGCCCTGCGCCACCCAGAATGAGATCAACGGCGAGTCCGCCAAGATGCTCATCGCCAACGGCTGCATCGGCGTGTTCGAAGGCGCCAACATGCCCAGCACTCCCGAGGCCATCACCGCCTATCAGGAGGCCGGTCTGTTCTTCGGGCCCGCCAAGGCTGCCAACGCCGGCGGCGTGGCCACCTCCGGTCTGGAGATGAGCCAGAACTCCGAGCGCCTCAGCTGGTCCTTCGATGAGGTGGACCAGAAGCTGAAGGGCATCATGGAAGGCATCTATGCCGCCTGCGCCGACGCCGCCGAGAAGTACGGCATGGCCGGCAACATCCAGGCTGGCGCCAACATCGCGGGCTTCCTGAAGGTAGCCGATGCCATGCTGGCCCAGGGCGTGTGCTAATCCCCAACCCAGACACCCATTTCGGGAGGACGGCGTCCGCCGTCCTCCCTTTTCATACCGCAGAAAGCGATGCCAATGCCGAAAGGAGCGTGCATGCCATGGGCCCCCGCTATCTCACCCAAACCATACCCCCAGATCTGGACAACCGGGAGGCCGGCTGGGTGCTCCGGAACGTGATGCATCTCTCCGGCACGGTGGTGCGGCGGATCAAGTGGCTGGAGGACGGCATTCTCCTGGACGGACAGCGGATCATTGTCCGGGACCGGGTGCACACCGGGCAAGTGCTGAGCGCCCGGCTCACGGTGCCGGAGCGGAGTTCCGGGGTAGTCCCCACAGAGGGTCCCCTGGACATCATCTATGAGGATGCGGACATCGTGGTGATCAACAAGGCCGCCGGGGTGCTCTCTCACCCGGGTCACGGCCACTATACGGACACCGTGGGCAACTATCTTCTCTACCACCTGGACCAGATCGGCGATCCCTCGGACTTCCATCCGGTCCACCGGCTGGACAAGGGCACCACCGGCCTCATGGTAGCAGCCAAACACCCCCATGCCCAGGAGGTCCTCCGAAAGGCGCTGCACACCCCGGAATTCCGCCGGGTGTATCTGGCCGTCTGCGAGGGCATCCCGGAGCCAGCATCCGGCACCATAGACGCCCCCATCGGCATGGCGGAGGGCTCCATTCTGGCAAGGTGTGTCCGTCCAGACGGGCAGCCCTCCCGCACTCACTATCAGGTGCTCCAACCAGGCCCTCGCTCTCTCGTCCAGTTGGAACTGGATTCCGGGCGCACCCACCAGATCCGGGTGCACATGGCCCACATCGGCCATCCCCTGGTGGGAGACTACCTCTATGGCACGGCGGCACCGGATCTTCTGGACCGGCCGGCACTCCACTCCTGGCATCTGGAGCTCAATCACCCGGTGTCCGGGGAGCACCTCTCCTTCACCGCACCCCTCCCCGAGGACATGGCCGCCCTGCTGCCAGGCATCCCCCTTCCCTGACCACCGCCCCCACCTGTCATTTTCACAAACTTTCGAAAAATCTGCCCTTTCCCTCTTGACATTGGATTTCAAAGTGATATCATCTTGATATCACTTCAAGAAAGGGTGTCCCCTATGAAAACCTCCATTCAGGAAAAGGAACTGCGCCCTGTCTCCGGATTCCTGGCGCTGATCCTGATGATCCTAGGACTGGTCTGTACCACCGTCCTGTTCTCCCTCGCCTGTGCCAATCTGGACGACGAAAACGCTCCCTTCGCCCTCTGGCTGGCGCTGCTCTTCCTGAGCCTGTTCCTCTACGTTGTCTGTTTCTGCCTCTTCAGCGGCCTCAAGATCGTGCGCCCCAATGAGGCCCGAGTGTTCACCCTCTTCGGCAAGTACTACGGCACCCTGAAACAGAGCGGCTTTTTCTACACCGCCCCCTTTGTCACCTCCTTCGGGCCCACCATCATGCAGGAGAAGGCCAATGAGAACGGTGCGAAGGCCAAGGACGGCAGCACCCCTGCCACCACAATGGTACCGGTGATGCAGAGGAGCATCTCCCTGAAAACCCAGACCCTGGACAACCGCCGGCAGAAGGTAAACGATGTGTTGGGCAACCCCATCATCATCGGCGCCGTGGTGATCTGGCGGGTTGAGAATCCCACCAAAGCGGTGTTCGCCGTGGAGAACTACGTGGAGTATCTCAGCATCCAGACAGACTCCACCATCCGCAACATCGCCCGGCTCTATCCCTATGACGTCTTTGATGACGATGATGACGATGACGGCGTGAAGGAGCGGACCCTGCGGAGCTCCGCCATTGAGATCGCAGACACCATGCGGGACGAGCTGCAGAAGCGGGTTCAGGACGCCGGCCTCATCATCGAAGAGGTCCGGATCACCCACCTGGCCTATTCTGAGGAGATCGCCGCCGCCATGCTGCAGCGGCAGCAGGCGGTGGCCATTATCGCAGCCCGACAGAAGATCGTAGACGGCGCCGTGGGTATGGTGAAGATGGCCATAGACCGGCTCAACGAGGACGATGTGGTGATGCTGGACGAGGAGCGGAAGGCCGCCATGGTGTCCAATCTGCTGGTGGTGCTCTGCGGTAATAAGGACGCCCAGCCCATCGTGAACTCCGGGAGTATCTACTGATGGACCTGGATAAGCGAGAGGCGGAACTGCAAGCGCGGCTGGACCGGCTGGATGCCCTGGAACAGGAGCTGAAACGCCGGGAGGGCGCCAAAAAGCAGGTACCCCTGCGGCTGTCCAACACCCTCTGGACCGAGATCGCTGCATGGGCGGAGGAGGATTTCCGTTCCATCAACGGCCAGATAGAATTCATTCTCACAGAAGCCGTCCGCAACCGCAAAAAGCGGCAGCAAAATCCTCCCCCCAAGGACTGAATTCCCCGACAATCCCCATCCGAGCAAGCACAACGCCCGCCGGCAGCCGCCGGCAGGCGTTTTCTACTCTCTGCAGTTTTTAGGCCTGTCCCAAAAAGGGATCGGATGGGGCGGTTCTAAACCGCCGTTGCCTGCATATCCATGGGGAGAGGTGAACACACATGGATAAAACTAGGACAACCCCAACCCTCCGGCGGGTCCTCCGCCGGGCACTGGCTCTGCTCCTGGCCGCAATTGCAATCTGGCTCGCCTGGATCACCGGGGACCCCGCAGCCGCCCTGGAGGCGCTGGGTGACTTGGCCGGAGATGCCAGCAACGCCCTCTCTTTTCTCAACACAGATGCAGGCCCCATCCCGTCCAAGCAGCTGCTCTCATATTGGGACCGGGTGGTATTGGACCAGTCTCCCCTTCTGGAAGTTCCAGCCCCGGCAGCATCCAAAGCCGTCTCCCCCAGCAGCAAGCCCAGCACAAAGCCGTCCGCCAGTACGGCGCCGTCTGCCAGGGTCTCCCCTGCGGGATCGGAGACATTAGGTCCGATGGAGACCGTATCTCCATCTCCCAAGGCAACTTCTCCCCAGGAGCCGGTACCGCACCCTTCCGATGAGGGAGAGAATGAGGAGCCGCCTCTCACCACCACAGCGCCGGACGACATCATCTCCCGGACCTTCGTGTCTATGGTGGGACCACAGTACTTCACCAAGGGGCTGGTCTCGGTATACAACCACACCAGTGTGACGTTGGACATGGACGCTCTGATGGCAGCCGCGCCAAAGTTCCCGGACAACCTCCCCGGCCCCCAAATCCTGATCTACCACTCCCACGCCAGTGAGGCGTACACCATGGACGGCACGGATATCTACGAGGAGGCCGGCAGCTACCGCACCCTGGATACAAACTTCAACGTGGTCCGGGTTGGTGAAGAGATGAAAGCGGTCTTCGAGGCGGCAGGATTCCAGGTGATTCACGACACCACTCTCTACGATTACCCCAGCTACAACGATGCATACAACCGCTCTCTGGAGGGCATCTCCAACTGGTTGCAGCAGTATCCCTCCCTGGTATTGATCTTGGATGTCCACCGGGATGCGGTTACCTCCGCAGACGGGAAGATCTACAAGACCGATGCCGGGACTGTTCCAAACTGCGCTCAGGTGATGATGGTGATGGGCTCAGATGGGGCCGGCCAGCCCCATCCGAATTGGCAGAGCAATCTCTCCCTGGCACTGGCCATCCAGGACAAGCTCACTGCCAAATGGGGCACTTTGGCAAGGCCCATTGTGCTTCGCACCTCCCGGTTCAACCAGCAACTCTCCACTGGATCCATCCTGGTGGAGGTGGGCACCCACGGGAACACCCTGCAGGAGGCCATCGCGGCGGGAAAGCTCTACGCCGAGGCAGCCGTTGCGGTTCTCAGGGGAAACTGAGGTCATGATCTGTCTTTTCGCTGGCTCTTACCAATACATTTTTTGAATACCAATGGTGTGCTTTCGGGGACAGAATTAAACCGGACACCGCTGTCCCACAAGTCATCCCGAATTAGATCCCAATCCAAATCCGCTGCTGCGGTCTCGGTCTCCAGCGCTTGGATCAATTCTGGATCCGAACAAGCTTCCGGATGAGCCCACAGCATAAGCAGCATGCTGACAACTCTGTCTTCCGGTCCGTTCTCTCCCCAAGGTTGCTTCCAATCTATTACCTCGATACCCTGGTCTTCTTGCGGAAAATTGACAAGGTCCGGCCTCCAGGGAAACTCATAGCGAAGATGGTGGCTCAATCGGCTGGACTTTGTAATATGATAATTTCGGTACTGAATATCCACAGGAACTGGATCCACGGCGATGGGGGTTGCAGATTCATATATGATGACGCTCCCCCTGTTGAAGTGCGTGAGGATATAGTCTCTGGCATTATTGCCGCACTCCGCGAGATCCACCGTTAGATCTGTGTTGGCAACCAGAAACGCAGCCTTGGAGCCAGTACAGCAGTCTGTGCATAAAACTCTGTACCCAAATCGGTCAATAAACTCCCATCTGTTGAGATAGGTTCTCTTTTCAATTGTCTGAAGGATATCTCTGTTGACAGGGGTATCTTCTATACCCGGGACATTATCAAAATACAGCCTTTCAATATCATCGTATTTAGCCCCACGCAATTTTTGGCGAACATCTACTTTTAGCATGACATCAATCACCTTGATTTCGACTGAATAGAGTCGATTATGACCTTTCACAATCATCCAGCATATAGCATGAAATGATTCTTTTATCCTCCTACAATCCGAAAGACGTTCGGTCCATCCATATGCAGCGTACACAACCGATATGGTACAGGTAGAAAAGCGCATATTTTCGTATCGGCAAGCACACAAGTGTTTTCAGCCAGTGTGCACACATCATCGTCATATTCATCTTGATACATTTCATACCGATCCAGAACAACCAGTTTATCCGTTGGTTTGCAAACGTCCAAAGGTCTCAAGCCAAGCAAAGCAGTTTCGTACGAGTATGCAGAAACCGGTTTTCCATACACATGGCACTTTTCTAATACTTTTCTTAAGTATGTTTTTCCTGTTCCGCTCTCGCTGTTAAAGACATAGAGTTCTTTTCCCATGTCCTTCAGGCTCACCGAGAACTGCCCCAAATCCAAAACAATGTCTTCCATGATCATTATCATCTCCGTTGCGTGAAAGTGTCTATTGCTTTTCTGTATAGAGTTCGAGGCCACTTCCCTGCTTTCAAAACCTTCAGGTCGACGACCCGTTTTTCTCCAGAATCTTGTGAATACATTGCTGAATCGCTAGAGGTGTTTCTTTTGGGAGATCCTTGCAATCCGGTCTGAAACGGATACCACTCTCCCAAAGATCCGCCCGGATCACATTCCAATCCAAATTCGGATCCCCTGTCTCAGTCTCCAGCGCATGGATCAGTTCAGAATCTGATTCGGCTTCTGGATGAGCCCACAGCATGATCAGCATGCTGGACACTCTGTCTTCCGGGGCGTCCTCTCCCCATGGCTGCTTCCAGTCCAGCACCTCAATTCCCTTGCTTTCTCCATAGAGATTGAGATCTGGACGACCCGGGAATTCATACCGGAGGTAGTAACTAAATCGGTCTGAATCTGTGATATGATAATTCCGCAGCTGAATATCCACTGGCACAGGCTTCATTGCAATGGGGGTAGCAGATTCATAAATTATGACGCTTCCTCTATTGAAATGTGTGAGGATATAGTCTCGGGCATTGTTGCCGCACTCCGCGAGATCCACCGTAAGATCCGTGTTTGCCACCAGAAAAGCAGCGATAGACCCAGAACTACAGTCTGAGACAAGGCATCTGTATCCAAAGCGGTCTATGAACTCCCGTTTGTTTAGATACGTCCCCCGTTCAATCACACGCAGGATATCCCGATTGGCTGGTGTGTCCTCTAAATCAAATAAATTGTATGCGAACTGCTTTTGAATGTTGTCATGTTTTCTCCCTAATACTTTCTGACATATCTCAACGTTTAGCATGTGTTCACACCTTCCCAACGAAATTCATCTATTATCCGCCCGTAATCCGGAAGTGGTTGGGATCATCCATATGAAGCATGCACAGCCGGTGCTTCACCGGATAGCCGGCAACCGACTTGGCATCCACAAACACTGTCGTGTTCTCTGCCAGGAGACGCACATCCTCGTCAAACTGTCCCGCGTACATATCATACCGGTCCAGCAAGACCACCCGATCCGTCGGCCTGCAGAGGTCCAATGGCCTTAAGCCATAGGTAACGTCTCCGTAGGAGAATGCAGAGACAGGCTCGCCAAAACTTCTGCACTTGTCCAGCAGACGCTTGAGACATGTCTTCCCTGTGGCGCTCTCATTCAGAAAGACATATAGGCCTGTGTTCACATTCCTCAGAGCCAGCGAGAACATTGAGGCTTGCAAAACTTCTTCACCCAAGTTTGATCACTCCTCGAATAGCGTTTGGCCTGTTTCTTCGAGAGTATACATCAAAAAGTACAGGCTGTCAATCATAATTTTGCTTTTATCCCATGATGCAACTGTTATTCGTCTGAGCCACAATGTATTGCAATCGTATTACATTTGCAATACATTGTCATACAACCGCTCTCCTTCCGAAGAAACTGTGTGAATTTCCTGTAAATCTTTCGCCACCCCCGCCCCTCTTTTTTCTACCGAAACCCTGCAAAATTCATGGTCCGGCCTCCCGTACGCCGTATGGAAAGGCGAATCCTGATTCTCACCCGCGCCGTACTTTCTACCCAAGAATCTCCCGTTTTCGAAGCTCACCTGCTCATTTTCAGGCACTTATGCCTCGCATTCCCTCTTGTTTTCACCCTGCTGTGCAGGCACACTATTTTCCATTGTTGGAAGCTTTATTTCCCTCTTTGCCAGAAACACTTTTTCCTTCAACCACTTGCACCCTGCATCCTTT
Organism: uncultured Oscillospiraceae bacterium; assembly: GCA_947623875.1. Taxonomy (GTDB): domain Bacteria; phylum Bacillota; class Clostridia; order Oscillospirales; family Oscillospiraceae; genus Enterenecus. The sequence goes on from CANQII010000063.1 coordinate 7,405, forward strand.
TCTGATATACTCTCCTGGCAGAGAAGAGGACCCCTCTTATTCAGACTACAGAAAAGGAGCATACATATGCGTCGCGTCTCGAAGTGTATCCTCGCCCTTACCTTGGCTATGCTTCTCCTTCTGCCAGGGTGTGGCTCCCCCAGCAACCCCGCAGCCACCGCGCCTGGCACAGATGCCCCCGGCACAGAAAGTACAGAACCGCCGGCAAACACCCCTGAAACCACCCCGGCACCGGCCGATCCCACAGATGACCCCGAAACCGAGGAGCCTACGGCAGAGCCCACCGAAGAACCCACTGCGGAGCCCACGGTAGAGCCGACAGAAGAGCCTACGCCTGAACCTACTCCGGAACCAACTCCCGAGCCTACACCGACTCCGACTCCCACTCCTACCCCAACTCCCACACCGGAACCAACACCTGTTCCAACCCCAGAACCTACGCCAGTGCCTACTTCTGCCCCCACACCGGTCCCTCCGGAGCCCACGGTAGAGCCCACCGTGCCGCCAGTGGAGAACGGCACGCTGCCTGAAGTGGATGAAGGCGAGTACGTCGAAGATGATAAGGTAGAAATCGGCCCTGTGGTGGGCACTGAGGTAACTGCTCTGGTGGGAAAAACCTATCAGTATGTGCAGGCCACCGCCGCCGGCGTGCTCACCAAGACAGACGGCAACGGCCAGGCTACCATAGACTACTCCAACCTCTCCAGCGGCTACGTGATGGTGAAATTCAACGCTGCCACAGACAAGCGGGTAAAGGCCGTTGTGGCAGGTCCCTCCGGCGCTCAGTACCAGTACAACCTGGCCCCTGGTGCGTGGGCTGTGCTGCCCCTCTCAGACGGCAACGGCACCTACGAAGTTGCTGTGTATCAGCAGATTGAGGGCACCAAGTATGCCAGTGTTGTAAAGATCAAGGAGAGCGTGAGCATGCCCGATCCCCTGAAGCCCTTCCTGGCCTCCAACCAATATGTGAACATCGATGCCGCCCCCAACGCCAAGGCACAGGCTGCTACCCTCTGTGCCGGCATCACGGATCCTCTGATGAAGGTGAAGGTCATATACGATTTTGTAACTAAGAGCCTCACCTACGACAGGCAGCTTGCCGCCACGGTACAGAGCGGATACCTCCCGAATCTGGACAGCGTCCTGGCCAAAAAAACCGGCATCTGCTTCGACTACGCCGCTCTTATGACGGGCATGCTCCGCAGCCAGGGCGTGCCCTGCAAACTGGTGGTGGGCTATGCCGGCACCGCCTATCACGCTTGGATCAGCGTGTACTCCTCCGAGGGCCAGGGCTGGATTGAAGGCGTGGTGTACTTCAACGGCACCACCTGGGAGCGCATGGATCCCACCTTTGCCTCCTCCAGCAACTCCAGCGCCGAGATCCTCCAGTACATTGGCACCGGCAGCAACTACACCCCCAAGTACTTCTACTAATTCAGCAGCCGAAACCCAGCGATACGCCGTGTACCCCTGCCATGGCAGACAGTGTGCTGCAAAACTGTGCACGTTTTTTTGCCAACTGTGATTTTTCCTCTTTACGGATGGGAGGGAAAGCATTAAAATGGGCTTGCGGTATTCCGCAAGCCCATTTTCTAAAACCCAGGCGCTGCCTGGAATCTGCATAAGAAAAGGAGCGCTGATACTGAATGGACGATATGGATCATTTCCAAGAACAGCAGCCCGAAGAAGAAAAAAGGACGGACCGGAAGAAGGACAAGAAAGAAAAACCCGTCCGGAAGCTGGGCAACGATGAGATCAGTTCCCTCTGCCTCGGCCTGTCCATGCTGCTACACGCAGGCGTGAGTGTAGGAGACGGTCTCGCGCTGCTGGCAGATGAGGAGCCAGACGGCTCATACAAGGACATGCTGGTGCAGCTGGCCAACCAGGTGGATGATGGATACTCCCTGGCGTACGCCTTCCGGGAGTGCCAGCGGTTTCCGGACTACGTCTGCGGCCTGCTGGACGTAGGCGAGCGGGCCGGCAGAACGGAAGAGGCGCTGTCTGCCCTCTCCCGGCACTATGAAGACCGGGCCCGGCTGGACCACCAGGTTCGCTCTGCCCTGCTGTATCCGGCAGTATTGCTGGTAATCATGCTGGCCGTGATCGTGGTTCTTCTCGTACAGGTTCTCCCCGTTTTCAACCAGGTGTATTCCTATCTGGGCGGCAGTCTCACCGGTGTGGCCGGCGGTCTTCTGGCTCTGGGCCAGGCGCTGGATGCCGGCATGCCCGTGATCTGCGTGCTGCTGGCCGCTGTGGCCGTATTCCTGGGCTTCTTCGCCGCTCTCCCCAACTTCCGGGAGAAGGTGATGGGCGTCTGGCGCTCCAAGATGGGCGATAAAGGCGTCTCCCGCAAGATCAACACCGCCCGGGTGGCCCAGTCCCTCTCCATGGGCCTGTCCAGCGGTCTTCCCCTGGAGGAGGCCCTGGCGCTGGCCGCCAGCCTTCTGGACAGCGTGCCCACCGCAAAGCAGCGCTGCCTGGACTGCCAGACCCGCCTGGAAAACGGTGATCCCCTGGCCAAGGCCATGAAGGAGTCCGGCGTGCTGCCCCGGGCAGAGTGCCGTCTTCTGGACCTCGGCATGCGCAGCGGCACCGGCGATGCCGCCATGGAGCAGATCGCCCGCCGGCTCTCTGAGGACAGCGAGATGGCCCTGGAAGAGCTGGTTGGCCGGGTAGAGCCCGCTCTCGTGATCATCACGTCTATCCTGGTAGGTCTCATTCTTCTCTCCGTGATGCTGCCCCTGATGAACATCATGACAGCCATTGGGTGAGCCGCTATGCAGAAACGGAAAAAGAAGCGCCTCAGGGGCGCACTGGGAAGCCTGCTGATGCCGGTGCTGGCGGTATTGGTGCTGGTGATCTTCTTTACCGGTGTCTCCAACCTCCGCAATGGCAGCGGCGAGGAGGGCATGAAGCAGCTGGAGTCCTCTCTCCGGAGGGCGATTGCCGCCTGCTATGCCACCGAGGGCATCTATCCGCCCTCCATCGAGTACCTGGAAGAGAACTACGGCCTGCAGGTAGATGAGTCCCGGTACTACATAGACTACTCCATCTTTGCCTCCAACCTGATGCCCAGCTTCACGATACTCGACGTATCGGAAAGCGGGGACACCTGATGGCGCCCATGCAGAACGGCAGGTGAAAGTATGCACCATCGCACACAGAAACATTCTATCGACGGTCTCATCGCGCTGGTCCTGTTCGGCGTCTTCGCCGCCTGCATTCTCTCCGTGCTGCTCACAGGGGCGGATGTATACCGGAAACTCACCCAGCGGGACCAGGCCGCCTTTAACCGGCGCACCGGGATCCAATACATGGCCACCAAAGTCCGGCAGTCTGCCAACGCCAGTCAGGTGAGGGTGGGCGGCTTTGAGGACTATGAGGACATCGACTGCTTCTACTACACCGAGGAGATCGATGGTTACGACTACGTCACCCAGGTGTACTGCTACGACGGCTGGCTGATGGAGCTGTTCACCATGGACGGCTCCGGCGCCTGGCCGGAGGACGGAGAGCGAGTGCTGGAGGCCCAGGCCATGGACCTGGACCTGGACGGCGATCTGCTCACCGTCTCCATCACAGACACAGACGGCACGGTCTCCACCCTCTCCATGTCTCTCCGAGGGGAGGTGGCGGACTCGTGAAGAGCAAAACACCCCTGGCCTTGATGGAGCAGTCCATCATGGTGCTGGTCTTCGCCCTGGCGGCGGCCCTGTGTCTTCGGGTCTTCGTCTGGTGCGATAATACCTCCAAACAAGATGAGGCCCGGGACTACGCCTCTCTCCGGGCCCAGAGCGCCGCAGAACAGATCAAGCACGCTGGTAAGGCTGGCGGCAGCGCCGAGGAGACGCTGGCAGCCGCCGCTCAGAGTCTGGGCGCTTCCAGCAGCGGTTCCGCCTTTGAACTCCAGTACAACAAGGACTGGACCGTCTCAGACGGCAAGGACGCCGCCTATGTGCTGAAGGCGGAGACTGTGGACACCGGCATTTCCGGGCTCTGCAAGGCTCACATCTCAGTATCGGCGACCGGTAAAAGCAACGTGATCTTTGAGATCGACATCGCCTGGCAGGGAGGGCGTGCTGCATGAACGAAGAAAAGCGCAAATTCTCTCCCCCGGCGGTGGGCGGCAGCTCGCTGCTGGTGATCTTTGCAGTGCTCTGCCTCACCATCTTCGCCCTGCTGTCCATGTCCACCGTCCAGGCGGATGGCAGACTGGCCAACGCCGCCAATGCGGCCATCACCGGATACTATGCGGCAGACACCCAGGCGGAGGAGATCCTGGCAAGGCTCCGCAACGGTGATGTGCCGGAGGGGGTCACCCTCAGTGAAAACGGCGATCTCACCCGCGCCACCTATGTCTGCACCATCTCCAAATCTCAGCAACTGGCCGTGGCGGTGATCTTCCACGGCGGCCTCGGCGACAACTATGAGATCCGCACCTGGCAGAGCGTCTCCACCGCAGAATGGGATCCAGACCAGCACCTCAACGTCTGGGACGGCACCTGAACCGTCTTCCAATCAGTACACTAAGGAGGTCCAACCTGAAATGTCTTCTATTTTGGAATACCTTCGTTATTCCGTAGAGAACGGCGCCTCGGATATGTTTGTGGTAGCGGGCAGTCCGGTGTGTGCCAAGATCAAAGGTGTCATCACCCACATTGACGACAACCGGGTGTTTCCCGCAGATACTGAGGCCCTGATCACCGAGCTCTATGCGGCCGCCAAGCGCCCCATGGACCACTATCAGAAGGAGGGGGACGATGACTTCTCCTTCGCCATCGGCGGTCTCGCCCGGTTCCGTGTGAACGCATACCGGCAGCGCGGCTCCATGGCGTGCGTCATCCGCGTGGTGGCCTTCGATATCCCCGACTGGCGCAAGCTCAACATCCCGGAGCAGGTCATCCGGCTGGCAGACGTAGACCACGGCATGATCCTGGTCACCGGCACCGCCGGCAGCGGCAAGTCCACCACTCAGGCCTGCATCATCAACGAGATCAACCGCACCAGAAGCTGCCACATCATCACCCTGGAGGACCCCATCGAGTACCTCCACCGGGATATCAAGAGCATCACCAGCCAGCGAGAGATCGCCATTGACACCGGCAACTACCTCACCGCTCTCCGTGCCTGCCTCCGCCAAGCGCCGGACGTGATCTTGCTGGGCGAGATGCGGGACGCTGAGACCATCAGCACCGCCATGACAGCCGCAGAAACCGGCCACCTGATCCTGGCCACCCTGCACACCAACGGCGCTGTGAACACCATAGACCGTATCATAGACTCCTTCCCCTCCGGCCAGCAGAGTCAGATCCGGATCCAGCTGAGTTCCGTGCTCCGCACCGTGGTCTCCCAGCAGCTCATCCCCGGCGTGGGCGGCGGCATGGTGCCCGCTTACGAGATCATGCACATGAACTCCGCCATCAAGAGCCTGATCCGGGACAGCAAGAGCCACCAGATCGACAATGCCATCAACGCCGGCAGCGCCGAGGGCATGGTCTCCATGGATCAGTCCATCCTGAACCTCTACAAGAAGGGGCTCATCGATAAACAGACCGCCCTCAGCTACGCCGTGAACGTGGAGCAGCTGAAGCGGAGACTGATGTGATTCGAAGCCCCACACCCTACATAAAATTAGAACAGCCGGTGCTGGGTATTACGTCCTGCGCTGGCTGTTTGCTTTCGGTATCATTCTGCCACTAAATCAAGCTGCATTCTCAAGGTCTACATGCATCCAATGTACGATAGAAGTGGGGCGGCGGACAGCACTCGTATGCTGTCCGCCGCCCGATGTTTCTATTGGCTGTGCGCTATTTTGCTGCTCTTATCGCTTTTGTCTCTTCTTTTCGAGCATCACGGTTGCCAGGCCAATACCGGCAGCAACCATCATGGTGGCCCAAGCAACGGTACCGGTCCAGTCGCTTGTCTGCGGCGGGCTGTCCATCGGGGGTGCCAGCGGCACATCCGGATCCGGCAGATCCTCCCACGGCTCATCCTCATCCGGCTCACCGGGTCCCTTGTAGTTGGTGAATCTGACCTCTGCCAATCCATCCTTGGCAATAGCGTCGACGACAGTCTGATAACCGTCCTGGTTAGCCTCCACCTCAGTTACGGTGCAAGACACGCCGTCCGGCAAGTTGAGTGCCCAGGCATACTGTCCGTCTTTCAGTGTAACTGTACCAACGCCATCCACGAACTCGATGTCCCCATAGGTACCGTTGATGGTGGGATCGCTGAGGGTGATGGTAAAGTGGAACTCCTGGTTCGGATCAGCATCCTCCCCTCTCACTCTCTTGCGAATAGCAACAGATTCCTCTGTTAGTTCAGGTGTAGGTTCGGGGGTAGGTTCAGGCGTGGGTTCGGGTGTAGGCTCGGGCGTTGGCTCGGGCGTTGGTTCAGGTGTCGGCTCGGGCGTTGGTTCAGGT
>CANQII010000064.1 GCA_947623875.1 uncultured Oscillospiraceae bacterium
CCCATCTTGGTCAAAAGACAGGCGAAATAGCATATAGTGCATTGTTCCTGTTGGGGAAAGTATTAATCTTCGTTTCTTCTCTTGACAGCCCCTCCCCGCCGGCATACAATGGAGAACAATAGAGGCCCGAACAGCGGGCTTGAACGCAAGGAGAGAACAACATTGAAAGAAATGATCCTGCTGAAGCAGGGAGAGATGGTGCTGAAAGGCCTGAACCGCAGAGGCTTTGAGGAGAAACTGCTGGGCAACGCCAAGCGCCGGCTCAAGAAATACGGCTCCTTCCGGGTGTATGCCCGGCAGTCCACCGGCTACGTGGAGCCTCTGGACGAGTCCGCAGACTTCGAGGGCGCCTGGGAGGCCATGCAGAAGCTCTTCGGCGCGGTGGGCGTCTGCCGTGCCATCGCCTGCGAGAAGGATGCAGATGTGATGGTGGCCACCGCCAAAGAATATCTGGGGGACAAGCTGAGAGCAGCCCGCACCTTCAAGGTGGAGACCAAGCGGGCGGACAAGTCCTTCCCCATGAACTCCATTCAGCTCTCCCAGTACGTAGGCGGGGAGCTTCACGAGGCCTTCCCCAACCTCACCGCAGACATGCACCACCCGGAGCTCACCGTACACCTGGAGGTCCGGGAGACGGACGCCTATGTGCACGCAGATCCCGAACCCGGCGCCGGCGGCCTGCCGGTGGGCATGGGCGGCAGAGCCCTGTCCCTTCTCTCCGGCGGCATCGATTCCCCGGTGGCCACCTGGATGATCGCCAAGCGCGGCATCATCGTGGACTGCATTCACTACTATAGCTATCCGTACACCTCCCCGGAGGCCAAGGAAAAGGTTCTGGATCTGGCCCGCATCTTGGTGCCGTACACCGGGAAGATGTGCGTCCATGTGGTGCCCTTCACCCAGATCCAGGAGGAGCTGCGCCGGTCCTGCCCGGAGGAGCTCTTCACCATTCTCATGCGCCGCTTTATGATGCGCATCGCCTGCCGGGTGGCCCAGCACAACGGCATGGAGGCCATCGTAACCGGCGAGTCCGTGGGACAGGTGGCCAGCCAGACCCTGGAGGCCATGGTGTGCACCGACATGGTTTGCGACAGGCCCGTCCTCCGTCCCCTGGTGGGCATGGACAAGGAGGAGATCGTCCGGTACTCCCGCCGGATCGGCACCTTTGAGACCTCCATTCTGCCCTATGAGGACTGCTGCACCGTGTTCACCCCGAAACACCCCAGAACCAAGCCCAAACCGGAAGAGGTGGAGGCCGCTGAGGCCAAGCTGGACGTGGAAGGCATGGTGGAGCAGGCGGTTGCGGGGATCGAGCGGGTCATGCTGGACCTCTGAGCCATGCCCAATGTACTGATTACAGGGGCCTCCCGGGGCATCGGCGCCGCCTGTGCGGTGGAATTTGCCAAGCGCGGCTGGGGTGTGGCTCTGCACTATCTCAAGAGTGAGCGGGCCGCCGAGGTGCTGGCCGCCTGGATTCGGCAGCAGGGGCTTCCCGCCGTCACGGTGCAGGGGGATGTGGCGGAGGAGGAAGACGTCTGCGCCTTTACGGAGACGGCCCTCCGGGAACTGGGCTCCCTGGACGCCCTGGTTTGCAACGCCGGCATAGACCACGATGGCCTGATCTCCCAGATCACCGGGGCGGAGTGGCGGCGGCTCTTCGGCGTGAACGTAGACGGCGTCCACTACTGCTGCCGAGCCGTGTTGCCCCACTTTCTGGAGCGGCAGTCCGGCAGCATCGTGACGGTGTCCTCCATGTGGGGACAGGTGGGGGCCTCCTGCGAGGCGGCGTACTCAGCCACAAAGGGCGCCGTGATCGCATACACCAAGGCCCTGGCCAAGGAGCTGGGCCCCTCCGGTATCCGGGTGAACTGCGTGGCGCCCGGTGTCATCGAGACGGACATGAACGCCAGGCTGACCCGGGAGGATCTGGACGCCCTGGCGGAGGAGACGCCCCTGGGGTGCATCGGCGCTCCGGAGGAAGTGGCAAAGGCGGTCTATTTTCTGGCCTCCGGCGAGGCGTCCTTTATCACGGGACAGGTGCTGGGGGTAAACGGCGGATTTGTGATTTGAACCGGCAGGTGCCGAGACGGAATCGAAAGGAGTAGTGTCTATGTTTAACTGGCCATGGAAGAAGAAAAAGGAGACGCAGGAGGAGCCCCAGCCCGCTCCCATCGAGATCCCCCAGGCCCCCAAGGTGGACTACGGTGCCCGTGTGGATGCCGTGCGCAAGTGGCGGGACAGCGGCAAGCCGTACCCCAAGAGCTACCTTGCGGACATGCAGGAGACCACCACGGCGGACATAGACCGGATCCTGGAGGTTCTGGACCAGTACCCGGACCTGGACAACCAGCAGATCGTGCAGAAGGTGCTCTCCCAGCCGCTGAAGCAGGTGGAGACCCGGCCCCTGGAGCCCGGCGGAAAGATCGCCCGGGGTGATGCCAGCGAGGCGGACTGCGTTGCCAAGGTGGAGGCGGTCTCCAAGTGGATGCGCATCGGCAGACCGTATCCCAAGGGCGACCTCGCCGCCCTCTCGGAGCTCACCGAGGAAGAAGTGGACGCCATCCTGGACGCCCTCACCAAGAATCCCAACGCCAGCAGCGAGTCCATCGCGGGGCTGGTGTTCACCGGATAGCAAGAGTGTTGCCTTTCCTTGTGTGGGATATGCAGCTGCACCATACAAGCAATCTATCACAGCACAACGGAGGGGGACTCCCATGAACATCTATATCGGCGTTACAGATACGGAATGGCGGGAGCAGCTGAGCCTCCGGAGGACAGATGAGGTGAACTTCTGGAAGCCGAGCGGCTCTCCGTTCAAGGCGCTGCGGGAAAACGAACTCTTTTTGTTCAAGGCCAAGTATCCGGAGAACAAGATCGTGGGCGGCGGCTTCTTTTCTCGCTACTGCCTGCTCACCCCGAGCATGGCGTGGAAGGCCTTTGGGATGAAGAATGGGCGCGGCTCATTTGAGGCGTTCCAGGCGGCGATCTACGGCCATCGGGAGAAGGGGAAGATGGTAGAGCGCCCTACCCTGGGCTGCATCATCCTCACAGAGCCATTCTGGTTTCCGAAGGAAGACTGGTTTGAGCCGCCGGAGTGGGGGAAGAGCATCGTAGCAGGCAAGACATACAGCACGGACGACCAGGTGGGCAGAAGGCTGTACGGTATGGTCCAGCTGCGCATGCCAAGGGCACAATCTTCCCGCCCGCAGAGGATCCTCCAGAGTCCCAACTATATCGCACCGTGTACCTCCCACGTCCTTGGAAACGGGGGCTTCCTGGTGGCTGTGTCTGAGGCATATCAAAACCGCTGCGCGATCACCGGCGAGCGCACCCGCCCGGTGCTCCAGGCCACGCACTTGAAGCCGCTGGATCTGCACGGACCCAACCAGGTCTCGAACGGGCTGCTGCTTCGCTCCGATGTGGGCACATTGTTCGAAGAGGGCTATCTCACCATTACAACGGACTTCCATGTGGAAGTGAGCCGGCACCTGCGAGAGGACTATGGAAACGGCAAGGAGTACTATGCATACCACGGGGAGCGGCTGCAGATCCTGCCGGATCAGATCGTGCAGAGACCGGGCCTGGACTACATCAACTGGCACAACAACAATATCTATCTGGGTTGATGGATAACCCGCCGGAACATCGGATTCGATGATATATTCAGGACAAAAAAGAGCAAAAGAGTGCAGCACTCGCTGGCAACAGCCGGCGAGTGCTGCTTTTTCGTGGTCTCTGGAGGAGAAGCAAAGGCAGAAATTGGCGGAAATTGTCTTGTGAAGGGCGGTGGTGCGTGCTATACTGGCAGAAACAAGGCGCAAGCCCAGGAAAGGCGGGGCTGTGATGTATCAGCTGAGCGTGAAAACCAAGGGCAATGCGGATCCCAAGGGACGGCCGCGGATCTACTTCACCTGCCACCCGGCGGATTTGGAGCGGTCTCTGGACCGGATCTGCCAGGACATCTTCCAGGCACAGGACTGCGCCGTGTACTACACCCCGGACATGAGCGAGCCGATTCCGGAGGACGCCATGGAGACGGATCTCGGCCGGATGAACCTCTTTGTGATCCCGGTGTCCTATCGGCTGCTGTACGAGCCCAACCGGGCCATGGATGCGGACTTTCCCTTTGCCGTCCGGGAGAACATCCCGGTGCTGCCCATCCTGTTGGAGAACGGCCTGGACAAGCCGTACAGCCAGCCGGATAAATTCGGGTCCCTTCAGTACCTGAATCCCCTGAGCACGGATGTAACGGAGATCCGCTACGAGGACAAGCTGAAGAAGTTCCTGGACCAGATGCTCATCAGCGGCGAGACCGCCCAGCGGATCCGGGATGCCTTTGACGCCTACATCTTCCTCAGCTACCGCAAGAAGGACCGAAAGTACGCCAACGAGCTGATGCGGCTCATCCACCGGAATCCGGAGTGCCGGGACATCGCCATCTGGTTCGATGAGTTCCTCACCCCCGGGGAGAGCTTTGTAGGGGCCATCGAGCAGGCCCTGGAGAAGAGCAAGCTGTTCACCCTTGTGGTGACGCCCAACCTGGTTACCGAGGCAAACTACGTCCAGCAGGTGGAGTACCCCGCCGCCGCAGCCACCGGCAAGGAGATCTTCCCGGTGGAGATGTTGGAGACGGATCAGAAGTCTCTCCAGCACCAGTATCCCGGCATCCCCCGGTGCACCAATCCCTACGACACCGATGCCTTCCGGGCCCGGGTGCTCTCTGCCGTCCGGAGCGTGGCCCACACCGCCAACGATGACGATCCCGCCCACAACTTCCTCATCGGCCTGGCCTATCTGGACGGCATCGACGTGGAGGTAGACCGGCCCCGGGCAGTGGAGCTGATCCGGGGTGCGGCGGAGGCCAACCTCCCGGAGGCCATGCGCAAGCTCCGGACCATGTACCAGAGCGGCCTGGGGGTGGCGCGGCAATACGGAGAGGCGGTGCGGTGGAGCAAACGCCTGGCAGACTGGAGCGAGGCCCAGTACGGCCCGGATCACCCGGACACCATTGCAGCCCGGACGGACCTGGGGGAGGACTATCTTCTCAACGGCCAGTACGACAAGGCGCTGGAGACCGAGGAGAAGGTGTACGCCGCGGCCCGCAAAGCACTGGGGGAGGAGAATCCCCTTACTCTCTCCGTCTTAAGCACCTTAGCCTCCGCCCGGGATAAGCTGGGATACCATCAGCGGGCCCTGGAACTGCGGAAAAAGCTCAGTGATCTCCGGCAGAAAGTGCTGGGTCCGGACCACCCAGACGCGATTCGAGCATCCCACGAGCTTGCCGTCTCCTATCTCAACCTGGAGAACAACGAGAAGGGCATGGAGCTTCTGCAGGACTGTCTGGAGCGCAGCCGGCGGGTGAACGGGGAGGAACACCCGGACACCCTGGCGATCCAGGGGGACATGGCCATTGCCTGGGGCGTTCTGGGAGAGAAGGAGCAGGAGGAGGAACTCACCCAGCAGACCTATGCGCTCAGCTGCAAGGTGCTGGGGGAGGATGATCCCCGGACCCTCGCCCTGCTCAGTAGCCTGGTGTGGCAGGCCGAGCACGCCATGGACCTGGAGAGAGCCCAGGAGCTGGCAGAGCAGCTCATCAGCCGCCGCACCGCCGTTCTGGGGCCAGACCATCCGGACACCCAGGCCGGCAGAGACCTGATACAGGAGATTCAGGAAGCCGCCGAGGCACAGGCGGACGATGCGGAGAAGCTCCGGCAGGCGGAGGCGGCATATCAGAGAAAGTTGGAGGAACTGGGACCGGCGAGCCTGAGCACCATCTATGCGGCCGGCGCTGTGGCAGATTGTTGCCAATTTTGGGACTGGAAGCGGGCAATCCTCTGGCGGGAGCGGGAGACGGCAGGCCTGGAGAAGGTCTTAGGGGAGAACCACGATAAGACCTGGGGCTCCATGCGCAGTCTGTACTACGCATACAGCCTGGGAAAAGAGAAGGAGAAGGCCCTGGAGATCAGCCGGACCCTCTACGAGAGAAAGCGGCAGTGCTGTGGACCCTATCACGCAGACACCCTGGAGACACTGGCGGACATGGCCAGAGCCTATGCGGGCTTGGGCCAGCCCGAGCGGATGCTGGAGATCCTGGAGAAGGCCGCAGCAGACTGCAGTGCGGCCCTGGGAGAGGATCACCCGAATACCATCGAGATGCTCCAGGCGCTGGCGGATGCATACAAAATCACGGGGGACACAGATGGCCAGATCCGGGCGCTGGAGCGGAAGGAGCAGGCGCAGATCCAGGCCAAAGGTCCCTTCGACCACAGTCTGAGTACCACCCAGGACGCGCTGGAAAACCTCTACGAGCAGCAGGGCGAGACCCATAAGCTATACGGCCTGCGGCAGCGGATCTATGCCCAGAACCAGCACGAATATGGGGAGGAGAACGTTCTCACCCTGTACAGCGCGGAGTTTCTGGCGTTCTCTGCCAGAGACGTGGGAGACTATCCCCTGGCCCTGGACATGGCCGCCAAGACCTATGAGATCTGCTGCCGGATCTACGGCGATGTGCTGGGTCCGGAGAAGAATGCAGCCCAGAACGCCAAGCGCCTCCAGGCGGAAGTGCAGCGGAAGATGGGGAAGCACCGCAAGGCGGAGGGGATAGAGCGCCAGATCTACGAGACCAAGGGAAATGCCCAGGGCGAGACCCACTCGGACACCATCCAGGAGCTGGAGCACATGGTGCTGTCCTCTCCCATGGGGGAGGAAGACAAGGCCAAACTGGAGGCGGTGCGGCAGCGCATCGCAGAACTGGAAGAGGCCGTGGGGGACGAGGAGCATCTGGAGGCCATCGCCGCCCTGGAGAGCCTCTCCGATACCGCCGGTATGGCGGAGAACTACGAAACCGCCTACGCCCTGGCCCGGAAGGCCTGTGATCTCCGGCGCAAGGTCCAGGGGGAGGACCACCCGGACACCCTGCGCTCTATGGATGCCCTGGCCTTTGCCGCCGCCTGGGCGGGAGACCGGGATACCTGCAGCGCTCTTTTGGAACAGGTCTGGAAGATCACGGCAGACCGCTATGGCGAGACCTCTCCGGAGGCACTGGAGGCCCGGATTCAGATCGCCTCCGGTCTCCTCGCCGCCGGGGACACGGAGAATGCCGTGGAGATGGCGGAGCAGGTCTATGAAGACTGCAAGCGAGACCTGGGAGAGGCCTATCCTGTAACCTTGAAGGCCATGACACAGTACGCCGAGGCCTGCGCCCAGGACGGAGATCCGGAGCAGGCCACGGAACTGCTGGAACAGGCCTATGGACGCAGCCGAGAGGCGCTGGGAGAGACAGATCCTCAGACCCAGGACATCCGCAATGCCCTGGAGCGCCGGTATCGGGAAGACGGCGCGGAGGAGAAACGCCTTGCCCTTCTGCAGGAGGAATACCAAGCTGCCCTGGGCCGGCAGGGAGAGGACAGCGAAAGCGCCATCCGCACCTTGCAGGAACTGGCGCAGTCCGCAGCCGCTGCGGGAGATGGGGATACCGCCCTTACCGCTGCCCGAAAGGTCTATGAGACCCGGCGCCGGCTCCAGGGAGACGGCGCTCTGGAAACCCTGGAGGCGCTGGTGGATCTGGCGGAGATCACCGCCCAGGCCGGGGATCCGGCGGAGGCCCAGGACCTGGCGGAGCGGGCCAGAGCACAGGCAGATGTCCTCCAGGACCAGCTCACAGACGACATGTACCGCAGCATGCTGCTGGGGCGGATCGGCGGGGTATACCGGGCCCTGGGCCGCATGGACCTGGCGCTGGAGACCACATTCCCCCAGCTGCTCAGCACCCTCCAGTACGCCAGCGCGGCAGACGTGCAGGGGGCAGCTGCCCTGTACGAGCAGTTCGGTCTTCACGAGCAGGCGGAGATGCTGTTGGCGGCGCTGAAGGACTGAGGGTCCCCAAAGGCTAGACAGCAAACTGGGAAAAGATGGAAACAGACCGCAGAGACCAGATGGCCACTGCGGTCTGTTTGCGCGTGCGGTTTGGACGGCCAGGTCTCAGGAGAGAGACAGCAGGATCCGGATGTTCTCCCGGTCCTTCTCTTTCTCCGCCTCGGGGAGCATGGCGTAGGGGATGAGCAGGGTGTGGGTGCGGTGGACCGGGTCCTTCGCCTTGCCGTTCACCGGCTTCCCCGGCCGCCAGTTGTTCAGGAAGTGATACCGGCACCAGCGGATGTGCTCCAGTTCAGAGAGCTGTTCCATATCTTCCGGGGAAAGGGCATCGGCACTGTTGGGGAGACCCTGCGCCTTCATCAGTTCCAGCCGGATCTCGTGGTAGTCTGCGGCGCTGATGTTGGAGTACCGGGTGAAGGCGTCCAGAGAGGCCCACTCCTTCTCCATGTTCTCCGGGGTCTCTTCGGTGCCGCTATAGAGGTGGCTGTACCGGAGGTTGATCCGCTTGGCCCGGAGGTCCAATGTGTCGTCCATGATGTACCGGAGGTCCTGTGCCCGGGTGCGCCAGGGATAGAGCCGCAGCCGCTTCCCTTGGGCCAAGAGGTCCAGTTCCGGGGTGCCGTTGGAGAACACATCGATCTCCTGCCGCAGGGTGGCGGAGAGCAGCGCCTGGAGCAGGGCCGCCTGATCCCGCTGCTGCAGCACCAGAAGCAGGTCTGCGGACTCCAGAAGGGGCAGGGCCTGATACCAGGCCTCGCTGTGAGGGACCACCGGATCGGAGATCATGGAGAGACTGGTGTGAGTGGCAAAAAACTGCTCTGTGTCCCCAAAGATGTGGTACTCGAGCTTCTGGTCTGGGGAGAAGAGGTTGTTCTGCAGCCCCCGGGTGAGCAGTTCCTCTCCCAGCCGGCCGAAGCCCAGAAGGACGATGTGCACCGGGCCTTTGGCGCTCTTCCAGATGCCATACAGATTCCGCTCCCGCCAATAGAGCCGTGCTGCGATCTCCTCCGGGCAGAAGAGCTTCACGTCTGGGCTGGAGACAGACTGGGCGGGGAGAACAGAGCGGATGTACACCCGGTGTCCCCGGAGTCGGTCTGCGTTGGCCTGATAGAAGGAAAAGTTTTCCGCCTCGTTATGCAAGAGAATGTACCGCTCCGCCTTGCAGAAGCTGTCCTGGCCGTCTATGCCCCGGTGTTCCAGCTGCGCCAGTATAGGGGCTTTCTCCTCCTCTGGGCCGTATACCGCCACACTGCTGCCCCGAAGGTATTTCCAGCGGGCGGAGAGCCAATGGCGCAGGGAGCTGATGGCCAGAATCACGCCGCTGGCGGTGGCCAGAGGGGCGGTCCACCGGGCGATCTCCACGAGAGGGTTGCTCGGGCTATCTCCGTAGTTCATGAGATACATGGTGATGCTCTTGAAGAGGGCGTCCAATACCGGCTCCCCGTCCAGAAAGATCAGACCGCAGGTCCCCAGAATCAGGGGAATCGGGAGCAGGAGCTTTACCCATCGCCCGGATTGTTTCATACCCATCGCCTCCCACTTGGAATCGCTGAAGACAATATACCACAAGATTCCAGCTGCGGCAAGGCCTGCGGCGCAATTGAACTGGAGCAAAACACAGCAAAACACAGCGCAAAACACGGTCCCCGCCGGAAGGCCTTCCGGCGGGGACTGAAGGATGATGCTGGGGAAAGAATCGGCTCTCTGGCTCAGCCGGCAGACCGGGCCGCTTCCACCATGGAGCGGACGTACTCCTCCACATGGGCGGGGGCCTCTGTGCCGTATTTGTCCAGAATCTTGATGATGGCGGAGCCCACGATGGCGCCGTCTGAGATGCCTGCCATCTTCTTGGCCTGCTCCGGGGTGCTGATGCCGAAGCCGATGGCGGCGGGGATGTCTGTGTTTGCCCGCACCGCCTTCAGGATGGACCCCAGGTCTGTGGTGATCTCCGTCCGGGTGCCGGTTACCCCCAGGCTGGACACGATGTACAGGAAGCCATCCGCCTCCCGGGCGATCCGGGCGATGCGGTCCTGGGAGGTGGGGGCGATCATGGAGATGAGATCCACCCCGTGCTTCCGGCAGTACGGCAGAAACTCCTCCTTCTCCTCATAGGGCACGTCCGGCAGGATGATGCCGTCTATCCCCACGTCCTGGCATTTGCGGAGGAACCGCTCCGGTCCGTAGGAGTACACCACATTGGCGTAGGTCATGAAGACAAAGGGAATGGAGACGTCCTTTCGGAGCTCCCGGACCAGGTCGAAGATCTTGTCCGTGGTGGTGCCCGCCTGCAATGCCTTCAGGTTGGCCCCCTGGATCACGGGCCCCTCGGCGGTGGGGTCGCTGAAGGGGATGCCCAGCTCAATGAGGGAGGCGCCGGCTCTGGCACAGGCCTGCACGCAGGCCGCCGTGGTCTCCAGGTCCGGGTCCCCGCAGGTGAGAAACGGGATAAACGCCTTGCCGTGTGCAAAGGCCTCGCGGATCTTACTCATGGAGATCCTCCCCTCTGTATCTGGCGATGGCGGCGCAGTCCTTGTCCCCTCGGCCGCTGATGGTGATCACGATGATCTGATCCTTCCCCATGGTGGGGGCCAGCGTCCTGGCGTAGGCCACGGCGTGGGCGGACTCGATGGCGGGGATGATGCCCTCCATCCGGGCCAGGTACTCGAAGGCGTCCACCGCCTCATCGTCTGTGATGGGCACATACTGGGCCCGTCCGGTGTCGTGGAGCATGGCGTGCTCCGGGCCGATGCCGGGGTAGTCCAGGCCGGCGGAGATGGAGTACACCGGGGCGATCTGGCCGTACTCATCCTGGCAGAAGTAGGACTTCATGCCGTGGAAGATGCCCAACTTTCCGGTGGCGATGGTGGCCGCCGTCTCAAAGGTGTCCACGCCCCGGCCGGCGGCCTCGCAGCCGATGAGCCGGACGGAGGGATCGTTGATGAAGTGATAGAAGCTGCCAATGGCGTTGGAGCCGCCGCCCACACAGGCCAGCACCGCATCCGGAAGCTTGCCCTCTTTCTCCATCAGCTGGGCCTTGATCTCCCGGGAGATCACCGCCTGGAAGTCCCGGACGATGGTGGGGAAGGGGTGGGGACCCATGACAGAGCCCAGGCAGTAGTGGGTGTCGTCGATGCGGGAGGTCCACTCCCGCATGGCCTGGGAGACCGCATCTTTCAGGGTGGCGGTGCCTGTTGTGACAGGCACCACCTCTGCCCCTAGAAGCCGCATGCGGTACACGTTCAGGGCCTGGCGCTTGGTGTCCTCCTCGCCCATAAACACCACGCACTCCATGCCCATGAGGGCGGCTGCGGTGGCGGTGGCCACGCCGTGCTGTCCGGCGCCGGTCTCGGCGATGAGGCGGGTCTTGCCCATCTTTTTGGCCAGCAGCGCCTGTCCCAGCACGTTGTTGATCTTGTGGGCGCCGGTGTGGTTCAGGTCCTCCCGCTTCAGGTAGATCTTCGCCCCGCCGAGATCATCCGTCATCTTACGGGCAAAATACAGCCGGGAAGGGCGTCCGGCGTACTCGTTGAACAGCTCCGTGAGCTCCGCGTTGAATGCGGGGTCGTCTTTGTATCGGTTATAGGCCTCCTCCAGCTCGATCACGGCGTTCATCAGGGTCTCCGGGATGTACTGGCCCCCGTGGATGCCGAAGCGTCCGTTGGACATAGCCTACGCCTCCTTTCGTGCGGCAGCCACTGCCGCTTGGATTTTTGCCGGGTCTTTTTGCCGGTCTGTCTCCACGCCGCTGGAGATGTCCACCCCCAGGGGGTGCAGCTGCCGCACCGCCTCCGGGATGTTCTCCGGGGTGAGACCCCCTGCCAGGAGAAACGGCCGCTGCACGCCGCCGGCGAGAGACCAGTCGAAGGGCTGGCCGGTGCCGTAGCCGTTGTCCAGCAGCACCAGATCCGCCGTGCTGGCGTTGGCGGCCTCCAGGTCTGCGGCACTGCGCACTTTGAAGGCCTTCCAGATGGTGCAGCCGGGGACCAGGTCCCGGAGGGTCTGGATGTAGGCCGCATCCTCATGGCCGTGGAGCTGGGCCACCGCGATGGTGCCGTCCTGGAGTAGAGAGGCGGGCACCTCCACCGGGCTGTCCACAAACACCCCCACCGGGGTGACGGCCGGGTTCAAATTGGCCCGCAGCGCCCGCACCTCGTCCGGCGTCTTGTTCCGATGGCTTTTCGGGAAGTTGATGATGAACCCGCAGTAGTCCGGCTGTATGGCGTTCACCGTCTCGATATCCTCCGGCCGCATCAGGCCGCAGATTTTGATCTTGGTCATCGGGCGGCCTCCCGCATGGCGGTGAGCAGCGCCGCCTTGTCTGTGGCCCGCATCAGCACCTCGCCCATAAGCACCGCATCCGCCCCAATGGATCGGAGGGTTGCGGCATCTTCCGGCTTGGACACGCCGCTCTCCGCCACATAGAGGCAGTCTGCCGGGATCTGATCCCGGAGCCGGGCGGCGTTGGAGAAGTCCACCGAGAAGTCCTTCAGGTTTCGGTTGTTCACCCCGATGATCTTGGCCCCTACAGACACCGCCTTCTGGATCTCAGGGCCGTCGTGGGCCTCCACCAGAGCCGCCAGACCCAGGCTGTGGGCCAGATCCAGGAAACGCGCCAGGGTATCCGTGTCCAGAATGGCGCAGATCAGCAGCACCGCATTGGCCCCCATGGCCTTTGCCTGCCAGATCTGATAGACGTCCACGGTGAAGTCTTTTCGCAGCATGGGGATGGCGATCTCCTGGCGGATCTCCCGAAAGATCTGGTCCGAACCCAGAAACCACTTGGGCTCTGTGAGGCAGGACACCGCATCCGCCCCGGCTGCCTCATACGCCCGGGCGATATCTACATAGGGGAAGTCTGGTGCGATAAGTCCCTTGGAGGGGGAGGCCCGCTTCACCTCACAGAGGAAGGAGAGACCGGGCCTCTGCAGCGCCTGAAAGAAGGCCTTGCCTGGGGTGCTGTCCGTCCCCATGGCGGCAACCGCCTCCTGCAGCTGCTCCAGAGGGACAGCTGCCTGGTCCGCCGCCACCCGGGTGCGGGCGTGGTCTGCCAGTTGGTCCAGGATGTTCATCAGGCTTCGTTGGAGACGGCGATGAACTGGTTCAGGGTCTCCATGGCCTTGCCGCTGTCTATGAGCTCAGCTGCCAGGGCGATGCCGTCCTTCCAGGTCTCCGCCTTGCCGCCGAGATACAGGGCGGCGCCGGCGTTCATGAGCACGGCGTCCCGCTTGGGCCCCTTGACGCCGCTGAGGATGTCCCGGGTGATCTGGGCGTTCTCCGCCGGGGTGCCGCCCACCAGGTCCGCCTTCTCGCAGCGGGTGAAGCCGAAGTCCTCCGGGCACACGGTGTAGGTCTTGAACCAGCCGTCCTTGAACTCGCAGACGGCGGTGGGGGCGGACATGGAGATCTCGTCCAGCTTATCCTTGCCGTATACCACCATGCCCCGCTGTACCCCCAGGGAGATGAGAACTTGCGCCAGAGGCTCCACCAGGTACTCATCGTACACGCCCAGAAGCTGGGTCTTGGGGCTGCCGGGATTGGTGAGGGGGCCCAGGATGTTGAACACCGTGCGGAAGCCCAACTCCTTGCGGATGGCGCCCACATACTTCATGGAGGTGTGGTACTTCTGGGCGAAGAAGAAGCACATGCCCACGCGGTTCAGAAGGTCGATGCACTTGTCCGGATCCTGCTGAATGTTTACCCCCAGGGCCTCCAGGCAGTCTGCGGTGCCGCACTGGGAGGAGGCGGCCCGGTTGCCGTGCTTTGCCACCTTCATGCCGCCGGCAGCTGCCACGAGAGCGGCGGTGGTGGAGATGTTGAAGCTGTGGGCCCCGTCTCCGCCGGTGCCCACGATCTCAAAGATGGGCAG
>CANQII010000065.1 GCA_947623875.1 uncultured Oscillospiraceae bacterium
AAAGCCGCCGTCTCCAAACTTCTTCTCATAGGAGTAGAGCATGGTGGCCATCTGCTCCCGGGTGATGGGATCGTTAGGACCGAAGGTGCCATTTCCATAGCCGGCAGCAATCCCTTCGCTGACAGCCCAGCGGATCGCCTCGGTGTACCAGGACTCCAGGTCTACGTCCGACATGGTGAGGTAGTAGTTCACAACCGGCTTGCCCTGCATGTTCCAGAGCACGGTTACCATCTGTGCCCTTGTGACGGTCCCTTCCGGTTCGAAGAGACCTTGTTCATTGCCGTTCATGATCTTGTGGGCGATGACGTAGTCCGTGTGGGTGTGATACCACTTGGTGGGATCCAGATCCGGGAAGGACAGAGAGGCGCGCTTCACGAAGGTGGCCTGCACCGAGACCGTACCTGCCGGCATGGTGAAGGTGTATGTGCCGTCCTGATTGTCCTTGAGAGCAACCGTCTTGCCGTTCTTGTCTGCTGCGGAGACCGTATCCAGGTGATAGCCGTCTTTTGCCTTCACCGTGATCGTGACCTTGGTTCCTTCTGTTGCTGTTCTGGGATCTGCGGTGACTGTTCCACCCTCAACGGTCTCAGGAATGGTGATGCTGTATGCTGTGGGTGTTGGAGTGGGAGTAGGAGTTGGGGCGGGAACACTGGAGTACCGAGCAAAGGCGGCGTATACCGTCACCTCACCAATCGGCTGGGTAAAGACGTAGACATTGTTGCCGATGTAGGTGAGGTCCACCCGGTTGCCGTACTGATCCCGTACCACGATGTAGTCCAGGTAGCAGCCTGCACTTGGTGTGACAGTGAGATAGACACTCTCTCCATATGCCGCTGTGCTTCGGTCAGCTACCACTGTGCCCCGGCCATAGATGCTCTGGCTGGGGATGTGGACCGGATACTGCTGGGGTGCAGGGGGAGTCGGGGTCTGCTTTAGCACAAAGGTTGCGGTTACTGTGACATCTCCATTGGGCTGGACAAAGCTGTATGTGCCGTCCCCATTGTCTTTCACGGTAATGTCGTTGCCGTTCGAATCCTTCACAGCAATGGCTTCGATCTGATAGCCGCTGTCTGGTGTGACGGTGAGGGTTACGGTGTCTCCTGCAAGGACATAGGACTCATCCGCTGTGACGGTTCCGCCACTTATCTCGTCATCAATGATGACGTAGTGCTTAGGAGCATCTTCGGGCGGTGTCCAGCCGAGACAGATGGGGGAGAGACTGGAGACCGTGAACTGAACGCCGTATTGGGTGTTGACGGGTTTCAACTTCTCAATTGTACCAGCTGCTGCTCCATAGGTGAACATGTGGATCACGGTGAAGGTGTAGGTTTTGTCTGTCCCCTCCGGATAGGGCAAGGTAACGGTGATGCCCTCTGCTGGGAAGTTCTCCGGGGTAGCGTTGGTCCAGTCTCCGTCTCCAATCTTGAACTGCAGTTCCACATCGTATGTGGCGGTGCGCTGGGATTCGATGCCTTCTGCCTGGGATGCCGTCTCTACCAGGACACGGGTGAGCTTTTCCGGGGTGTTCAGTTCCTCGATCTCCTGCAAATCCCCTGGAACCGCGGTGATCGCTGTCTCCACCAGCCGGACAGTTTCCCGGCTGCAGACGCAGCTTGTGATGCCGTTCTTGTCCATAGTGAAGAGGTGGGTGATGGAGAACTCCGCAGTTGCGGTTACAGAGAGGTAGTTGGGGGTCTCGGGGAAGATAGCCTGCACTGTGTATTTTCCGGGGTCTGTGGGCTTTTCCGCGGTGTATGCGCTGTCTTCTGCATTGATGGGCTTGTATGCGATGTCGACATTGTCCGTGCCGTTGGTCTCGGAGACCAGGACAGGATTTCCTCCGGTTTCGCCGCAGTGGTAGCTGTCCATGGTGACAGAGGCCGTACCTTCTGCCTTGGAGATGGTGATCGAAGAGACAAGCACCACGTCAGCGGCCTCGGGATCTACTGCGTAGTACTTGGCATCGTTTCCGGACAGGGTAATCTCGGTGAGGTCCACCTTGGTGTATTCTCCTGCGTCTGGCTTCTCGATGTTGCCAGTGGCGGTGAGCGTGACGGAGTCTTCGCCCACAAGGTTCGTGGCTGTAAGGGAGACTGAGACAACGGTGGTGCTGTCATAGTCCCGGCTCTCTGCTGAGACGGTGTACGTGAGGGCCCTCTTTTCTACGGAGATGTCTGCTGTGCCAGTGCTAGAGGCGATGTTGTCTGTCCCGCTGTATTCGGCTGTGATAGCAGATGTGCCGCTTTCACCGAACAGCAGCTTCTGCAGTGCGGCATCTGCTGCTCCAATCTTCAGTATAGCTGTGCCTTCTTGGACTGTTACCGGGTCGCCGAGTGTCTCATCACCTACCTGAAACTGTACGGTGCCAGTGATGTTGGTGGCTTGAACAGTTTCAGAGGTAACGGTGGCGGTGAGTGTGATGTCACTGCCGTAGGTGGGATTGTCTGAGACTGCTACAGAGACAGTAGATGCGGCCTGGGTGATGGTAATGTGGAGTTCCAGTGTGACGGGATCGTTGCCGAATGGGCCAAAGCTCACCAGGGCGTACTGTGGGCCTTTCTCTGTAGCCTTGATGGTGATGTCGTACTCTCCCGCATCTGCAGTGGTTGGAACAGTGAGAGTATCGCCGTCTATGGAAGCGCCAAGGGTCTCGTTTCCAGTTGTGATCTCATAATCGAAGCTGCCTTTCGCAGGAGTATCGGAGCCGTACTGGATGTGCTGGGACAGGTCTTCGGTAAGACCTGTGCCGTATGATGCAGTGAGCTCGATGGGAGCACTCTCGCCGCCGAAGGTCTTCTGGCCCACGGCGTAGACTGTGATGTCGCCGTTGACCGGTGAGCCACTAAAGTCTGCGGCGGTGGTACCTGTTGTGGACCAGCCTGTGAAGGTAAAACCCTCTTTAGAGGGCGCATCAGGCAGGGCCACGGAGCCGCCAAGGTTGGCAAAGCGGGTAGCATACGCTGGGTTATCGCTGGTGGCGAATGTGACTTTGTACACCTTCTTGGAGAAGTCGGTGGTAAGCTCGGGATAGCCTTCGCCCACTGTCTGACCCCAGACCTGCGTGTCCGGGGTATTCTGACCGTTTTGCAGCAGCCATGCTACCTCGCCGGAATGGAACGCGTCTTCGGACTTTGCTGTTGCATCGTCAGTGTCGCTGCCGCCGATACCGCTGATTCCTGTGTCGAGATAATAGCAGTTGCTCACAATACCGGCGCCATTGTTTCCGGTGATGCTGCCAACAAAGCTGCTGGTGCCGCCACGCACAGTTCCAGTGTTAAAGCAGTTTTTGATAGACCCAAATGGGCATTGACCTGCAATCCCACCGGCATTTACGCCAGAAGAGGTGATGCTGCCCGTATTATAGCAGTTTTGGATCGTGCTGGACCCACCGTAACCTGCGATGCCGCCAATATTGCTGTTTCCTCTGACGGCAACACTGCTGCAGCAGTTTTCTATGGTGCCTTCGTCCACCCAGCCTACGATTCCGCCAATATAGTCCAATCCTGAAACAGTACCGTCTACTTTCAGGTTTTGAATCGTGCCGCCACTGTCTAGGTAGCCGAACAGACCAAGTTGGGTGCCATAGGTCTGGTCGATTTGCAAGCCGCTGATCGCATGCCCATTGCCATCGAAAGTACCGTTGAAGGGAGTGAAAGAATTGCCTATCGGTGTCCACTCCTCATTCCCCAGGTCGAGATCGTTAACCAGAATGAAGAACTCACCTGTACAATCGTACCCTACATTGACGGATCCTTGGAGTGCCGCAAGCTGCTTTGTAGTGGAAATCCGATACGGATCATCAGCTGTGCCTTTGCCGGTATTGTCTCCCTCAGTATAGCCCCTGAGGACCAAGTGTAAGGTGCTCTTCTTTTGTATACTGTAATCCTGCAGTGTTTCACCGTCTTCCAACTGTTTTCCGGCAAAAATCAGACGCTGCATAAAGGCGGGGACGCCCACACTTTTTTCTATTAGCTTCTTGACAGCCTGGATTGTATCTGATGGTTCCACATTTAGAGTAATGTGGTTTCCTGTTAGGGGCTTGGCGAATATCTGCATGCTGCCAGTACCCTCCGCCGCCAAAGCCGCCAAAGGAAGCAGGGAGAAAAGCATGATCACAGCCAGCAACTCCGCAAGCCACTTCTTCATATTGTGTTTCATTAGGACACCCCTCCTTGCCAAAAATGTTCAATGGAGCTAGGAATGAAACGAGTAAAAGCGGATCTCGCAGCCCGTTGTTTCTACTTGGGGATACGCCCTATTATTATATCAGATTTGGGGCTGGCCTGTGTTGATTTTTGGGAAATGATTGGATTCTGCTCCTGTTTGGCTGTGCCGAAAGACAAGAAACGGAATGCCAAACTGTCTGAGAAACCACTGATGGTACACAAGGAGACCAAAACGGCGAAAGCCCTGACGCAGCAAGGGCTTTCGCCGTTTTGATTCGTAAAGATTGGGGGTTCTACCGACCTGAACGCTGCTCCGTGAGGCCCGAATGAGAATCAGGAGCAGCGGCCAGTCAGACGTTGCCGCCGTTCTGACGCACAGTGTCCCGATACCAGACGGCGCTATCCTTGGGGGTGCGCTCTCCGGTGGCGTAGTCCACATACACCAGCCCAAATCTCTGACTGTATCCCTCTGCCCACTCGTAGTTGTCCAAGAGGGACCACTGGAAGTATCCCCGGACGTCTGCGCCGGCCTGGATGCCTGCAGACAGGGCTTTCAAGTACCTGGAGAGAAAGTCAACGCGCTGGGGGTCGTGAACAGCGCCGTCCTCGGAGATCCAGTCCCGGCAAGAGAGACCGTTTTCGGTGATGTACATGGGCAATCCATACCGCTCCATGATAAACCGCGGCCCCCAGTTGAGACACTCCGGGGTAACCGGCCAACCTATGGCGGTGTGGGGATAACCTGCCGGGAAGGGTGCTACCTCCGGGCCATTTTCACCCATCCGGACGGGCATGCCCTGGTAGATATTCAACCCGATAAAATCCATGGTGTCCGTGAGACCATCCAGGATCAAGGAGTGGGAGAAGGAGTGGGGGCCGTCATATAAGTAGAAGGTGAGCATACGAGCGGCTTCGATATCGGCGGGAGTGTCTGAGACAGGATAGAAGATCGTCCCGGTGGAGGACACCCCTACCTGATTGGCGGGATCGATGCGGTGCAGGGCCTCTGCTGCCAGAGCGTGGGCTCTCCGGGCATTTGTCCAGCAGGCGTCCAGTTCCGGTTTGGAAACTTTCAGTCCCGGTGCGTGGTTGCCGCCGCCGTACCCGGAATTGATGAAGCACTGCGGCTCATTCAACGTGATCCAGTGCCGGACCTTGCCCTTGAAGTGCTCTCCAACTGCCGTTGCATATGCACCAAAGGCCTCTGCCGTGTCCGGGTTCTGCCAGCCGCCTTTGTTTTGCAAAGCCTGGGGCAGATCCCAGTGATACAGGGTTACCCAGGGCTCGATACCGGCGGCGAGGAGAGCATCAATGAGGCTGTCGTAGTAGTCGAAACCGAGATCGTTCCAATCGGTGCCACCATCGGGTGCGATGCGGGGCCAGGCGATGGAAAAACGATAGGCCTGCAGCCCCATGTCCTTCAGCAGGGCCACGTCCTCCCGCCAGCGGTGGTAGCTGTCTGCTGCGATGTCTCCGTTGTCGTTGTTGTGGACCTTGCCCGGTGTGTGAGCGAAGGTGTCCCATACGCTGGGGCCTCGATTTCCCTCGAGTACGCCTCCTTCGATCTGGTACGCTGCTGTGGCGGCGCCCCAGACAAAGCCGTTGGGAAAGAATGCCAATGCGTCCAACTCCTTTAGCTTCAAAATGCGCCCGTAAAAAGGCGGTGAGCATGTATGCTGCTTGCTGGTGATGCGGCAGTTATTATAAGCGGTTGAGCCCTACAAAGCAACTGATGAAGCAAGATAATTTGCGGCCGCAATGGCTTTTCGTGGGGTGCAGAAGCGCAAAAAAGTGCCGCACAGGAGTGACCTCCTGTGCAGCGGTGGTGTGTATGCTGCGTTACAGCAGCATCTCATTTGTAGATGTTTGCTGTGATTCTCCTCGTAAGGAGAAGTGGATTGAAACAAACCAAGAGTCCCTCAGCCAAGTCAAACGCTACCCCGGCCTTCCAGTGCTCATTCTGCCTGATAACCTGCCGGGTTTCCAACACAGCTTTCGGTTATTAAGTGGCTGAACCCTGGCACAGGTAATATCCGTTTCAGCACTAGCTGCATGCCAAATTAGGCTGATGTGCTTTTTCAAGCACACTTAATCCACCCCTCTTGCGAGGGGAAAAGCGGTTTGAGAAACGATGACAATCCATTGCAAACTGTAAAACTAATCCGCGGGCCAACAAGCCCGAAAAAGGTCCTGTTCCCCTTGCACACATACTGTACAGGCACTGGCTACCTGATTCAGCGGTATCGGATCAGCTGCTGTCTCGGTGCCAATGTTAATTTCACCACGGTTAACGTTCAAGACCTAACCGCTGCCGAGTACAGACGAGAACTTGGGTTCTGTCAAGAAAAATTTGGGTCTGATTTATCGGTCATCCGCCAAGCTTCATCCCTTAATTTGACATATCTAATCGTGCCTTAGCCGTTGAAATCTCGCGATTTCCAACGGATGTAAGAACATTTTTCAGTGTTTGAACTCCTCTGCCGTCCTTATGAGAGAGAAAAGTTTCTGTTCCCATCGAATCTGGAAATCCGCCCATGCATTAAGGGGACTCCGGAAGGGCATAGCTAGTGGGATGTATCTGTCGGAGCTCAGGCAGACAAGGGTACAGCGGCGGGCACGGTTCCGCCCTCTGTGGGGAGCGGTACTGCCTCGGCTGCCTCAGATACCGGGACTTTGGGGATGCGAACTTGCACCCGGGTGCCGAAGCCCGGGGTGGAGCGGTATTCCAGTCCGTATGCGTCTCCATATTGCAGACGGATTCGCTGGTGGACGTTGCGGACGCCGTATCCAGAGCTGTCCACTTCGAGGATCCGCTTGCAGGTCTCCTCATCCATGCCGCACCCGTTATCTGTAACGGCGAAGAGAATATCCTCGCCATCTTCCCGGCAGGACACCGTGAGCACCCGGACCCCTGGTGTCTCCCTGGGGTCCAGACCGTGGAGAATGGCGTTTTCCGCCAGAGGCTGGAGGATCATGTTGAGCACAGAGTACTGCAGAGCGCTCTCTTCAATCTCGATCTCGTAATCCACATCAAAGGAGTTGGCGTGCATGATCTGCTGGATGGCGATGTAGGAGCGGGTGTTCTCCAGCTCTGCCTGTACGGTGGTGAGAGGCTTTCCCTTGTTCAAGGCAGTGCGGTAGAAGGAGGAGAGCAGCAGGGCCATCCGGCTGATATCCTCCTGCCCCGCCAGGATGGCACGGCTGTTGATGAGAGACAGGGCATTATACAAGAAGTGGGGGTTGATCTGAGACTGGAGTAGCCGGAGCTCGTAGTCTTTCTGGCGGATCGCGCCCACCAGCACCCGGTTGATATAGTAATTCAGCTGGCGAACCATGAGACGGAAGGCCTGGATGAGATGGCCAACCTCATCTCCCCGGGGGTCCTCCGGGATGTCGATCTGATAGTTGCCCTGTTCCACCTGGCCCATGTCCTGGGCCAGGTGCTCCAATGGGGCGGTAACCACCCTGGCCAATAGGGCGGCGGAGAGCAGGGAGAGCAGCACGCAGACCCCGATGAGCACTGCGATGGTAGCAGCGAAGTGGATGGTGGCCGCCTGCAGCTCCCGCAGCGGCCGGTACAGGTATGCGGTCCAGCCGCTCCCAGTGCTGTCTGCCTCGATGGTGCTCTGCCGTACAGCGTAGAGGTCCGGGGCGCCGGAACGGAGCTGTTCTGCGGTGAGGGGTTCCAGCGGGGGATCGGTGTTGCTGGCGGTGTTGTCGTAGAGGAGGTTGCCGGCGGCGTCCGTGAGAAGAAAGCCATATCCAGTGTCCAAAAGGCTGCTGGCAGACTGCATCATATGGCCCATGTCGATGGTGATGCAGAGATACGACGCCGGGGCGGGGAAGCTGTAGTAGAGACGGCAGACGAGGTACAGGGACTGGCCGTCCTCAGAACGGGTGTAGAAGGACTTGGCGATCTTCCCGGCGGACCCATACCAGGGCAGATCGGCTGCCTCCTTTAGAGGGCGGACCAGTTCTCCGTGGGGGTTGATGTCCGATTCCGTGTAGATTGTTATGCGGGTGATGTCCGGATTCAGGGAGCGGACAGAGAGAAACAGGGAGTCCACCGTGTCCTTGTACGTCATGTAGAGGTCGTAATTGGTGGGATAGGTCTGAATCATCGCATTCTTCAGCGTCTCATCCCAGGAGACGATATTCAGAGCGTTTTGGTACAAATTCAGCTTGTTGAGGAGAAAGTCTGTCTCCTGCCGCATGGTCTCGGTGAGGGTGGCTTCCTCCCGCTCCATAAGCCGGTTGCTGATCTCCGCGCTGCCGAAGGACCCCAGGAGCAGCAGCGGGATCAAGCTGATGAGGATGCAGATCAGCGTGGTCTTGCGGCGAAAGGACATGTCCCGCAGTGCTCGCTTTGCCCACTGTATCATGGCGTCTCGCTCCCCTGATCCTCACTCTGCATGGTGTGCTGCTGCCGGAAGGCCACCGGCGTCATTCCATACATCTGCTGAAAGTGCTTGATGAAATAGGAAGTGCTGGGGTATCCCACCGCCTGGCTCACATCGGAGATCTTCATCCCGGTGTTCACCAGCAACTCCCGGGCCTTTTCCATGCGGAACTGGCGGATATATCGGTTCAGCGAGGTCCCGGTGACCTTGGTGAACATGTTGCTCAGGTAGTTGGGGCTGAGGTACACATGGTCTGCCAGGGTGGCCAGGGTGAGGTCCTCTCCATAGTGCTGGCTGATGTATTGCTTCACCCGATTGATGGAGAAGTTGGGCCCGTCCATCTCCCGGTGCAGCTCGCCCACCAGGATGTCCAGGTACTTCTGCACCACATTCCGAATGTCTGAGAAATACCGCAGGGCGTAGACCTCTTCTGCCGCCTTCTCGAACTCGCTGTCCGGCACGTCCGGGTTGCCGTCGATCAGGATCTGCAGCAGGTCTGCCACCACATGGCGGATATACACATGGGAGTAACTGCCGGTGTCCAGATACCGGCCCAGCAGTTCTTCCGCCAGTTCAGAGAGCTGGATGGGCTGCTTCAACTGGATAGCCAGCTCGATCCGCCGGAGCAGCACCGGCGCGGAGACATCGCTGCCCTCAGCCGGGGGCTCTCCGGACTCCTCCGGCAGCAGGGTGAGATCCCCAGCGGGACGCTCTTCGATTTGCTGCTCCTCAGGCGGGCGCTGCTCCAGCCGGGAGAGGATCTCCTGGATGGCCGCGCAGAACTGGCCGGGCTCCAGGGGTTTCAAGACGTAGTTCACCGCCCGGAGCAGGAGGGCGCTCTGGACGTACTCGAAGTTGTCGTAACCGGAGAAGAAGAGCAACTCGATGTCCGGCTGCAGCTTTCGGCTCTCCTTGGCCAGTTCGATCCCGTTTAAAAACGGCATCTCGATGTCGCTGAGCAGCAGGTCGATCCGCTGCTCCTTCACGGTGGCGAGGGCGTCTTTTCCGTTCTCTGCCTGGAAAATATGGAAGCGCCCTGGGAAGTGTTGCTCCAGGAGAAACGCAACGGCCGTGCGCTCCGTGGACTCGTCGTCTGCGATCAGTGCTGTGAACATCTCTATCCCTCCAAAACCTTTTCTATCTCTCTCTATGGAAAGTGCCAAGATGGAGTATAGCACAAAATATGGTTTTCGGGCAATGGTCACAAAACAAGACCTGTAAAATGTTGCATGGACCGCAAAATCCTTGCATTTACGCCAGGCCGCCGCGCTGCTACAATCAAAACATCAAGGGAACGGGCGGAAAAGATTCCGGAATCGTCCCAAAAAAGGAGAAAAAACCATGGAAAAGCGCACACTTCGCAAGATCCTGTCCTTCTTGCTGGCTGTGGCCATGTTGTTGGCACTGGCAGCCTGCGGCGGCGGGAACGACACCCCCAGCAGCGGCGGAAACAACAGTTCCAATGGCGGGGGCAACAACAGCTCCAACGGGGGCGGCGGAAACAACGATGAGACCCCCAGCGCCCCCATCGTTGTGACCATGGGCCGGCAGACCACTGCCAACCCCAAGTTCCCCGACGGCGACAACTATGAAAACAACGCCTACACCCGCATGGCCGAGGCCGAGCTCAACATCGACATCGTGGATGAGTTTGAGGCGGAGAACGGCGAGGATTATAATCGCCAAGTTTCGTTGATCCTATCTGGCGGCGGCATGCCTGCCATGATGAAGGTCTCCAGCAAGGACGAGGTCACCGAGCTCTATGAGAGCGGCATGATCGCAGACCTCACCGACGTGTACAACCAGTACGCCAGCGACTACGTCAAGGGCATCTACGACTCCTTCGAGGGCCGCGCTCTGGACCGGGTCACCTATGACGGCAAGATCGTGGCTATCCCCGCCACCGCCTCTGACGCCGGCACCAGCATGTGCTGGATCCGCCAGGACTGGGTGGATACCCTGGGTCTCACCGTGGACGAGGACGGAGACCGCTGCCTCACCACCGATGAGGTGAAAGCCATTGCCAAGGCCTTCAAGGAGGGCAACCCCGAGGGCGTGGACAACCCCGTGGGCATGGCCTTTGACAGCGCCCTCACCGCCGGTTCCTCCGAGGGCACCAACATGATCAACGCCTTTGCCTATGCCAAGGGCGCCTATCCCCGCCTCTGGTACTACAACGACAACGGCGAGATGACCTACGGCAGCACCACCCCCGAGATGAAAGAGGCTCTCCGTCTCGTCCGGGACTGGTACAACGAGGGCATCATCGACTCTCAGCTGGGCACCCGCACCTGGGATGACATCACCTCCCTGCTCACCAACGGCCAGTGCGGCATGGTCTTCGGCGCCTGGCATGTGGCAGACTGGCTGCTGAATAACGTGTACTCTCTGAACAACAATGCCGTCTTCACACCGTATGCCGTAATCGATGAGAACGGCAAAGTGAATTGCACCCATGCCAATGCCACCGGCGAGTACGTGGTGGTAAACGCAGATTTTGAGCACCCCGAACTGGCCATCGAGATTTTGAACCTGTTTTACGATGACATGGTGAATTCTCAGGAGCTGCTGGACAAGTACCCCGATGTGAATACCTACCTCAACACCGGTGTAGATGGCACCGCCCGACCCTTCAATATCGAGGTAAAGAGCAACACCTATCTGTTGGACGAGTACGCCTGCCTGAAGGCCGCCCTGGAGGGCACCGGCACCAAGGAGGAGATCCCCACCGCCGAGGAGCGCTCCAACTACGACTCCATCACCGCCTACAACGAGGGCAGCGGCGATGTCACCGGCTGGTGCAAGATCCACTCCCGCTGCAAGGGCGTGGACCTGCTGGCCTACCTCACGGACAACAACCTCTATAACTGGATCAGCCCGGTCTACCCCGAGACCACTGAGACAATGAACACCCGGTGGTCCAACCTCCAGACCCTGGAGGAGGAGACCTTCATCAAGATCGTGACAGGCGCCACCGACTTGGATTCCGGCTTTGACGAGTTCGTCTCCAACTGGAAGTCTCAGGGCGGCGATACCATCACGGCCGAGGTAGCGGAGCAGTTCCCGCAGTAAGCTGATAAAACTACATCACCGCAATGTAGGGGGACCGCTCTTCGGGGCGGTCCCCCTCCCAGAAAGGAGTGCCCCCTCGTGAAGAAAAAAAGCCCGAAAGGCGCCCGGACTTTGAACAAGTCCCATATCTACTATCACGCATTTGTCCTCCCCGGCATGATCTTTCTGCTGATCTTCAGCTACATCCCTATGTTGGGCCTGATCATGGCTTTCCAGGACTTCAAGCCGGCCCAGGGGTTCTTTAAGTCCAAATTTGTGGGCCTGAAGCACTTCCAGTACATGTTGGAATTGCCGGACATCGGCCGCGTCATCCGCAATACCGTGATCATCGCCCTGGGCAAGATCATCTTCGGCATGATCCTCGCCATCGCGTTTGCCATCCTGCTCAATGAGATCAAGGTAAAGCTCCTTAAGAAGGGCGTCCAGACCATCGTCTATCTGCCCCACTTCCTGTCTTGGGTCGTGCTGGCCGCTGTGGCCGTGAACCTCTTCAACCTGGACGGCGCTGTGAACCAGATCCTGACCAGCCTGGGCCTTCAGAAGATCAACTTCCTGGGAGACAACGCTGTCTTCCGGAAATTGATCATCGGCACCGACGTCTGGAAAGAGTTCGGCTACAGTTCAGTGGTCTACCTCGCCGCCATCACCGGCATCGACCCCGGCCTCCACGAGGCAGCTGCCATCGACGGCGCCTCCTGGTGGAAGCGGGTATGGCACGTCACTCTGCCGGGCATGCTGCCCATTATCCTCCTCATGACCGCCATGAACCTCACCAACGTGCTGAGCGCCGGTTTTGATCAGGTGTACAACCTCTATTCCCAGATTGTCTATGAGTCCGGCGACGTGCTGGACACCTACATCTACCGCATCGGCCTTGTGGGCCGCCAGTACAGTTTCGGCGCCGCCGTGGGCCTCTGCCGGTCTGTGGTAGCAGCAATCCTGCTGGTGAGCGCAAACCGGATCACCGGCCGCTTCACCGGTCAGCGGATCTACTGAGGAGGGGAGTTCTATGATAGACAAAGGTGTTGGCCCCACCATACGCAAGGTGATTATCTACGCTATTGTAATCTTTCTCGGACTCATCTGCCTGCTGCCCCTCATCAACATTGTGGCCATCTCCTTCAGCGGCAGCGCTGCCGTGGCGGCCAACCGGGTGGGTCTGGTGCCCGTGGACTTTACCACCACGGCATACAACCGCATCCTGGAGGACAATCAGTTCTGGCGCTCGTTTATGATCTCTGCCGTCCGGGTGGCCCTGCAGCTCGTCTTGAACCTGGTATTGATCATCCCCACGGCATACGTTATGACAAAGAACCGCAGGGAGTTCCGGGCCCGGGACATCTATATGAACCTTCTCATTTTCGCCATGCTGTTTAACGGCGGCATGATCCCCACTTATATCGTGGTACGCAACCTGGGCCTTCTGAACACCATCTGGGCCCTGATTCTGCCCGGCGCGTTGCCTATCTTCAATGTCATCCTGATGATGAACTTCTTTAGAAGTCAGCCGAAGGCGCTGGAAGAGGCCGCTGTGATCGATGGCGCCTCCCCGCTGCAGGTGCTGCTGCGGATCCTGGTGCCCTGCGCCAAGCCGTCTATCGCCACGGTGTCCCTGTTCTCCATCGTGGGCAGCTGGAACGACTTCTTCAGCGGCCTCATCTACATGCAACACGTTGAGGACTACCCCATCATGACCTACATCCAGTCCCTCAGTATCGACCTCGCGGAACTGGTAAAAAGCGCAACCAGCAGTACGCTGGAGAACCTCACCGAGCTCAGCAACCGGAACCTGAACGCCGCCAAGATCGTGGTGGCCGTAATTCCGCTGCTCATCATCTATCCCTTCTTGCAGAAATATTTGATCAGCGGCATGACCGTTGGCTCTGTGAAGGAATAAAACGAAAACCATCAGAAAGGGGGACAGCCATATGGCACCATCGGAGAAGTGGTGGCAGAAGGCCGTCATCTATCAGATCTATCCCCGCAGTTTTCAGGACAGCAACGGGGACGGCATCGGGGA
>CANQII010000066.1 GCA_947623875.1 uncultured Oscillospiraceae bacterium
GCCGGCGTGGATCTCCCGGAGACCGGGATCCAGCCGCAGCCGCAGGCCCCGGCTCCGGGTGAGGGCGGTGGCGGTGGTCATGGCGCGGTAGAGGTCGCTGGAGTACACCGCGTCCAAATGGATGTCCTTGAAGCGCTCTTCCAGCAGGTCCATCTGCTGGCGGCCTTTTTCTGTGATCAGTCCGTTGTTCCAGCCATGGCACCGGCGGTACAGGTTGCCCTCCGCCTGGGCATGGCGCACAAGATATATGGTTGTCATGAAGTGCAAACCCTGCCTTACCAAGCCCGGACCGCGCCGGTAAATTGCGATACTGCCGTGAGGCCCTGGGCCGCAGCCAGATCCCGGAGCTGGTCCCGCACATGCAGCGGGGCATAGACATCGGCGAAGATGGCGGTGCCCACTGCCACGGCGCTGGCGCCGGCCAGCATCAGCTGGGCGGCATCCTCGCCGCAGGACACGCCGCCCATGCCCAGGATGGGCAGCTTCACCGCATTGGCCACCTCCCACACCATGCGCACCGCCACCGGCAGCACCGCCGGGCCGGAGAGGCCACCGGTATTCATGCGCAGCACCGGGCGATGGGTCTTCACGTCAATGCGCATGCCCCGGATGGTGTTGATGAGGGAGAGGGCGTCTGCGCCGGCCCCCGCCACCGCCCGGGCGATCTCGGTGATGTCCGTCACGTTGGGGGAGAGCTTCACCATCACCGGCACATTACCGGCGTGGCGTTTCGCCGTCTCAGTCACCTCAGCGGCCAGC
Organism: uncultured Oscillospiraceae bacterium; assembly: GCA_947623875.1. Taxonomy (GTDB): domain Bacteria; phylum Bacillota; class Clostridia; order Oscillospirales; family Oscillospiraceae; genus Enterenecus. The sequence continues at coordinate 760 of CANQII010000066.1, forward strand.
TCCGGCTTGGTGCCGTAGGCCATGCCGCCGGCCTTCACATTGGGGCAGCTGATGTTCACCTCGATCATGTCCACCCCGGCCGCCGCCAGGGTCTCACACATGATGCCGTACTCCTCTGGGGTGTTGCCGGAGATGTTGGCGATCACCTTCACATCATACTGGCGGAGGAAGGGGAGCTCTTGCGCCGCAAAGGCCTCCACACCGGGGTTCTGCAGCCCCACGGAGTTCAGGATGCCCCGGGGGGTCTCGGCGATCCGGGGGGCGGGGTTGCCCGCTCTGGGGTGGAGGGTGAGGCCCTTCACGCAGATGCCCCCCAGTTCGGAGAGGTCATAGAATTCGCCGTACTCCCGGCCGAATCCGAAGGTACCGGAGGCCACAACCACCGGGTTTTTCAAGGTCACCCCAGCCAGGGAGACGGAGAGATCCACATTCTGCTCAGGCATTCCATTCCACCTCCTGGGCGTTGAATACAGGGCCGTCCTTGCACACATGTGCCATGCGGCCGTCCTTCATGGCGCAGGCGCAGACGAGGCAGGCGCCAACGCCGCAGCCCATCCGCTCCTCCATAGAGACCCAGCAGGGGATGCCGAACTGCTGGGAGACCGCCGCCACGTTTTTCAGCATGGGGCGGGGACCGCAGGCCAGAACGGCGTCATAGGCGGCGTCCTTCTCCAGGGTATTGCGGAGCACCGCATCCACAAAGCCGTGATAGCCCAGGGTGCCATCGTCTGTGGCCAGCTGCACCGAGGCGCAGCTCTTGCGGAACCGGTCCTGGAGAATGCCCTTGTCTGATGTACGAAAGCCCAGGATGGCGCTGGAGCGGCCCTGGGTGTACTGCGCACAGCCCAGAAGGGGAGGCACGCCGATGCCGCCCCCTACGAGAAGGCACCGGCTCTCCGGCTGGATGGGGTACCCGTTGCCCAGAAGGCCCAGCACGTCCAGGGTCTCCCCCTTGTTGCGCTCAGCCAGCCAGGCCGTTCCCTGTCCCCGGATCTCAAAGACCACGGACACCTGATCTTCGCTGCCGTCTGTGGAGCAGGTGGACACGGAGATGGGCCGGCGCAGCATCAGACCGTCTCCGCACTTGATGTGGAGAAACTGTCCGGGGCCCTTGAACGTGGAGCGGACCATGTCGCCGGCCAGGAGGGACAGATACACGGTGTCCTGATTCAGCCAGACTTTCGAGAGGATGGTACAGGTTTGCTGTTTTGGCATGAATGACTCTCCTCAGAGAATGGTAATATAGCGTCTCAGCTCGTCCCGCATCTTTTCTGCGGCGGCACGGGCCGCAGCCTGGTAGTCCTCGCCGTTGTGGCCGGTCTTCTGCCAGGCGCACATGATGGAGCGGGAGGCGTTCACGATGGCACCCCGGCCCAGCTCATCGAAGGCGTAGCGCACATCCGCCGCGGTGCCGCCCTGGGTGCCGTATCCCGGCACCAGGAAGAACACGTCGTCCAGGCGATAGCGGAGCTCCTTGATCACGGAGGGGGCGGTGGCGCCCACCACAGCGCCCAGGGGGAGGTAGCCATAGCGGTCCTTGTTGCGGCCGCCCCAGCGCTTCACCAGGTCTCCCATCACGGTGTACACCAGCCGGTCTCCCGCCACCAGGTCCTGCAGCTCCACGGAGGAGGGGTTAGAGGTCTTGCAGAGCACAAAGGCGCTCTTGTCCCGCTCGGTGATGTCTTTCAGGAAGGGCTTGATGGCGTCCGAGCCCATGTAGCCGTTGAGGGTGACGCAGTCCGCATTGAAGGCGGCACACGCTGTGCAGCCCACCTTGGTTCTGCCCAGCCACCCCTCGCTGTATGCGGTGGCGGTGGAGCCGATGTCTCCCCGCTTGATGTCCGCGATCACATAGAGACCCTTGGATCTGGCGTAGTCGATGACCTGTTCCAAGGCCTTCATACCCTGCCAGCCCAGGCACTCAAAGTAGGCGGCCTGGGGCTTCACCGCCGGCACGATGTCCGCCAGGGCATCGATGAGCCCGCAGTCGAAATCCATCACAGCCAGGGATGCGGCGGCGAGGGTCTCGCCATACAGGTTGATGTAGCGGTACAGGATCGCCGGCGGCACGAATTCTACCCGGGCGTCCAGTCCCACCACGGTGGGGTTCTTCTTTTCCTTGATCTTGTCCTGCAGCACGTCGAATGCCATATGGGATCAGCCCTCCTGATAGATGATTTTCCCGCTGGAGATGGTCATTTTCACCTTTCCCCGCAGGTTTTTTCCTTGAAATGGGGTGTTGTGCCCTTTGGAGGCGAACTGGTTGCAGTCCACCGTCCAGGGCTTGTCCGGATCGAAAATCACAATGTCCGATCTCGCGCCTTCGCAGAGCCGGCCTGCCGGTAGCGCCAGCAGTTCTGCCGGGCGGCAGGTCATGCGGCCGATCACCTCCAGCAGACTGAGAAGCCCGCTGTGGTAGAGGCCGGTGAGGTTCAGGGCCAACGCGGTCTCCAGTCCCACCATGCCGCTGGGGGCATCGGGGAGCGGCCGGGCCTTTTCCTCCGCCGTGTGGGGCGCGTGGTCTGTCACCAGCACATCGATGGTACCGTCTGCCAGGCCTTGGCGTACCGCCTCCACATCTGCCGCCGTGCGCAGGGGAGGGTTCACCCGGGCCAGAGCGCCCTGGCGGAGCACCTCGTCCTCCGTGAGCCAGAAGTACTGGGGACAGGTCTCGCAGGTGACGGCCACGCCCCGGGCCTTGGCCTGCCGGACAATGTCAATGCCCCGGGCGGTGGAGATATGGCAGATGTGCACCCGGGCGCCCAGCTCCTCCGCCAGCATCACATCCCGCATGATCTGCAGCTCTTCCGCCACCGCCGGCCGGCCGGGGAGGCCCAGCTGCCGGGAGACGGCGCCCTCATTCACGCCGTAGTTTGCCACCATGTCCCGGTCTTCGCAGTGGTCCAGAATGGGCAGCCCCAGCGCTTTCGCCTGCTGCAGCGCCTGGCGCATCAGGGCGTTATTCTGAATGGGATTGCCGTCGTCCGTGACGGCGGGTGCTCCCGCCGCCTTCAGGGCGGCAAAGTCCGTGAGCTGCTGTCCCTTCTCTCCCACGGAGACCGCGCCGGCAGGGTAGACGTGCACCCCGGTGGGCGCCGCCTTTTCCTGCACCAATCGGATGATCTCCGGGGTATCTGTCACGGGATTCGTGTTGGGCATGGCCACTACTGAGGTGAAGCCGCCCCGGGCCGCGGCGGCGCAGCCGGTGGCCACGGTCTCTTTTGCCTCAAAGCCCGGCTCCCGCAGGTGCACATGCATGTCCACCAGGCCCGGCGCCACCACAAGGCCCGCGGCGTCCAGCACCGTGGCCGTGGGAACCTGAATATTCTTTCCCACGGCGGCGATCTTCGCGTCCCGCACCAGCACGTTCATTCTGGCGTCCAGTCCGGAGGCGGGATCCAACACCCTGCCGCCCTTGATGAGAAGTTCCATAGGGCACCCCCTTTCGTGTCCGCACAATTATAGACCAACAGGCAGTTTGGCGCAACCACGAAAACGACAAAACCGCCGGGAAAAGCGTCTGAAAAATGACGAAAAACGAAAAATACCTCGGGAACCCCCCAAGGTATTCTTCGTGCAGCAGGCCTGTAAGCCGGGTTCTGTCATTGAAGACAGCCATCTATCTCGACGCACCGTTGCCGATGCGCTCAAGCCGCCTCCTCGGGACGGCCGGGCCGGCCTTGTGTCCCTCCACGGCGTTGCTCCGGATAGAGTTTGCAGCGATGGGCGCTTGACACGCCATCGGGTGAGCTCTTACCTCGCCTTTCCACCCTTACTGCCCCGGGCGGGGCAGCGGTATATCTCTGTTGTACTGGTCCTAGGGTCGCCCCCGGCGGGTGTTACCCGTTATCCTTGCCCTGTGGAGCCCGGACTTTCCTCACAGACGGCCTTTCGGCCTGCCTGCGCGGCTGTCCAGCCTGCGTGCAATTCGGTATTCTACAGCACTTTTCAACGATTGTCAAACGGAGTTTTCTGCTGTATAATAGGGGGTGGTTTGCTATGAGAACGGGAGGCAGCATTTTATGGAGTCAATTCTGAACGGGTTTCTATCCCAGCTGAAGGGGAAACAGGTGGCGGTGGTGGGCATTGGCATCTCCAACACCCCGCTGATCCGGAAACTGCTGGAGGGCGGCATTCGGGTCACCGCCCTGGATAAGCGGCTGCGGGAGCAGTTCGGCAGCGAGCTGGAGGACCTGGAGCAGCTGGGGCTGAAGACCTACTTGGGACCGGACTACCTGGATCATATGGGAGATGCGGACGTGATCTTCCGCACCCCGGGCATGCGGCCGGATGTGCCGCAGCTGGTGGAGGCCGTACAGCGGGGTGCCGTGCTCACCTCGGAGATGGAGGTCTTTGTGTCCCTCTGTCCCTGCCGGTGCGTGGCAGTCACCGGCTCAGACGGGAAGACCACTACCACCACCATCATCGCAGGCCTGCTGGAGGCCGCCGGCAACCGGGTCTTTGTAGGGGGCAACATTGGCCATCCGCTGCTGGCCCAGGTGGATGAGATCCGCCCGGACGACATCGTGGTGCTGGAGCTCTCCTCCTTCCAGCTGCTCACCATGCGCCAGAGTCCGGACATCGCCGTGGTGACCAACATCTCTCCCAACCACCTGGATGTGCACAAGGGGATGGAGGAGTATATCGCCGCCAAGAAGAACATCTTCGCCTGGCAGGACGATGGCGGACTCACGGTATTGAATGCGGACAACGAGATCACCGCCGGTTTTGCGAAAGAGGTGCGGGGAGACCTGATTCTCTTCAGCCGGCAGAAGACCCTGGACCGGGGCGTGTGGCTTCAAAACGGCACCGTGGTCCACGATGGACACCCGGTACTCCGGGCAGATGAGATCCGCCTTCCCGGGGTCCACAACCTGGAGAACTATATGGCGGCCATCGCCGCTGTGGATGCGCTGGTGCCGGACGAGGTGATCCAGCAGTACGCCCGCACCTTCAACGGGGTGGAGCACCGCATCGAACTCTGCCGGGAGCTGAACGGGGTGAAGTACTACAACGACTCCATCGCCTCCAGCCCCACCCGCACCATCGCCGGCCTCCGCTCCTTCCGCCAGAAGGTGATCCTCATCGCCGGCGGCTACGACAAGCACATCCCCTATGACGTGCTGGGCCCTGAGGTGGTGGAGCATGTAAAGCATCTCTTCTTGACAGGCGCCACCGCCCCCAAGATCAAAGAGGCGGTCTTAAATGCCCCGGAATACACCCCGGGCAGCCCGGCCATCACAGACTGCGAGAACCTCCAGGACGCAGTACAGAAGGCCCAGGCGGCCGCTCAGCCGGGAGATGTGGTGATTCTCTCTCCCGCCAGCGCCTCCTTCGACTGCTTCCGCAACTTTATGGAGCGAGGCAATGCCTTCAAACAGTTCGTCAACGACCTCACCTGAGAGAAAAGGAGTGGACTCCCTTTGGAATTGAGAGAGATGCTGGAGCGGCTCTGCTCCGTGGGCGGCCCCTCCGGCTTTGAAGGGCCGGTGGCGGAGGCCGCAGGAGAGCTGCTGGCCCCGTTGGTGGATGAGCTCCGCCGGGACCGGCTGGGCAACCTCATCGGGATCCGCCGCTGCGGCAAAGAGGACGCCAGGCTGCTGCTTCTGGACGCCCACCTGGACGAGGTAGGCTTTGTGGTGATCGGCCATAAGGACGGCTTTCTCCGCTTTGCCCCCATCGGCGATGTGGACCAGCGGATGCTGCCGGACCAGACCTTCTGGGTGCTCACCAACCCGCCCCGTCTCGCCGTGACCGCCTGTCTGCCGCCCCATGTGCTCACCCCAGAGGACCGGGAGAAGGCCCCCAAAATCGAAGACATGTTCCTGGATGTGGGGCTCACCCAGGAGGAGGCCCAGGCCCAAATTCCCGTGGGCACCCCCATCGTATACCGGCAGGATGTGTTTCCCCTGGGGGAGCGGCAGCTCTGCGGCAAGGCCATGGACGACCGCGCCTGCTTTGCGGTGCTGCTGCGCACTTTGGAACTGCTGAAAGGCACCCCCTTGGACGTAGACCTCTGCGTCCTGGGCAGCACCCGGGAGGAGACCCAGGGCAGCGGCGCCGTGGCCTGCGTCCAGGCGCTGCATCCCACATACTGCGTGGCGGTGGATGTCACCCACGGCAGGACGGAGGACGCCCCCAAGTCTGAGACCTTCCCCCTGGGCGGCGGTCCGGTGGTAGGGCTGGGGCCCAACACCACCCGGTGGATGGGCAGGCGGCTTCTGGACAAGGCGGAGTCTCTCGGCATGCCCGTACAGCGGGAGATCATGGAGCGCAGCTCCGGCACCAACGGCTGGGGCATGCAGGTCTGCAACGAAGGGGTGGCCACCGCCATCCTCTCCGTGCCCCTGAAGTACATGCACACCCCGGTGGAAGTGGTGGACCTCTCCGACATGGAGAACACCGCGAAACTTCTGGCCGCCTTCCTACAGAACTGGGGAGAGGAGGTCTCTTTCCAATGACAGCGTCCCTCATCGATACCCTGAAGACCCTGTGTCTGCTCCCCGGCGTGTCCTCCTGGGAGGACGCGGTGCGGGACTACATCCGCACCCAGGCGGAGCCCTACGCAGAGCGCATCCGCCAGGACGCCATGGGAAATCTCATCGTCCACAAGAAAGGAGCCGTGTCCGCCCCGGGCAAATTGATGCTCTGCGCCCATATGGACGAGGTGGGTCTCATCGTAAAGTCCGTCTCCGAGGACGGCAGCCTTCACTTCGGCTGCGTAGGCGGCATAGACCGGCGAATTCTTCTCGGCAAACGGGTGGTGGTGGGAGACCGCCAGATTCCCGGCGTCATCGGGCGGAAGGCGGTCCACCTGATGGAGGACGGCGAGCGCAAGAGCGTGCCCAAACTGTCCTCCCTGTACATCGACATCGGCGCCCGCAGCAGGGAAGAGGCCCTGCAGCAGGTGCAGCTGGGAGACCAGGGAGTCTTCGTCTCGGACGCCGTGGAGTTTGGCAATCACATGCTGAAGGCCAAGGCCATCGACGACCGCATCGGCTGCGCCGTGCTGGTGCAGCTTCTCCAGGAGGATCTCCCCCTGGACGTAACCTTCGTCTTCACCGCCCAGGAGGAGACCGGCTGCCGGGGTGCCTTCGCCGCCGCCTTCTCCGAGACCCCGGAGATCGCCGTGGTCTTTGAGGGCACCACCTCTGCCGATACCCCGGCGGTGCCGGAGAGCCGGCAGGTGTGCTGGCCCGGCAAAGGGCCGGTGATCTCCTGGATGGACAACGGCACCATCTACGACAGAGCGCTCTTCCAGTGCCTTAGGGATCTGGCTGCGAAAAACGACATCCCCTGGCAGATGAAAAACGCCGTGGCCGGCGGCACCGATGCCCGGTCCATTCAGCGCACCAAGGCCGGCGTCCGGGTGGCAGGCATCTCCGCCGCCGTGCGCTATCTCCACGCCCCCAACAGCGTCTGCAGTTTGGATGACGCGGAACACATTCTCCAGCTGGCCCGCCTCTTTCTCCAGGCCATGGCAGCAGGATAGGGAGGATCATCATGGAATCATTGGACACCCTGCAGATGCTGGTCTCCGGCTTCGGCCCCGCAGGCGCCGAAGGGGAGATCTCCCGCATCATTCAGAAACTGGCCGCCCCCTGGGCGGATGAGATCACCTCGGACGTGATGGGCAACCTGATCTGCCGGAAGAAGGGCAGCGGCCCCAAACTGATGCTCTCCGCCCACATGGACACCCTGGGCCTTGTGGTGACCCACATCGAGGACAGCGGCTACGCCAACGCCGCCGTCCTGGGCAAGTGCAGCCCGGCGCTGCTGCTGCACCGGCCGGTGAAGTTCCAAAACGGCGCCCGGGCGGTGGTAACCGCCCCGGAGGGCACCGAGATCGACAAGCTGAAGCCCTCGGACCTGCTGCTGGACCTGGGGGTCTCCGGCAAGGCCGCGGCGGAGAAACTGGTGAAGATCGGGGACACCGCCGTGTGGGATGCACCTCTCTACCGGGCGGGGAACAAGGTGATGGGCCCCTATCTGGACAACCGGCTCTCCTGTCTCGTGCTGCTGAAGACCATGAAGCGGCTGGCCAACCCCGAAAACGACCTCTACTTCGTCTTCACCGTGCAGGAAGAGGTGGGCAACCGGGGCGCCAAAACCGCCGCCTGGGCCGTGGACCCGGACTACGCCATCACGGTGGACCTCACCCCCGCCGATGACGCCGCCGGTGCCAAACACCAGGGCAGCAGCATCTGCGGCGCCGGCGCTGCGGTGAAGATCCTGGACGATGCCGTGATCTGCGACCCCGCCGTGGTACAAAAGCTGCTGCAGACCGCCAAGGCCAGGGGCATCCCCGTGCAGCGGGACGTGCTGGCCAAGGGCGGCACCGATGCCGGGGTCATCCACGCCGCCCGGGGCGGCGTCTGGACCGGCGGCATTGGGATTCCCTGCCGCTATCTCCACACCCCCACCGAGCTGGTGGACGCCGATGATGTCATCGCCGCGGCGGATCTGCTGGCCGCCTTTGCCAACACCCGTCTGGAGGTACAACCAGAATGGCACTGAACATCAGCCCGGAGATATCCGCCCTGGCCGCCCAGGCGGAGGCAGATCTCCAGGAATCTTTTGCCCGCATCGACCGCATCGCAGAGCACAACACCCAGCGGGTGCTGGAGGCCTTCCAGACTCACCGGGTGGCGGAAGCATACTTCTCCGGCACCACCGGCTATGGCTACGATGACATCGGCCGGGACAAGCTGGACGCCATCTACGCAGACCTCTTCGGCACGGAGGACGCTCTGGTCCGGCTGCAGTTTGTAAACGGCACCCACGCCATCTCCTGCGCCCTCTTCGGCGCTCTGAAGGCAGGGGATGTGCTGGTGTCCGCCGTTGGGGCCCCCTATGACACCCTTCTCGGGGTGGTGGGCGCTGTGGACAAGGGCCACGGCTCTCTCAAAGACTACGGGGTGGAGTACCGGGAGGTACCTCTCAAGGACAACGCCCCGGACCCGGAGGGCCTCGCCGCAGCGGTATCAGATTCCAGGGTGAAGGCGGTTCTCATCCAGCGCTCCCGGGGCTACGCCACCAGGGCCTCCCTGTCTGTGGCGGAGATCGGAGAACTCTGTAAAGTGGTACGGCTTCACAATCCAGATGCAGCCATTCTGGTAGACAACTGCTACGGGGAATTCGTGGAGGAACAGGAGCCCACCCATGTGGGAGCGGACCTGGTGGTGGGATCCCTCATCAAGAACCCCGGCGGCGGCCTCGCCCCCACCGGCGCCTACATCGCCGGGCGGAGGGACCTGGTGGAGGGCGCCGCCATGCGCCTCACCTGTCCCGGCATCGGTCGGGAGTGCGGCTGCACCCTGGGCCAGAACCGGCTGCTGTATCAGGGTCTCTTCCTGGCCCCCCACACGGTGGCACAGGCTTTGAAAACCGCCGTCTTCGGCGCCCGGCTGATGGAGCGGATGGGCTATCGGACGGAGCCCGCCTCCGACGCCGTCCGCCACGACATCATCCAGATGATCCACCTGGAGACCCCGGAGCGGGTGGCCCGGTTCTGCAAGGGCATCCAGTCCGGCGCCCCGGTGGACTCCTACGTCACCCCGGAGCCCTGGGACATGCCCGGCTACGACTGCCAAGTGATCATGGCCGCCGGCGCCTTCGTCCAGGGGGCCTCCATCGAGCTCTCCGCAGACGCCCCCATGCGCCCGCCGTACACCGTGTACCTCCAGGGCGGCCTCACCTATCCCTCCGGCAAGGCCGGCCTGATGCTGGCCGCCCAGCAGCTGCTGCAAGGGGAATAGTCCAAGCCCGGCCCGGCATATGCTGGGCTGGGGGTGGAGTCTATGAAAAAGAAGCGCCGCCGGCGCCGGCAACCGAGTAAGGGAAATCCCTGGCTGCTGGCCGCCATCCCGGCGATACTTATAGCAGCGCTGCTCTTTTCCTGGGGCAACCGCCTGCTGCTGCCGGTGCTGGAGACCGCCGCCCGGGACCAGGTCTCCAATCTGGTGACAGCGGTGATCCAGCGGGCGGCAGACGACTGTCTCTCGGACGCCTCGGCAGACTACGGGGACTTCGTCCGGCTGGAGATGGGGCCGGACGGGAGAGTCTCCGCCCTCACCTCGGACACCGCCGTGAGCACCCGCTTTCGCCGGCAGCTCACCGATGCTGTCCTGGCGGAGCTGGAGTCCCTGGAGGAATCCCCCATCTCCATCCCGTTGGGCACCCTCACCGGGCAGCCCCTGCTCAGCGGAAAGGGGCCCCGGGTGAAAGTCCGCTTCTCCGGGGCGGGCACCGTCTCCGCAGAATATGCCAACAGCTTCACCGCCGCCGGGGTGAATCAGACCCGCCACCAGGTGGTACTGCAGCTCACCGTAGACCTGGCCCTCTTCCTGCCCGGCAAGATACTGCCGGTGTCCGTCTCCGCCGGGATCCCCGTGGCGGAGACGGTGATCGTGGGAGAGCCGCCGGACACCTATCTCGATATGCAACAAGGGAGTTTTACAAATGGATCAAATAGGAATGGATCTGTTGTTTCAGGAGCCGGATCCCCAACCGGAGGCCAGCGCATCGGTGAAGGATCAGATTCAGAAGCTTCGCGATACCCTGAATGAGCATAACTACAACTACTATGTTCTGGATAACCCCACCATCCCGGACTACGAGTATGACCGCATGCTCCGGGAGCTGGAAGACCTGGAGAAGGCCCACCCGGAGCTCATCACCCCGGACTCCCCCACCCAGCGGGTGGGGGGCAGGGCGGTGGAGAGCTTCGACACCGTGGTCCACCGGGTGCCCCTCCAGAGCCTGCAGGACGTGTTCTCCCCGGATGAGGTGAAGGATTTCGACAAGCGGGTCCGGGAGACCGCCGGCAAGACGGCGTATCTGCTGGAACCCAAAGTAGACGGCCTCTCCGTGGCCCTGGAGTATGAAAACGGCATCTTCGTCCGGGGCGCCACCCGGGGAGACGGCCGGGTGGGGGAGGACGTGACGGAGAACATCCGCACCATCCGCTCCATCCCCATGAAGCTGGAGAACGCCCCCGCCACCCTCATCGTCCGGGGCGAGGTCTACATGCCTCGCAAGACCTTTGAGCGGCTCAATGAGGAGCGGGATCTGAACGGGGAGCCGCTGCTGGCCAACCCCCGGAACGCCGCCGCCGGCTCCCTCCGGCAGCTGGACTCCAAGGTGGCCGCCAGCCGCGGTCTGGACATGGTGATCTTCAACGTCCAGTACACTGACGGCGCCCCCTTTGCCACAGACAGCGAGAGCCTGGACTGGCTGAAGAGTCTCCGGTTCAAGGTGATCGAGTACCAGCTCTCCGACGACATGGACTACCTCCAGCAGCAGGTCTTCGACCTGGGGGACAACCGGGAGCGCTATCCCTTCGACATCGACGGCGCCGTGCTGAAGGTGAACGACCTCTCCCAGCGGGTGACCCTGGGGGAGACCGCCAAGTTCCCCCGGTGGGCCGCGGCATACAAGTATCCCCCCGAGCAGAAGGAGAGCGTGGTGGAGAACATCGTGGTCCAGGTGGGCCGCACCGGCGTGCTCACCCCGAAAGCCGTGATCTCCCCGGTGCGTCTGGCCGGCACCACCGTATCCAACGCCACCCTCCACAACCAGGACTTTATCTCCGGCAAGGACATCCGCATCGGAGACACCGTCATCGTACAGAAGGCGGGGGAGATCATCCCGGAGATCGTGTCTGTGGTGAAGGAAAAGCGCCCGGCAGATGCGGTGCCCTATTTCCTGCCGGACACCTGCCCGGTGTGCGGCGCCCCGGTGGTCCGGGACGAGGACGGGGCCCACATGCGCTGCACCGGCGCCGAGTGCCCCGCCCAGCTGCTGCGCAACCTGGTCCACTACGCCAGCCGGGATGCCATGGACATCGATGGCCTGGGCCCCGCCATGGTGCAGTCCCTGGTGGAGGCAAACCTCATCAAGTCCCCGGCAGACCTGTATTCCCTGGACCGGGATGCGGTGGCCAAACTGGACCGGATGGGCAAGAAGTCTGCAGACAACCTGCTGGCCGCCATCGAGAAGTCCAAGGGCAACGACCTGGCCAAGCTGATCTACGCCTTCGGCATCCGCCAGGTGGGAGAGCGGGCCGGCCGCACTTTGGCGTTGAAATTCGGCACGCTGGATGCCCTGATGGCCGCCAGTGAGGAGGAGCTCACCGCCATCGATGACATCGGCGGCATCACCGCCCACAACCTCACCCAGTGGTTTGCCTCTCCTCAGAGCCAGCACCTGATCCAGTCCCTGAAGGACGCCGGGGTGAACATGACCTCTCTCGCAGAGCCGGTGGGGGACACCCTCTCCGGGATCATCTTCGTACTCACTGGAGAGCTCTCCAGCTACTCCCGGAAGGACGCCGGCGGCAAACTGGAGGCCATGGGCGCCAAGGTGGCCGGCTCCGTCTCCAAGAAGACGGGGTGCGTCATCGCAGGGGAGGCCGCCGGCTCCAAGCTGCGCAAGGCCCAGGAGCTGGGGGTGCCTGTACTCAATGAGGAGCAGTTCCTGATTCTCATCGGCGAGGCCGAGGGAGACCGGGACGCCGTGCTGCAGATCATCGGAAAGTGATCGCTTCAGAAGGGGCTGGGCTGCCAGCCCCTTCCTTTATATAAGGTAGGGAAAGCCCGGGCAGGGAAGACCTGCCCGGGCATACTCTGGAGAGAGGCTGTATGCGTCAGGGCTTGTCAAAAGAGGGGTTCACGTAGTACACGTTCTTCTGGTCCATCTTGGCCTTGGCCAGCTCCAGGGCCTCGCCGAAGCGCTGGAAGTGGACGATCTCCCGCTCCCGGAGGAAGCGGATGACGTCGTTCACGTCAGGGTCGTCTGAGAGCCGGAGGATGTTGTCGTAAGTGACACGGGCCTTCTGCTCGGCGGCCATGTCCTCGGTGAGGTCGCAGATCACATCCCCCTTGACCTGCA
>CANQII010000067.1 GCA_947623875.1 uncultured Oscillospiraceae bacterium
AAGCCCCGTCTGAAAGGACGGTGCCCTTCTGTCCGTCAGGCGGGGTAATTCACGCCCCAGTACATCCAATCCCTGGCGGATCGGATTCTGCAGGAGTATGCCGCCATTGCGGCGCTGCCGGAGCAGCAAAAGAAGGTGTTACAGAGTCTGAACCCCACGGAGCTCTTTCTGCTGCGGATCCTCCGTTCCGGCAGGACCATCCGGGTGGAGGAGCTTCGGGACCTCCTGGAGAACAGCTGCATGATCACCACGGTGAAGTTCGCAGTCCAGTGCCTGGAGGGCCTCACCAGTAAGACAATCCCCACAGCGGAGGCGGCATCCGCCCCGCTGGTGCTGGGTCTGGACCGCAAGGGCTCCCATTGGCAGGCATACACCGCCGGGGCATACTTCTCCCCGGAGACCCTGCACCATGTGGTCCCCCGCAACTACAGCCTCCAGGAGCTCCCTGGCATCCGCCCCAGCAGCCGGGCTGCCTGGGCGGAGGACTGGCTGCTTCGGGCTCAGAGTCCCAATCTCCGGGGCCCCGCCTTTGCCGAGGCCTCCCAGAACCTGCCCCGCACCTTCCTGGCCCAGTTCGTGCGCACGGAGATGGGGCAGGACTTTCTCCGGGCAATGGCCCCCAAAGACATCCCCCAGGCCAGAGAGATCCTCCAATCTCTCCCCGGCTGCCGCAAGCTGGCGGACACCCTCTGGGCACCCCAGGCCAATGCCAGCGCCCCGTAGACAGCCCATCCCGTTCTCATAGCACCCTCTCCAAATCCCCCAGGGTTTTCCTGCAACTTCTCCGGAGATCTGCTTCACTTTGTCCATCCACCTTTCCTCCTGTCCAATGGTATGATTGCGGCAACGGGCGGAATCGCCCAACCCCAGAATATTTTGAGGAGGAATTATGATGAGGAAAGCAAAACGGCTTCTGGCCGGCACTATGGCCTCCCTGCTCGCCCTGGGCACTCTGCTGCAGGGCATTGCACTGGCCGCAGAGCCCGTCCAGGCCAACGTCCTGACAGACTTCAACACCGAGTTTGAAGGGGCGGACGACAGCGGCAATCTCTACTGGTGGAATGACGCCAACTGGTCTCCGGCAAACATCGCCCGGATGGCCTACGGAGAGGCCGATCAGGCGTCTTCGGAGAGCGGAGACTACTACCTGGAGGTAACGGCAGACGACAGCGGCGTGGGCACCGCCCAGGTAGCGGCGGCGGACATCGCAAAGCTCCTGCCTGCAGGCGCAGAAGGCGTATTCTCCTTCTACGCGAAAGCGGTTGGAGACACGAAAGACGGCACCATCTCCCTGAACATCACCAGCGCCAGCGCAGACTGGTCCTCTTCCCAAGGGGCCGCCATCACCTGGGATAGCCACCCCGCCCTCACCGCAGAGTGGCAGCTGTATACCGGTACATTCGCCATGCCCGCCCGCAGCGGTCACGACCAGGTACAGATTCAGCTGGTGGGCAGCAGCGGTCTCTCTTTTGACGTGGATACCCTGAAGATGGACGTCACCTCCCTGCCCAAGAAGGAGATCGAAAAGGACATCCCGGACCTGAAGGACACCGTGGCCAGCGCGGACGGTCTGGGCGCAGATGCCCACATCGGCGTGTGCGTAAACAACAGCCAGGTGACCAACGAGACCCTGGTGGCCCTGGTGGAGAAGCACTTCAACGCCATCACCTTTGAGAACGAGCTGAAACCGGACGCGTTGTTCGGCTATCAGAACGACAGCTCCGCCTCCCTCACCTTCCAGGAGATCACCTGGACCCGGGCCAACGGCGACACCGTGACTGGCAGCTACCCCACCCTCAGCTTCAGTCTAGCCACCAAGATGCTGGACGTGATCAAGGCCTATAACGACAGCCATCCGGAGGACACCATCCAGATCCGGGGTCATGTGCTCACCTGGCACTCCCAGACCCCCGAGTGGTTCTTCCACGAGGACTGGGACGCCTCCAAGCCCTATGTGAGCGTTGAGGAGATGGACATCCGGCAGGAGTGGTTCATCAAGACCGTCCTGGAGACCCTCACCGGTCCGGACAGCGCGTACAAGGACATGTTCTACGGCTGGGATGTGGTGAACGAGGCCGTGAGCGACAGCACCGGCACGTACCGCACGGACGCAGAGAGCTCCTCCTGGTGGGCTGTGTATCAGAGCGAGGACTTCATCATCAACGCCTTCCGCTACGCCAACTACTACGCGCCCAAGACCGTTGAACTCTACTACAACGACTACAACGAGTGTGTGGGCAACAAGGTAGACGGCATCGCCGCCCTTCTGAAGGCTGTAAAGGCTCACGAGAGCGATGAAACTCTTCCCACCCGCATCGACGGCATGGGCATGCAGTCTCATCACAACATGTCCGGCCCCACCGTGAACCAGATCCAGACCGCCGCCGAGACCTACGGCAAGATCGTAGGCAAGGTGCAGCTCACCGAACTTGATCTGAAGGCCAGCGACAGCTATGACGGCACCGACGTCACCCGCTCCGATGAGTTCACCAAGCAGGCCTATCGGTACAAAGAGATCTACGAGACCATGAAGACGATTGATGCCATGGATGACATCGACTGCAACGGCATCACCATCTGGGGCATTTACGACAGCGCCTCCTGGCTGCAGAGCAGCAGCAACGTGGGCGGCGGCACAGACGGGTCCAATCCCCAGTGTCCGCTCCTCTTTGATGACGACTACAAAGCGAAGCCCTCCTTCTGGGCCTTCGTGGACCCGGACAAACTGGAACCCTTCATCAATCATGTGGTAGCCATGCAGGCCATGGGCGGTGACGATCCCTACGCCATGAGTACGGCCTATGCCATCGCCGGCACTGGCGCCTCCTTCCAGATCATCTGGGATACAGACGCCCTGAAAGTGCGGGTCTCCGTCCAGGATGCAGACGCCCAGGATACAGACGGTGTGGACCTGTATCTGGACCGCACCGGCGGCACCGATGCACCGGAGAAGTTCTCCGTTGCCCGGAGTGCAGCGAAAGCCGCAGACAACGGCTATGCGGCAGAGTTCACGGTACCGGCTGATCTGACGGTAGGTAGCACCTTCTCCTTCGATGTGGTTGTCCGGAACGGCAGCGACTCCTTTGCCTACAACGACCTGAAGATGGGTCAGGAGACCAGCAGCAAGTACTTTGCCGTAGCCATGGCGAAACCTTGCATGTCCATCCCGGCTGGCACCGCCAAGGTAGACGGGGAGGCCGATGCCATCTGGGCCAGCGCCCCCGCCATTCCCCTCACCATCCAGACTGGCACCCCCGCAGCCTCCGCAGAGGCCAAGCTGCTCTGGGACAAGGACGCCCTCTATCTTCTCATGACCGTAAAGGATCCCGCTCTGGACAAGAGCTCCAGCCAGGTCCATGAACAGGACTCCGCCGAGGTCTTCATCGATGAAAACAACGGCAAGACCGATGGCTATGAGCCGGACGACAAGCAGTTCCGCATCAATTTCGACAACGAGCAGAGCTTCAACGGCACCAAGTGCACCGCCGAGAACATCAACTCCGCCACCAAGAAGACCGCAGATGGCTACATCGTAGAGGCCGCCTTCCTATGGACGGATATCACCCCCGCTGCGGGCACCGAGGTCGGCATCGAATTGCAGATCAATGATGGCGCAGACGGTGCCCGCATCGGCACCGCCAGCTGGTATGACGAGTCCGGCCAGGGCTGGTCCTCCCCGGCCGTGTTCGGTACCGCCATTCTGGGTGAAGCCGCTGCCAAGGCCGATCCCCTCAGCGCCTACAGTGATGTCACCCCCAACGCCTGGTACACCGATGCCCTCACCTATGCCGTGGAGAACGGACTGATGGTAGGGACCAGCGCCACCACCATGGAGCCGGATGCCACCGTGAGCCGTGGTATGCTGATTACCATGCTGTGGAATCTGGACGGGAGAAAGACCGCCGCAGTCAGCACCTTCTCTGATGTAGCCGCTGGCTCCTGGTATGCGGACTCCATCGCCTGGGCCGTGGAGAACAGCCTCACAGCAGGCAGCGAAGATGGTCTCTTTACCCCGAACGCTCCTATCACCCGGGAACAGGCAGTGCTCATCCTCTACCGCTATGCTGAGGCGCTGGGTATGGACGTTAGCGCTGCGGCAGATCTCTCTGCCTTCGAAGACGCCGATGACGTAAGCAGCGATGCTCTGGCAGCCGTTCAGTGGGCTGTCTCCGCCGGCATCCTCCAGGGAGACGGCAATGCCCTGAACCCCCAGGACAGCATGACCCGCGCCGAGGCTGCCTCGCTATTTCTGTCCTTCTCAAAAGCAGTGTGAAACAAACCTCCATCGTTTCTTAGCTGAAGCCAGCCGGCCCCGCGCCTCATGTGGCGCGGGGCCGGCTGGCTTCTTGACAGCGCAACCACTTCCCGAACGTCTAATTTATTACCCGAACCTGGCTCGTCTGCATAGAGGAGATGGTATTTCGAAAAAAGTTCTCAAAATAGCCCCTCCAATATAGAGATTGCCCTGTGAGGTAGAATGACCCATGGTGTACGCCTATGACGGACACAGCACCTTACGAGACCAGCCGCTTGAAAGTGCCAACGAAGCTGCTCTGGGATGCCGTTACTGAAAGGCTGCAAACACCACTAAAACGTTGAAAACTAGACCGAATTGGGCCGGAATGAGGCAAGTCAATCGCTGCTGGAGAGGACTCGTGAGGCCAAGCCAATAAAGGACATTCTACTCCAGACTGATGTTCTTCCACGGCGTACAGTCTGAACTTTGGCGATTCAATTCTTGATCCCGCTTTCTACTGCCTTCAGAAGTTTTGAAGATCCGCTACTCAACCCTGGGATTAATGCTAGGCAGGGCATTAGTGGCCAAATAGTTCGGAGATATCCCAGTTTTGGCTGGTATAGTGAACTTTTTGAGCTATGTCATATCCTCTATGCAGACGAGCCAGGTTACCCGAACAGAAGAAAAGGTACTCTGTCTCCATGCTAAAATAGTCCCGCACATACAGTTATGTTCGCCGCAGGCATCTCTCGGCTGTCTGCCATGCATCCACTCGGCGTCCTAAAGGAGTTGGTTTGATGAAACACACATTGAGGCAATATCTCGCAGGGCTGCTTGCCGTCTTGCTGCTCCTTACCCTGCTGCCCACGGCGGTTTTTGCCGAACCAGCAACGGTACCGTTCGAGAACGCTGGCGGCAGCGGTACCGAGGAAGACCCCTATCTGATTGCAAATGAAGGCGTTGTAGGCTATAGCAACGGCACCATCACAGACTGCTACAACACTGGATCTGTAACAGGCAATGAAGTTGAAGTCTTTCCGGGACTACATCAATACTGCAGAGAATGACGGCGGCAGCGGCCAGTACTTCAAGTTGACAGCCGATATCACATTGCCAGTTGGCGACTCTTGGATTCCAATCGGAAAAGGCGGCGATAACGGCACAAAACAGTTTCGGGGCACTTTCGATGGAGCCGGCCATAAAATCAGCGGACTGTTGATTAATAATGCAGAATCCACTTATCGAGGGCTGTTTGGGAGAATCGCTGACAGCGGAACCGTAAAGGACCTGACCATAGAGGGATCCATCACCATAACAGCTGACTATAGCGGTGGAGTTGCGGGCTACAATGCCGGTACGATTGACCACTGCACCAGCAATGTCGAGGTCAATAGCAGAACAGCCACTGGCGGTATCGTGGGTACATGCGATGGCGGCCGAGTAGAGAGTGATCCCAAAAACGATTGTGTCGGCGGTATCGCAGGACAATCCGAACTTGAACTAGCTTTTTGCTACAGCACTGGAGAGATCAAAGGGGGTTCTGCTGGCGCCATGCAGGGAAAGGTACCAGCTCCTTTCCAAACTGCTACTATCTCGAAGGATCCGCCCAACAAGGCAGTGGTTTGACTGGCCAAACAGACAGTACAACTCGTGCTGCAGCAAAACCAGTAGAAGCATTCCAGAGTGGGGAAGTTGCAGCCCGGCTGCAGGCAGGACGGTCTGAGCAGATCTGGGGACAGCCTGATGGCATCGACCACCCCATATTCTCCTCCAATCCAGCGGACAGAGTCTATATGGTTACCTTCCTGGTTCAAGGGGAAGAATTCGCTGCCGACTTTGCACACGATGGCGGCACCATAAGTTTGCCTGTTCCCCCAGAATCTGAAGACTACATCTTCCTGCGGTGGTCTCAAACCAAAGAGCCTGATGGCGCCGCGTTTGATGAAACCACGAAAGTCTCGAGGGACATGGTCGTTTACGCGATTGGGCAAGCTCTCCCAAGCATCTCTGATGATCTTATTGAATCTGCTTCCTACGGGTATGAATCCCCAATCAGGATTGATCTGGACCAAAAGGTCAAGTACCCATCATCTTTTTCTGGGTCAACAAGCGGGAACTTCACTTATGAGCTCATAGACAGCAACGGTGTTGATGGCATTTCCGTTATAGACAATATCCTCACAGTTCCAACAGGTCTTGGACCGGGGCAATATGACTTCACGATCAAAGCCACAGAAAAGGTACCCCAATATACTGTGATAAGCGTTAGCTCATCAAGCACAAACACCGTTACCTTTGATGTTAGACTGACAATCGATCCGCCATTTTTCAACATACTTTACTACACCGGCGAACCGCAGAATCTTGTTCCAAGTATCTTTGAGAAATGCTTGTTCGCCCTGGACGTTGATGGTCCTTATTCTGAAGATATCCCAACCGCCACTGATCCAGGCTTCTACCGTGTCTGGTACAGGTTTGAGGGCCAGTCCCACCCTGAATGCTTCGAAACGAGAATCGTTGGCCCGGAGGAAATCTCCCCATTGGAAGACAAGACCGTGCAGTACGGTGACTCTCTCACCCTCATCGCGACAGTAGCGCCTAATCAATTCAACCCAGATACCGTCAACAATGACACTGTTGTCTTCACCTTCCCTAAGAACGGCAAAACACTTGAGGCAACCGTATATCGTGATAAACCAGACCCCCACAGCACCGGCACTGTCTCTGTAACCATCCCGGCAGATCAGGTTAAGGAGTACTTCAACGGCGGCAAGAATACCGTCACTGTAACCTGCAAGACCGCCAAGTGCCCCACCCTCACCAGCACAGCCCAGCAGACCGTAACGGTGGTGCCTAAGGTTCTGGAATACACGGTCTCGGCGAAGAGTCGGGACTATGTGCCTGGATCTGTAGAGGTCCCAGTTACCCTCTCGCCCACCAATCTGGAGGCTGGAGACAGCATAACCCTCACTGCTGTGGGCCGAGTGTCTGCTGCTGATGTTGGCACCTACGGCAACGTCTCCCTCTCGGAGGTCACCATAGGCGGCCCGGATGCTGCATACTACGCCACTAAGACCAGCAGAACCGGCATCACCCTGCCCACCCCGATCACCATCTCCAAAGCCGCCGGCACAGCCACCGTATCCATGGCGGACTACCACTGCGGCGAAACCGGAGACGATCCTGTCCTGGTCTCCGAGACCAACGGCACGGACAACGTCGACATCGCATACAAGCCCATTGATGCAGAAGACAGCGCATACACTGCGGAAAAGCCCACGGAACCCGGCAAATACACAGTGCGGGCTATCTTCCCTGAGACCGCCAACTACCTCTCCGTAACCGCAACCGCAGAGTTCTCCATTACCCACCTCTTCACCCTGGATGAGAACGGCGTCTCCGGCTGTGTCTGCAACCGGGAGGATGTCCGGCTGGTAGAGGCAGCGATCACCGAGGTTCCAGGGGACCTGAAACAGATTGAGGATCTGAACACTCCGGAGAAGATCACCCGCGTGTTGGTGGAAAGAGCCTCTGCAGCAGAGGATATCTCCTCCCAGCGCACCGCCACATACGATGTGGAGCTGCAGTTCAAGGAGGGAGACGGTGAGTGGATCAATGCCACCCCGGAGAACTTTCCAGCAGAGGGCATCACGGTAACCCTGCCCTACCCAGCGGGGACCGATGCCAGCTACACCTTCACCGTGCTCCACATGTTCACCTATGGAGAGGCAGCCGGTACAATCGAGAAGTTGAAACCCGTCAACACCCAATACGGCGTTCAGTTCACGGTCTCCAGGCTCTCCCCCATCTGTCTCGGCTGGACACCGCCCAAAGACACGCCGAAATACACCGTCTCGGTATCTGAGATCACTGGCGGCACGGTATTGGCTAACAGTGCCACAGCCTATGCGGGAGACACGGTAACTCTCACCGTCATCCCGGAGAGCAGCTATCAGATCGAAGCCATTGCCGTGAAGGATTCGGGCGGCAACGACATTACCGTGAAAGACAACGGGGACGGCACATACAGCTTTGTCCAGCCCGCTGGAGACGTCACAGTAACCGCCACCTTCACACTGAAGCAGATCCCGACACCGCCAGCACCTCAGCGGTATCCGATCTACATCCCCAGCCAGAGCATCTACGGCCGGGGCACTGTGGTGGCCAACCGCAGCACAGCGGCATATGGAGAGAGCGTCTATCTCACTGTAACCCCGAGAACAGGCTACTACCTGGACTACATCGTAGTGCGGGATCAGTACGGCAACCGGGTAGACCTCACCTATCTGGGCAACAACGTATACGTCTTTACCCAGCCGATTGGTGAGGTGACGGTATACGCCGCCTTTGCCCGGTACTCCAGTGACCCCGCCCCTACTCCTACTCCCACTCCCACTCCAACACCTACAACATACAGCATCACTATTCCTGAGACCGTTGAGGGCGGAACGGTTACTGCAAGCACCAAGACAGCTTCAGAGGGCACTACGGTCACCGTCACGGTGAAAGCAAAAGACGGCTATCACCTGGGCACGGTCTCCGCAGCAGACAAGAACGGCAAGGCAGTTTCTCTCAAGGACAATCAGGACGGCACCTACACCTTTACCGTGCCGGCAGGTACTGTCTCGGTGCAGGCCAACTTCGTGAAGTGTGCATCGCTCTCCTTCCCGGATCTGGATCCCACCAAGTGGTATCACACCCACACGGACTACGTCATCGCCCACAAGATCATGAACGGCAATGAACAAGGTCTCTTCGAACCGGAAGGGACCGTCACAAGGGCACAGATGGTAACCGTGCTCTGGAACATGCAGGGCAAGCCGGTTGTGAACTACTACCTCACCATGTCGGACGTAGACCTGGAGTCCTGGTACACCGAGGCAATCCGCTGGGCTGTCAGCGAAGGCATCGCAGCAGGCTACGGCAACGGTACATTCGGACCCAACGACCCCATCACCCGGGAGCAGATGGCCACTATGCTCTATTCCTACGAGAAGAAGTTGGGAGATGGCGGCTTCACCGGCAACTGGATGTACCGTCTGCCCTTCACGGATCTCACCGACATCTCAGAATGGGCATTTGAGCCTGTGGCTTGGTGCAATATGCACGGCATCCTATCCGGCAAGGGCAATGATCTCTTCGATCCCGCTGGTCTTGCCACCCGGGCTGAACTGGCAGCGGTTCTCACTCAGTACATGGCTCTGGACAAGGAACCCGAATAGCAGACAATTCAAATCTCCCTATAAAGCGCAAGCGTCCTGCAGACATCCGCCTGCAGGACGCTTGTTTCTTCTTTCTCTGCCCTACCGTATTCTCGCATCCAAAAATGCCTGGATCTGCTCCAGTTCCTCCTCTGCATAGAGGGGATCGCTTGCGTGGCCCATGTCCGGGATCCGGCGGAACACCACCTCACCCGCCGGCAGGATGCCGGTGAGCTTCTCATAGAGGCGGTCAGACTGGGGACACGGGACGGTGATGTCGCAATCGCCGTGGACCATCCACACGGAGAGCCCGCAGTCTGGGGTGACGTTCTCCTCCAGGTAGGTATAGGGGTCTGAAACCGCCAGTTCGGAGTCTGTCATGGAAGAGACCTCCTGCCGGAGCCAGTAGGACTCAAAGCTGCTGAATCCCTCCATCTCGTCTTTAGACAGCCAGCCGTTGGCGATGCTGTATATAAAATCCGGCAGGCCGATGGCGGGGAGGTCCTTCCGGATGCCCCACTCCATGACACCGTAGTAGTCCACCAGGACATCCACCTTGGCGGACACATCGCCCAGTTCCTCCTGGCCAATGAAGGGCAGGGTATTGAACTCCTCATCATTGGTAAAGGCACACATGGCCGCGAGATAGCCGCCGGCGGACTCCCCGAACACCGCGATATGGTCTGCGTTGTACCCGTACTCCGCCGCATGGGCCCGGAGGAACCGGATCGCCGCCTTGCAGTCCTCCACCCCTGCCGGGAATGCAGCCTCCTGGGCCAACCGGTAGTTCACAGAGGCACAGGCATAGCCGTGGTCCCGGAAGTACCGGTACATGAACTGCGCCTGGCGGGTGGTGGAATCTCCAGATACAAATCCGCCCCCGTGGATGAGCACAAAGAGCGGCGGGTTCTCCACCCCGTCCGGAACATAGATGTCCACGTAGTCTGTGGGGGACACCTCGGCGTAGGGCACCTGATGGTACACAGCACCGCCGGTCCAGTCGTCCACGGATTCATTCAGGTCCAACTTGGGCACGGTGAGGTTGCGGAACACCAGGTACACCGCCTGGTTGTTCACTGCCAATACCAGGGCCAGGACAACCAGGATCACCACTGGGATGATCCAGAGCTTCTTTTTCTTCATCATTCTTCCTCCCATCTGCATCAAAACACCTTCTGCAGGAAGTTGTACAGTGCCAAATGCCAGTTCCCCTGGGAGTGATACCGCATAGGGAAGATATCGAAGAGGGTGTTCACCCCGTAGGTGAGCCGGGATTCCACCTCCAGCAGGTCCTCGTACTCCTGCAGCTGGCCCACCAGGGCAAAGTCGAAATTGCCGCTGGCCACATAGAGATAGTGGATGGGCAGATCCCGGAACGCCTCAGACTGCAGGTGCTCCTGGAAGTACTGTGCATCGGTGCGGCTGCCACTGAAGGCGCCGAACCAGGAGAAGTAGTCCAGACTGCCGCAGAACACGGAGTGGTATGTGGTAACGGCACCCCGGGAGAGACCGGCGAAGGCCCGATGATCCCGGCTAGCGGCAAAGCCTGTGTCGTCTGCCGTCTCCGCCCAGGTGGAGTACTTGCCCTCTACGGCGGGCATGAGGTCGTTGCGAAGTTCATCCCGGAAGGAGTATGTGAGCTGATCCAGGTCGTCTGCGCAGTCGTCCTCTACGTAGAAGGTGGGTGTCACCACGATCAGGGGCTCGATGTTTCCGGAGGCGATCATGTTGTCCAGCAAGACTTTGTTGTAGCTGTGCTTCTGGAGCCAATAGTACTGGTCGTCACCGGTGCCGTGCATCAAGTAGAGGATGTTGTATGGCAATGTCTCATCGTAGCCATAGGGGAGATAGACCAGGGCGCTCTTCTGCACCGTGCGCCCGTCTGTGGCGTAGGCCCTGGTCTCATAGAACAACTCTTCCACCGTGCCGGGCTGGGAGCAGGATGCGTTGTCGAACTGGGAGGGGACGGCCCAAATCTCCCGCCGTGCTGTCCCAGTAGCCGCCTTGGCCCCATCGGTACCGGTCTTCCAGGTGATGAGGAACACCGCCAGTATCACTAGGAGGGCAGCAGCCTGCCGCCAGGGGAATGCTCTGGGGCCTTTCTTCTCCCGGATGGCGCACACGATGCCTGCAATGGCGCCGAGGCCGCACAGGATGGCCTGCACGAGAAAGGCGATGTTGAAGGGATACAGCATGGCGTAGTTGGTGTTGGCATAGAGCACGATCCCCGCCGCCAGATCTCCGATGAGCAGGAACGGCAGCCGTCCCCTCCAGGCGAGAAAGGCAATCAGGACCAGGACAGTCTGCACCACCAGCATGGTGAAGAAGGGCAGCAGGTGTCCCAGGGCAATGTACTGCGCCAGGTGAACCGCCCCCACAAAGGCCGTTCCAAACAGAGCAGCGGCGCCGATCCTGTCGCAGAAGCAGTTCTTCTTTTCCATATCTTTCATACCCTGGCCCCCAAAACGGTCTGATGCAAAGGTTTCAGTGCAACTCTGACGGATACTATATCACAGGTCCGCCAAAATAGACAGCCATTTCCCCAAAGACACATTTTCTTGCCCAAGAAGCAGGGTTTCAGGCAGCCCACGTCCCCTGCAGCAGTTTGTAAAGAAACATATAGTACGTTTCCGCTCCCGTTTCTTTTCCAGTATCAAAGAAACAATAATCGAGACAACTCAGGTCACTTTGTATTACAGAATCCTACATTTGTCCTACATTTTTTCCTTGAATCAGTTGCCTTTGTCCCACTGTCCGCTATACACGGACAGTGGGAATAGTCCCATTTATGACTCTTATCGCTGTTTTTGGTTTTTGAAATCGCTATTTTTCAGACATAATGGCTTTATAAAGGCCAAAAAAGTACTGTTGTCTTCAGCAAGCCTAATCCAGTTTCCACCGCATTTGTATTTCATAAAAAATTTTCTTCGCTGAAGCCGGCAAAACCACTTGCAATCTGTTTCCTTAAGTATTATAATCCAGAGCATACCAAATTTACCGGGCTGCGGTCCTCTTTCCGCAGCGCAGAAAGTGAGGGCACAACATGCAGAACAATACCGAAATCAACACCGAAACCCGCAGCGCCCGCATCAAGCAGCTGGCCCAGACCGTCCTGGAGACGGCTGAGACCTCCTTCCACGGCGTGGGGCTCAAGGCGTACGCCCAGGCCCAGTTCAGCGCCGCCTGCACCAAGGCGGAGGACGGCACCGCCCCGGCCATCTCCGTCTCCCACGCCATGCTGGCCCGCTCCAGCAACGGCTTCTCCGTCTCCGTGATCGTCTCCGCCCGCTACCGGATTCTCAACGCAGACAAGCGCTTCTTCGCAGACGAGGCGTACAACTGGGACCCGGACCAGGAGGAGACCCGCACCTATGAGGAGATCTCCGCTCTTTTGGACGGCTGTCTCCGCCGGTTCTCAGACAACCTGGCAGACGGGTCTGTGCGCCTCCTCTCCCAGGACCTCAACGGTGTCCGCGCCTTTTTCGACACCGCCTGCGCAGATCTGGGCCCCGACTCCCTGCTCGGCCGGCTGAGCGGGACCGCCTGGGAACAGGTGGGGGACGCGATCAACGCCCAGTGCTGCACCGCCATGCAGGAGAACCACGGCAAGCGGCAGCGCCACTTCCGCAATCTCCCTGCTGGAGCGGTCCGCACCGGCATCTCCGCGGTCTCCCTCTCCCCCGTCTCCGGGGAGAACCACGGCAAGCCCTGGATGGGACTGCAGCTGCAGGTAAAGCTGGACTGCGGCCTCACCGGGGTGAAGCAGGAGTCTTTCGACTCCCTGTCCCTGTTCTTGGCCCCGGAGGGCATCCCGGCCCTCTCCGAGGACACCATCCTGGACCGGCTCCGCCTGGCCTACCTGTCCGCCGCAGACAGGCTCACCGCCTGGGCCTGCGGCCGGGCACCGCTGGCTGTCCTCCGCAACTACGATGGGCCCGGCTGTCTCCCGGAGTCTCTCCATCAGCTGCTCCGGGACGGCGAGACCCAGTTCGGCCACGTCTCCCTCCGCTGGGCCGGCCCCAAACTGGAGCAGGGCCGGCAGGTCTGCTGCCTCCCGGACAAGAACGGCATCCGCTACGTGCTCATGGACAGCTTCTCTCC
>CANQII010000068.1 GCA_947623875.1 uncultured Oscillospiraceae bacterium
TCCAGTGTGCCCCAGCAGCGCCCGTGGACTGGGCACCGGCGCTGCTGGACATGGCACCAGGATCGAGGCAAGCGTACGCTACCGGGAAATCTGCCAGCCATCCGATGGGTACAGCCGCTGTGGATGCGATATCACCGAGGGAACGAGGCACCACCTGCTCTGCATAGGGCTATATCAGCCGGAATCTGCAAAAAAGAGATGCGGATTCTGGCTAGGGGCCGTGCCCTTGGCTCAATAAAAGCAGGCCCCCTGGTTCCACAACAGTTGTGGAACCAGGGGGCCTATTTTCTTCCATCTGCTGACTTCACAGGGACTGGTGCCCCCAAGATACCCGTTAAACCAGCTAATAGCAACGGGTATCTATTATACGCTTACGAAAAAGCTGCGTGTCATTGCCCTGAGAGAAGCCGGCCTGGTGAACTACATCTGCCTGTACCAGGACCGGGAGCCGTACATCTGCGACCTGCATGATGAGATGCTGATCAACCCAATCACCGATGCCTCTGTCCGCGTTTACGAGGAGGAGCTTGAGGAGGTATTTTGATGGCTCCAAGGAACAGCGAGGCTCGCAGTCCAGCCCCTGAGACAATTTGATACCATGGATAAAGCTGAAAACGGAACAAGTCGGACCTCGATCCGGAAGAAACGGAGTCGGTGCATGCAGTCAAAGGGGGGCGGGGATTGTCAGACGGGTGTCAGGCATAGTCAGACCAGTATCAGCATGGTCAAGTCGGGCCCGGGCTGCAGTCACAGTCGTATCGTTCCTGGTACACACCCAAAGGAGGCACAAGTTGCATGGATCCCATCACATACCCCGCCGTCCTTCATCCAGAGGAGGACGGCGGATACAGCATCTGGCTGCCAGACATCCCAGGCTGCATCTCGCAGGGCAGGACGGTGTCAGAGGCGATGGAGAACATCAAGGAAGCATTTGGCCTGTACTATGAAGATGCCGTGGAGGGCCAGTCTGTCCTCCCAGAACCCGCTTCTCCTGGCAGCGTGAGGCTGGAGGCCGGCGAGTTCGTTCTGGAGATGTCCTTCTCTCCCGCTGCGTACCTAGCGAAGAGACCTGCTGAGCAGGTCTGAGCTGTCGGGGGACGAATAAAGCATCTGAGACTGGAAACCAAAATGAACTGAAAACCCCCTGTAGTGCCGAAAGACAGTTCGGCACTACAGGGGGGTTCTGCTGCTGTGAGGGGTGCAGGGGAGAGCCTTCCGCAGGAGTACGGCCCCTATGCTTCCTCATCTTCCGAATCATCCATTGCCAGGCCTGCCTGGATGATCGAGACGAGCACATCCCAGGTATTCTCGCTGGAGTGCTTCCGGAACAGCTCCGCCAGGATGGCGAACTCCGTCCCGGGATGGAAGTACACGCTGTTCTCCATGGAGGTCATGAGATAGGCCCGGTCTGCGTTCTCTTCCAGGAGGTTTGCGAGGGTTTCCGGGTCGTTCAGGTCAGGGCCCATCACAAACTCCAGCTCGTCCTCCTCTCCGAATATGCTCCGGATGTCAGCATCTGCGAGGAGCAGGCCTTCCGTGGAAAAGTCGCGGCCCTCTTCTGTGAGGATGAAAACGGTTTTCATGCTATCACCTTCCAGGTCTTTTTTTGGAGTACATCAGCCGGCGCCCCGGCCGGGAGGGATTCCCGGCCGGATGCGCCGCCTGTTGTGGATGTGCAGGATAGGGCTACTTTCCCTCGGCTTGCTGGAGGGCCTCCAGCCGCTTGCCGGCCTCCTTGCTTCCCTCCGCTGCGGCTTTTCGGTACCAGTACCGCGCCTTGCTGAGGTCCTGCTGTACGCCGTGCCCGGTCTCATAGCACTGAGCCAGAGCAAAGTGGCCATCTGCATCGCCGCCGTAGTCTGCGGTTTTCAGGAAGTATGCGAACGCCTGGCCGTAGTCCTGGTCCACGCCGGTGCCGTTGTAATAGCAGAGACCCAGGTGGTAGATCCCCTGGATGTCCCCCTGATCGGCGGCCTTGCGGTACCAGAGGACCGCCTGATTGTAGTCCTTCTCCGTGCCTCTGCCGAAATAGTAGAGGTTGCCCAGCATGAACTGTGCCTTGGGATGCCCCGCCTCAGCGGCCTTTTGAATCCATACAGCGGCCTGGACGGCGTCCCTCTGTACGCCTTCCCCGTGCAGATACTGCAAGCCCAGCTGCAACTGTGCGCCAACGTCTCCCTGTTCGGCAGCCTTCAGCCGCTGTGCGCTGGCCTGGCTATACAGGCGCTCCGCCTGAGCGGGATCCTTCTCCACGCCTGCCCCTGCCTCGTAGAGACGGCCCAGCATCTCGAGAGCGCCAGGGTGGCACAGATTCGCAGCTCTGCGGTACCACTTGGCCGCCTGGGCACGGTCCTGCTCCCGGTCGTCATCGCCCCAGAAGCAGGCGTTGCCCAGGGCGAAGTAGAGCGCCGCCTTGCTGTTTGGAGGGTAGGGGAGGGAGCGCTGGTAGTGTTCCTGGGCCTTGGCATGGTCCTTCTCCACGCCCAAGCCGTGCTCATAGCAGAGCCCCATGTAGTAGTGGGAACCGCAATTGCCCTTGGACCAGGAGTCGTAGGCCAGTGCCTTCTGGAACCAGGTCACCGCCTGGGCGTAGTCCTGTTCCACGCCGCGCCCATAGAAGTAGAGGCGGCCCAGCCGGTATGCGGCATCGATGCTGTCGTGAAACTGCCTGTCTTGGGACGCTGCGGCCATACGGTACAGGGCGGCCGCCTGCCCATGGTCCTGCTGGACGCCCTCGCCAGCCTCCAGAAGTCTGGCGAGGCTGTACCGGCCCTGGTCGTTCCCGAAAGACGCCGCCTTGCGGTACCACTCGGCGGCTTTTGCGGTGTCCCGCTGCACCGCCTGGACAGGGGTGTTGCAGTGCAGATCCCCCCGCTCATAGGCCGCCCCCTGGCGGGCACAGTAGGCGGCGAAAGCGGTGCTGGCCCCCGCGTGCCCCTGCCGCGCTGCCTTCTCATACCAAAGGGCCGCCTGGTCCTCATCCTGGTTCACGCCCCAGCCCACGGAATACAGACGTCCCAACTGGTACTGGGCTTCCGCATGGCCCTGATCGGCGGCCTTGCGGTACCATTTTGCAGCTTCGGCCCGGTCTTTCAAGGAACAGCGCTTGGCCAGCTGATACTGGGCCTCCGGGTCTTGCTCTGCGAGGCTGAAAAGCGCCTCGTCAGAGATGGTTTTCCAATCGGTCATCATAAAGATCTCCTTTCATGTTTCGCCTGCCGTTGTTCCCGAAGGGATTCCTGCCTCTGATGCCCAGCGGCGTTCTCACGCTCCCCTTGGCACGCGGGATGCGTGCTTCCCCAGGGAAGGGTATGCCCTTCGGACGGCGATTCGGTTTTCAAGGTGCCGTGCAAGGACAGTATAACAGCCCGACAAGACGGCACTTGTAATTATTACGAGTGAAAACCGATAGAAAAACGGCCGGGCGGCGCATCCGCGCTGCCCGGCCGTGTCAGAGCCTGCCGCAAGGGGAGACGAGAGGAGGAGGTTCTATGTAGGAGAGTGCTTGTCCGCTACGGCCAGCTGTCCACCACAGTGGCTTCCAGGCTGTCTTGGACAGACTGGGGGATGGCGTCCGGGTGCCAGTATGTCACGGTTTCGAAGAAAATGTCCTTCAGAGGGATGAAGCGGACGTTGGGGTTAGAGGTGAGACGGCAGTTTTCTGCCATGAGGGAGACGCCGGCATTCATCTCCACATACAGGATCATGGTCTCGATGGAGGCAACGGTCTGTATTCTGCTGGGGAAGAAGTTGGCCCTGCTGCAGATCTCACGGACGGTGCGGAATCCCTCAGGGGAATCGGGGCCCACACCATCCCCGGGTTTGCCTGCGCCGCCAAGCACTTCCCCGGCAACGGACAGGACTTCCGGGATGCCCACATGTCCAACAATGTCAACGCCTTTGACCCCTGCCACTGGATGGAGACCTATGGCCTGGTGTACAAGACCCTCATCGACGGCGGCTTGGACGCCATCATGGGCGGCCACATCATGATGCCGGAGTACATGCGCACGGTAAAACCGGGGATCACAGACGATGAGATGCTCCCCGCCACCCTGTGCCCGGAGATCATGACAGGCCTTCTCCGGGATGAGCTGGGCTTCAACGGCCTTGCGATCACCGATGCCAGCCACATGATCGGCATGTCCGCCATGTCCAAGCGCTGCGATGCCGTGCCCGGCGCATTCATCGCCGGCTGCGACATGTTCCTCTTCAGCGACCAGCCGGAGGAGGACCACGCCTTTGTGAAGGCCGCCCTGGAAGACGGACGGCTCACCGAGGATCGCCTCTCCGATGCCCTCCACCACATCCTGGGCCTGAAGGCCAAGCTGCACCTGAACGACGAGGCGGTCCGGATCCCGGATCTCGCCCTGAAGGACAAATGGGTGGGCTGCGCCGAGCACAAGGAGTTCACCCGCATTGCCGCGGAGAAGTCTGTAACCTTGGTGAAGGACACCATCGGCATGATCCCGGTGAACCCTGCGGAGAAGAAGCGGGTCTATCTGGTGTATGTCCAGTCCACCCCCACCTCCAAGGGATACAAGGGAGATCCGGTGAAGCAGGTGGTGATCGAGGAGCTGGAGCGGGCCGGCTTCGAGGTCCACCTCTGCCCCAACTTCCACGATCTCGAAGTGGAGCGGGGCGTGAACCCAGGCAACATGGCCCTGATGATGTCCCACGGCACCCGGGCGGAGTTCACTGCGGAGAACGACCTGGCCTTGATCGTGATCAACGTGAAGGGCTACGCCCAGGAGAACCACGTCCGGCTCCGCTGGAGCTGCAACCACTCCTGCGAGCTGCCCTGGTACAACCTGGAGATCCCCACCGCGGCCATCTCCCTGAACTACACCAACCACATGATCGATGTGCCCAATGTGAAGACGTTCATCAACGCCTACGCCCCGGACCGGGCGTGCATCCGGGCCGCCATCGAGAAGCTCACCGGCAAGAGCCCCTTCCTGGGCGTGGCAGAGGACACCGTCTTCTGCGGCCGCTGGGATACCAGAGTGTGAGGCAGAGGCCGATCCCCTGGAGCATGAATCTGATCTGAAAGGACGTCTTTACAATGCTTGATCTTCCCCTCAATGTAGATTTTAGCGGCAAGGTTGTGGTTGTCACGGGCGCCGGCGGCGTGCTCTGCTCCGTGATGGCCCGGGCCTTCGCCCAGGCGGGGGCAAAAGTGGCGGCCCTGGACCTGAATGAGGCCGCTGTGCAGAAGCTCTCCGAGGAAGTGGAGGCCGAGGGCTTTGTGCTGAAGGGCTACAAGTGCAACGTGCTGGAGCCGGAGTCCATCCAGGCCGCCCACGAAGCCATCCGGAAGGACCTGGGTCCGGTGGACATCCTGGTAAACGGCGCGGGCGGCAACAACCCCCGGGCCACCACAGACAACGAGTACCAGCATGAGGCCAAAGAGGGCCAGAAGACCTTCTTCGACCTCGACCCCTCCGGCGTGGACTTCGTGTTCAAGCTCAACTTCCAGGGCACCCTGCTTCCCACCCAGATCTTCGCAAAAGACATGGTGGACCGCAAGAGCGGCGTCATCCTGAACGTGAGCTCCATGAATGCCTATATCCCCCTCACCAAGATCCCGGCCTACTCCGGCGCCA
Organism: uncultured Oscillospiraceae bacterium; assembly: GCA_947623875.1. Lineage (GTDB taxonomy): Bacteria > Bacillota > Clostridia > Oscillospirales > Oscillospiraceae > Enterenecus. The sequence goes on from CANQII010000068.1 coordinate 5,607, forward strand.
AGGCGGCCATCAGCAACTTCACCCAGTGGCTGGCCACCCACTTCGCCAAGTCCGGCATCCGCTGCAACGCCATCGCCCCGGGCTTCCTGGTGTCCAACCAGAACCGGACCATGCTCTTCAACCCGGACGGCAGCCCCACGGCCCGCTCCGCCAAGATCCTGAACGGCACGCCCATGGGCCGCTTCGTGGATGCGGAAGAGCTCCTGGGCGGCGTCTTCTTCCTCTGCGATGACAAGGCCGCCAGCGCCATCACCGGCGTGGTGCTCCCCATTGATGCAGGCTTCGCCGCATACTCCGGTGTGTAATCTCTCCGACACGGGATAGACAACATGCCCCCAGAGCCGGCCGGCTCTGGGGGCATCTTTGCGCTCCGGTGGCGTGAATGCGGCATACTTGTCCTCCGGAATGCACTTGGACCGGGCAGCGCAGTGCCTGTGGTATCTTTATTGCAGGAAACGGAAATGCCGCTACACTGAAAGGGTCAAATTCAAATTTCTACTCCAAGGAAGGCTGAAAACGCAAGCGAAGCTGATATGCGGAATTGAGTTGGACTGGCGGAAAAATCCGTGTGCTACAATCCGATCATCAATAAGGCTTGCAACAAAAGCCAGAAGGAGGACATTATGAACGCATTCTATTGGGTGGTAGTCTTCTCAATCGTCAGCTTCACAGCTGCCATGTACAGCAAGCGGCTGCAGAAAGGGGCTCCTGCGGAGGAGAAGCTCTGTGAGGAGCAGAAGGAGACCTATCTGCAGGACATGGGCGAGGGCGAAGAGATGAAGGCATTCTCCGTGCTGGACCCGAAGCACAACTATTTTTGCGCGGTGACGAACGAGCGCATCGTTTTCGACACCAAGGACGGTCTCGTATCTCTGCCGTACGGTGAGATCGAAAAGGTGAAGTACGAAACCATGGACGGACACAAGGCCAATGCTGCTGATAGTGTGTTTCAGATCATCATCAAGGTCAGGGCGGGCAAGAAGTATAAGCTGTACCGCCAGTCTGCTCATTTCACCGAGATTCCCGCTGCCATGCGGAAATACTGCTGAGCCCATCGCCGACAAGGCCTCTGCGGGGGAGCAATTGTTCCGCCAAAAACCAGAGCGTCCCAGATCGGCAGCAAGACAACATCAAGATCCCCTGCGGTGTCGAAGATGCTTCGGTACTGCAGGGGATTTCACTGTTACGAATGGCAGGGAGATGGCGTGGCGGAGGGACGGGATTCCGTCAGCGACGGACTGTCTTCACAGCGGTGCCGGTGGTGATTACGCCGATCATGCTCCTGGAGTTGGATGAATAGGTGAAGGACGTGGATATCACCGCATCTGCCCCCACCGCCAGCGCCTGTTCCTGGAGCTTCTGGCAGGATTTCGCCCGGGCTGCGGCGTACTTCCGCTCGATTGTGGTACACTCAATGCCGAATTTGTCTGCAAACCAGGTGGCGATTTCTGCGAGGAGACCGGTGCCCAGGACGGTCTGAGCGGAGACCACCTGGATGTACTGCTCGATGTGATAGCCCTCCAGGGTAGGGGTGGTGGAGACCAGGATCCGATTGGCATCTCCGGCGGTGCCAACGGATGGATTACTGCTTTCTTGCGAATTGGACATGGAAAAGCCTCCTCTTGAATCGGACAGAAGAATAGCACTGGAGAGGGAGAAAGTCTAGAGGGGAAAAAGAAGCGAAGGGAGAAACGGGCAGTTGAACCAGCAGTGCAGTTCCCAACGGCAGCCGTTTGCGGTATCATTACAAATCGGTGAGCGGAGGACATTGACCCTGCAATTGTTTTTGGAATTGCGCTAAGACACAAAACGGTATGACTCGGCAAGCAAAAGAACAGAAAACAGCTAACAAATAGAGACAAAAGCAGCCTAAAATGGCGAGAATTCACTGCAAATCATAACAAAACGGGCGTATTCTAAAGCTGATGCAATTGCCAAGCAATTCACCGCAAACCGGGTTCACAAGACTGGCTTTTTGCAGTATCATGAGGTGCAGTGAAGCGACAACAGGAGGAATGTGCCCATGATATACACTGTAACACTGAACCCAGCTGTAGACAAGTCCGTGGTGATCCCAGGATTTGCGGCTGGGAGAGTAAACCGTATCCAGGCTGTTCGGAAGGATCCCGGCGGCAAGGGTCTGAACATCTCGAAGTGCCTTGCCAGTCTGGGGATGCCCAGTGTGGCGTGTTTGCTGGTTGGGGGAAGTGCAGGTACCTGGCTCTTGGAGCAGGCCGCCCGCATGGGTCTGGAGACACTGCATGTGGAGGTGGTCGGGGAGACCCGTACCAACCTGAAGATCGCAGACCCGGTGTCTCGTGAGACCACTGATGTGAATGAGCCGGGACCGGCAGCGGACCCTCGGGCTATAGAGATCTTGCGGGAGAGGATCGCTGCACGGCTGGACCCTGGGGACATTGTGATCCTGTCTGGCAGTCTGCCGGCACAGGCGGATCCGGAGATCTACGCACAGTGGATCTATCGTTTCCAGGCTTGTGGTGCGCGGGTATTCCTGGATGCAGACAGAACCGCCATGCAGCGGGGAATCCAGGCTAAACCGTGGCTGGTAAAGCCCAATGGAGAAGAACTGTCTGGTGTACTGGGACGGAGCCTTTTCACCCAGGAAGAACTGTTGGCTGGTGGCAGGGAACTGCTGCGGGACGGGGTACAGGAAGTGGTGATCTCTCTGGGGGCGGATGGGGCTCTGTTTCTCAGACAGAATGGCGCTTACCGAGCTCAACCTCCCCGTGTGCAGGCGGTGAACACAGTAGGAGCGGGAGACTCTGTGGTGGCGGCTATGGCCTATGGGGTGGAGAAAGGTCTGGACTGCATGGCACAGATGCGGCTTGCCATGGCCATGGGTGCTGCCAGTGTGACCTGCAGCGGATCCCAGCCGCCGGCGGCAGAACTGGTTTGGCAGTTGGCGGAGCAGGTGGAGATCGAGAAACTGTGAGGCGAGGCGTTGGACTTTATGAGCTTTGGAGGTGCAGACAGATATGGTTGTTTGGATCAATGGACCGTATGGGGTGGGGAAGAGCACACTGGCAGAACAGCTGGTGCAGGGTGGCCCCAAGGGATTTGTTTTTGACCCAGAAACTGTGGGGAACGCAGTCCGGGACACCCTGCCAAAGGAGATGTACAAAGGGGCACTTTTTGAGCACTATCCACGCTGGTTTGAGATGTGCGTGGTACTGCTGCAGGACATCTCCGCCCGCTATGACGGCATTATCTACATTCCCATGACACTGGTTCTACCGGACTCCTTTGAAAAGTTTGCCAGGCCGCTTCGAGAGAGCGGCATTCTGGTGAAGCACATCCTCCTGGAGTCCAACCACGCTATCGTCTTGGAGAGGATCCTGGAGCGAGGCGAGGAGGCGGACTGCTGGTGTGCCCAACACATCGACTTCTGCCTGGAACAGCAGGGGAAGTTCGAAGATGTAGTCCGGATCCCATCTGTGGGGCAGCCGGTGACGACCCTGGCGATGGCTGTGCGGAAGGTGCTGGGGATCTGAGATGTACATCAGGTCACAGGTGAAAATGGAACACGGAGAGTTTGCACCTTGCGTGTATTTCAGATCGGAGATAGGGGGAACTACTCTGAAAAAGTATGCGATTTGTGAAACGGCAAACAGAGAGTATGCCGTCTTTCTCCTGTACTTAACATTTGACGGCTTGCTTGCATCGTTAAGCTCGATAGAAAGAGAGCCACTGGTCTTACACTCTGACGGGACACTGCTCATAGACCAATTACTCATCACAGGAAATAGACGAAACCGCTTCTTGAGCTGTCCGTTTAGCAATGGAAAGTTTATTATGTCGGGATTTGAAAATGTATCGCCTGGTCAATACTACAGGAAGCTTTCTGCGGATCTGCTGCAAGAGAACTACTCGTTGCTGCACAACTCGATCCTGACGGACGCGCAGAAAGCGCTCATCACAGCGGGAATACCAATTTGAGATGCGGGAGTGCAGTATGCAAGAAGACAGGGTAGAATATGGCAGAGCGCGTAAAGATCGTCAAAATTACACGAAAGCGGTCGAAAAGTCTGAACGTGTTTTCGAGGTGAACCGTATGATTAATTACAGAGAGGGATGTAGAACAGCGAGAAGGAAGCGGCGTGACATGGCGATGAGCGGAAGTATATCGGGCAGGGGGCTGCCAAGGGGACAAGAGCACCTGAAGCGTGCCTGTGAGCAAAACAGAGCCTGTTGCGGCAGAATCCGTGGGTCAGGCTCTGTCGATCCAGGCGATATACCGCAGAATAACAGAATCATGTTGCTGGAGAGGAGGCTGTAATGGAAGAGCAGTGTATGCAGACCGCGAATAACCCCGAGAAAGTGAAGGGGCTCTATGTCCGGCGGGGTGCGGAGCGGCAAGCGCAGTTGGACAAGCTCTGGCCTGCCATCCTGGGCCTCGACCGTGGCTTCGGCTTTAGCGGTAAGAACGTGCGCGTGCCTGCGGACGGGAGGAACCTCTATGTGAACCTCGCCTTCTACAACTTCATTTGCCGATTCGACCTCCTCATCAATCTGAAGAATGGCCCTCTCACTGCTCAGGACGTGAAGCGGATGGAGAAGATTGTGACGGGCTATACCAGCCATGGTGCGCAGTGGAATCCGATGTGCCTGTTGCCCATCGGAATGATCGTCTGTGTGGACAAGACTGGCAAAGTGACAAGTCATCTCGTGCCGGAGGACAGATCCAGTGCCGAGTATAGGAAGGTTTTGCCCACGGATGCTGAGCTAGCCCAGATGATGAAGCGGTAGGGCGAGGAAGCGGCTCATTGGGCTAATGAGTGAGTGGAGTGCCGAATTCGCTATGCGTGTTTAGCGGATTCGGCAGTCTCTGTTGTGTAAAAAAGTTCTGGATTTGGACTGAAATACATACATTTAAGGACTTTTGACGATGCTTGGGCAAAGAATGGAATGCTTTTTGCGATGGGAACGGTGTGTAGCAAATTCAAAATTCCAATTGATTGCATATTGAAGCATTCTAATGCTGTGGTATGTATTGTGGTGAATTGAATGATCTCTATACGGGAAAAACTCTGATTTCAAACTGTATTTGGTATCAAAAAACTGTATTTTTGCTTGTAAAAGTGCGAAACCAAAACAGCAAAGCCGCTGGGGGTGTGGCGCAGAGAATTATCGCTGCTGCAGAAGGCCATGCCCAGATAAACTAGCCAAATACACTGAGATAGGCTGCACTGTCCGAGAGGATGGCACGGCCTGAAAGCGCGTGTTTGGTCAGCGAATGCAGAAAGCAAGGTGCGTGGAAACGTTGGACCAATATCGCCTGTCCTGTTGTTGCGGACAGTGGTAAGTGTTTTCCCGGGGAATGACGATGCTAAGTCCGCGATAGACGGACGAAGAGGCATAGAGGTTAAATCAGAAAACCCACAGGAAGCCCGATTGGGCCCCCTGTGGGTCGTCTTGCAAAATCATAAGCTGTATGGGGTCTCTGTACCAGTAAGGATTGGTGCTTTTCCCTCTCAGCGGGGCGCATTCTATCCCAAACTGGGAATGTTGTAAAGGTTCAAAATCGCTAAACTTTTCTGTACACTGACGGCGTTTGTACTGCAGATTTTCAACGCGAGACTGGAATTATCCAAAATGTGTTTCCGTGATTGGTGGGGTTTTCTATCTCCTTCTTTTCCTGGAAAAAACCGAAAGGATGCTCTGCGGAGACAGACCGATGCCCCGAAACCCCGCTTTTGGGAGAAGTATAAGGAGATGGAGCAGGATGTGCAGAAGCAGAGAGAATTGCTGAGAGGGCAGGCGGGATAGGCTCCCTGTCTACTGCAACCGCAGGAAAACAGCATGAATAGGCGGTTCACTCTTGCAATACTGGCGCCAACCTGCTATTCTGCAATACGAAGTGAGACGATGGATCTCCTGCGGCTTGGGCAGTACCTGCTGCCCGTATCAAGGCCTGTATGGAGTGCCAACCATCAATATGAGGAGGAACACGGATGCGTAAAATGAGAAAGAGACTGCTGCTCTGCCTGCTGGCAGCTGTCCTGCTGCTGGTACAGGTCTGTCCGGCTTTTGCGACCGGCGGGGCTACGGATTGGAACACCTATTTTTGGAACAGCAATCAAGAGACCGAAAAACAACGAGCTGCCCGGATCGAGGCTGCGGCCAACGCTCTCTACGAGATGGGCCTGATCAAAGGCTCCGGTACAAACCCGGACGGTACGCCGAACCTTAACCTGGGTGCCACATTCACCCGGGGCGAAGGCGCCACCATGATCACCAATCTTATGGGTGGCAACCAGGAGGCCATTAACGGCGATTACCCCAATCCCTACACGGATGACCTCAGCTGGGCAAAGCCGTTTGTACTCTACGCCACTGCCCACAACCTGGTGAGCGGTACCGGCAACGGCGAATTTGATATTAAGTCCCCCATGGATGTTCGCCAGTTTTTGGTTATGCTACTTCGTATGACAGGCTATTGGGAGACGGCCAACATCAGCTGGGAGCAGTCCCCGGAGTACGCCGTAACCTGTGGCTTGGACGTGCCGAGAGATTGGCAGACAGCGCCGTACACCCGGGGCGATGCTATTCTCGCCTGCTACAGTGCTCTGGATCTTCTGGTGGGCGAAGAGGATAACCTCACCACCTTCAAGTACACCCTGGAAATGAAGGGGGCCATTCCGTCAGACCGAATCTTGGACACCGGCTTTACCCGGGGGCCTGTCTATCCCACGCAAAGGGAGATTGCGGTAACGGACGCCTCCCAGGTAGAGAAAAATATAAATCTGATGCTGCGCACTCATGTGCAGACCTACAGAGTCAGGGCCGATGGCGTGAGCTTGCAGGTTGTCTTAGATGCTTTAGGCAGGAAGGTTTACGCGTATCGGGGCATTGAGATGTACTACGGCGGAAATGAGGCTTTTCTTAAGATGGAGTACATCGGCCATGAGCAGGTGATCGGATACCTGGAGGGGCGCACCAACACCATGGATGACCTTGCCTGGGGCTTTATGGATGCCGCATTGGAACTGCATCCCACCCTGGTAGATCCGTCTATGAGCGAGTACGAACAGGTGTTGGCCTTCCACGACTACATTGTTAACAACACTGAGTATGACCTTTTCGCGCCCGGTTATGGCACACTGGTATCCGGTACCGGCGTCTGTGAGGACTATGCCATGACCTTTGCGTTGCTTTGCTGGCTCAGCGGCATAGACTGCCGGTATGTTACAGGCCAGGCATACGGTGGTGGCGAATGGGGCGAACACGCCTGGAACAAGGTCAAGGTGGATGGTACCTGGTACAATGTGGACCTCACCTTCGATGATCCTGTTGTTATTAGCAACATCGACATCGGCGGTGTCTGCCTCTACGACAACTTCCTAAAGTCAGACACTGTCTTCAAGCAAGATCACTACTGGGAGGACTGCTCCTTCTGGCCGGCTTGCAATTTCAACTGGGACATGACGACATAAATCGAGAGAATCTTAAAGCGCCGCAGCGAGCACATCGCTGCGGCGCTTTTTAAGGGCGGGGGAACTGCATTGCGGTCTTGTCAGACGGCCTGAAAAGTGTTCTCGTCCAAAATGTAGAGACATTGGGTAGCTTCAGATTGGTAGATGTCCTGCACAATGCGGAGTGCTGTTCTGCCCTGCTGAGGGCCTAGCTGCTCCAGAAGGGCGCTGTTCAAGCAAAGAAAGTGCAGCTGGTTTACCTCCTGCTGCAGAACTGTGAGGATCAAGCAGAGATGGCGCACAGTGTCCAGAACATCGGTGGACTCTCCCTCAATGTAGGCATCCAATGTGTACCGAAGCATGTTCTCTCCAGGGTTGTTC
>CANQII010000069.1 GCA_947623875.1 uncultured Oscillospiraceae bacterium
TCCCTCCACTCCACTTCTCTCAGCGAGGTGCATACACATGCAGAAATCGTACTCTCTCCAGGAAGCCCTCACCGCCTATTTTGGCAATCCGGTCTCCGTGCTCAGCCGGATGCCCCTCTCCGGCGGGGACATCAACGATGCCTATCGGCTCTCCCTCTCCAACGGGGAAGCGGTGTTCTGTAAGAAGAACAGCCTGCAGTGTGCGCCGCTGCTGGAGGCAGAGGCGGCGGGACTGGAGGCCCTCCGGCATACCGGCACCATCGGGGTACCGGAGATCCTGGGATACGGCATCGAGGCCGCATCAGGCAGCGCCTTTCTGCTGCTGGAGTACCTGGAGTCCGGGAAAAGAATCCCCCGCTACTGGGAGGCGTTCGGGCACGCCCTGGCCGCCCTGCACATGGCAGACACCGCAGGTCTCATCTCTTCGAATCCCCGGGACCGATACGGCTTCTCCCAGGACAACTTCATCGGCAGGACACCCCAGAAGAACGAGCCCCGGTACAGTTGGATCGCCTTTTTCCGGGACTGCCGCCTTCTCCCCCAGATCCAGATGGCCTCCGGGTACTGGGACAGCAAGACCCGAAAGCAACTGGACCTACTCCTGGACCGGCTGGATGAGTACCTCCCGGAGCCGTCATTCCCTTCTCTCCTCCACGGGGACCTCTGGGGTGGCAACGCCCTCACCGGTCCGGACGGAAAGGCCTGGATCTTCGACCCCGCCATCTATGTGGGCCACTTTGAGGCAGATCTCGCCATGACGGAGCTCTTCGGCGGCTTCCCCCACGCCTTCTACGGGGCATACCATGAGGCCAACCCTATAGACCGGGGATACCGGGAGCGGCGGGATCTATACAATCTGTACCACCTTCTGAACCACCTGAACCTCTTCGGCCACTCGTACTACAGTTCTGTCCTGCACATCCTCCACCGGTATGCGTAGCCGGAACAATCCTCTCTCCCAGAAAGACATTTGCCGGGGGTGCAGCAGCTGCTGCACCCCCGGCATTTTTCAGTCTGATAGATCCGTCTGGAAGGGCTTTGCGGGGATGCCAGCGGCGTTGTAGAGGTTCACCTGGTAGTACCCGGTCCAGGCGAAGGCGATGTGCCGGGGCTTCTCCGCAAGTTTGATCTGCAGCTTGTCTCCCGCGATCTGTCCGGAGATGGGCGCTCCGTCCACTTCCAGGGCGTTCACGGCGCCCTCCGTTGCCCGCTTTCCCTCTGGCGTCTGCAGATACAGACCCTCCCCGTGCCGGAAGGAGATGGTGAGGGTGCCGTCTGCCCACTGGGCGCCGGCAAACTCCGGGGCATCGCAGAGGATGTTCTGGCCGTAGATGTGGCCCAGGGCCAGCAGCGCCAAGCGCTGGCCGATGGGGCGCTTGTGTTTGGGGTGGATGTCCCACTCCATGCCGGCATCTCCACTGGAGGCCAGCCACACCCTGGGAATCCGCTCCGCCGCCCAGACCTGCCGCTCGCGGAGCACCGGATAGGCGTCTCCCTGGTCGTCCAGCCAGGCGCGGAAGGGGGCCAGCTGCACCATCAGGAAGGGAATCTCATCATGCCAGAGATCCCGCCAGTTGGCGATGAGGAGGGACAGCATCTCATCGTAGATCTCCGCATGGGTATCATCGCTCTCCCCCTGATACCAGAGCACACCCCGGCAGGTGTACGGCGCCACATGCAGCAGCATGGTCTCATAGACCCCGCAGGGCCGCCAGGGGTGGACGGGGCCGATCACATTGCCGTAGGGGCTGGGGAACTTGGCCCAGATGGACATGGCCTTCAACTGGAACTCCCGGGAGAAGCCGGGATAGAGAATGGTGGTATCTCCCTGCAGCGGGTGGTCCTCGATGTTGGTGCGCACCGAGAGATAGGCCTTCTTGTATGCCTCCGGATCCAGGCCCTCAATGCCCTTCTCGTAGTCCTGCAGCCACACCTCTCCCGGGGTACCTGTGAGCCGATTGCGGTCGATCCAACAGGCCGCCCGGGTGCCGCCCCAGTTGCAGCCCACAATGCCCACCGGGATGTCCAGAGCCCCTTGGAGTTTCTCCGCAAACCAATATCCCACCGCAGAGTACCAGGGCAGATCTTCCTTCCGGCAGAGGCGCCAGATGCCAAACTCAGAGTAGTCGTAATCATCCAGCTGGCCCTCATAGGAGATCTCCGGGTGGTCCCAGAAGCGGATGTCCGGGATCTCAGGCCGGGCAAAGGCGCTGTCCCGCTCGGCGTCAAATTGGAGAAAGTACTCCATGTTGGACTGGCCGCCGGCGATCCATACCTCGCCGATCACTACGTCCTCCAGGATCTGCTTCTCCGCCCCGGCAGTGATCTCCAGCCGCAGGTTCCGGGCCGCCTCCATGGCGGGGAGAAACAGGTTCCAGTTTCCGTCTGCATCGGCCTGTCCTACGCCCTCTGCCAGGACCCGTTCCTCCCGGTACAGCAGGGCAAACACCGCGATGCCCGGCGCCGCCTTGCCCCAGATTTCAATGGGCTTCTGCCGCTGGAGCACCATATGGTCTCCGAAGAGCATGGGCAGACAAAGCTTGTTCTTCTCCTGCATAGTCCGTTCCTCCTGCAATCTGTGTATTATTGGCGTTCCAGGCCCAGCCCGATGAATTTCTGCCATCTCCAGCTGTCCAGCCAGCGAATCACCGGGATCTCGCCTTCAAAGGAGATGGGCAGCCACACATACCGGGCCTGGGAGGTGTTGATCTCCACGTCTCCCAGCCAGCCGGGATCATGAACCTCCCCGGTGAAGGTGGGATCGAAGTGCTTCTGGTACTGCTTCTTGTACTCGTGATAGTCCCAGTCCATGTGATCCGGAATCCAGCGATCTGCCAGGGCGATGTACAGGTCCGTCCCGGGGACGTGGAACACGCTGCTGATCTGGGAGTGGAATGAGGTGTCTGTGGGGTCGTCTGGGTGGGGATTGCCCAGCACCCGATAGGGGCCGTGCCAGGTGTCCGCCACAGCGATCTCCGAGGGATTGGGCTTGTACCCGGTGGTGCCGGAGGTCACGAGATAGTGCTTTCCCTGCCGAAAGAAGTGGGCCGTGGCCTCCCGGACGAAAGGAGGTCCCTCGTGGTGTGGGAAGTGGGTGCTGTAGTACCCGGTGACATCGGTGTAGTCCTCGGTGAGATCCGCGCAAATGGTCTCGGAATGCACCCGCTCGAAGTAGTAGTATGCCTTTCCGTCCGGGGCGGAGACCAGGTCGAAGTCGCCGGCGCTCATGCCAAGGGGCTTCAAGCCAGTGCGCACCATGGTGTACGGCCCCAGGATGTGATCGGCGGTGAGCACCGTGGCGGTCTGCTGGCCGTTGGGCTCCATAAGCTTCACCCAGCAGACGTACTTTCCCGTTTTCGGATTGTACAGGATATGGGGGCGGTCCATCTTGGAGGATGGGTGCAGCGGGGATCCAGGGTGATCCGGATCCGGCGGAATAATCAGCCCCTTGTCCTCCCAGTTGTAGAGGTCCTGGGAGGCGTAGCAGCGGACACCCCAGTGCCAGATGCCGTTTTTGCCGTCTGTCTTCTCCTTGTTCTCCCCATACCAGTAGAAGACGCCGTCCACGGTGAGAATGCTGCCCCCGTGGGCTTGGATGGGTTTGCCCTCGGTGTCCAGCCACTTCTGGCCGGGAGTAAAAGCCCGATACATGGATTCACCTGCCCTCAACACATGTTCGCCGGTCCCAGCAATGCCACCGCTACATCGTTCACATTGGTGCCGGTGGGTCCGGTCTGAATGAGACCGCCCACCGCCTCCAGGGCGTGGTATGCATCGTTGTCCTGCAGCACCGCCTCGAGATCGATGCCCTGGGCCTGGAGTGCTGCCATAGTATCCCCGTCCACATAGCCACCGGCGGCATCCGTAGGGCCGTCTGTGCCATCGCTGCCCACGGAGAACACCGCAGCGTTCGCAATACCGGCGATGCCTGGAGCGGCAGCCAGCGCCAGCTCCTGATTGCGCCCGCCCAGCCCATGACCGGTGAGGTGCACCACGGTCTCCCCGCCGGCGAGAAAGGCGATGCCGCTATTCCCCTTGCGGGTCTGAAGAATGTCCGCCAAGAACCGTCCCGCCTCCCTGGCCTCACAGTCCAGGTGGTCTGTGAGGACCATGGGGATGTATCCCAGAGCAGCGCAGGCTTTCGCAGCGGCATTGCAGAGGGCGCGGACAGAGCCGGTGATCTGGGTGGTGACGTTGTCTAGCATTTTAGGCGTCTCCTGGGTAAGTAGATGTCTTGCCCCGGCCGAGAGCTGCAGATGATACTTCTCTGCGATGGCCAATGCCTCTTCGCAGGTGGAGGAGTCCGGACAGGCCGGTCCGCTGGCGATCATGTCCAGGGGATCCCCGATGATATCGCTGAGCACGATGCTGTACACCTGGGCGGGTGCACAGGCCTGTCCAAACCGTCCGCCCTTCACCCCGGAGAGGCGCTTGCGGATGGTGTTCATCTCCACGATGTTGGCTCCGGAGGCCAGCAGCTGCCGGGTGATGTCCTGCAGTTCCTCCCCGGGGATGAGGGGCATCTCAAAGAGGGCGCTGCCCCCTCCGGAGAGAAGAAAGAGCACCGTGTCCTCGGCGGTGAGATTGCGTACCAGTTTCAATGCCTTCCCGGTGGCGGCAAAGCTGTTCTCATCCGGCACCGGGTGGCCCGCCTCACAGGATTCCACCCCAGGGATCTCTCCCCGGACGTGGCCGTACTTGGTGATCACAATGCCGCCGTCCACCTGGCCCAGGGTGTCCGCGGCGGCCCTGGCCATCTGCCAGGCCGCCTTGCCCACAGATACCAGCAGCGTGCGGCCAGAACCAGGATGAAAGTCCGCCAATGCCCGCCGGACCGCCTCGTCCGGGAGCACCGCCTGGATGCTCTTTTGGATGATGGTGTCCGCATCCTGCCGGAGTTTCTGGTTCATCTGCACGCGCCTCCTGTTGGCTCAGCGGCCCTGTATTGTCTCTGGCAACATTGTATCCCCCGTGGCGCCAGATTGCAACAGGATTGTTCCGTCTTGAAAGTGACAAAAGGCGCACAACCGGGGCCTCAATGTACACGGAAGAGGAAGTTGTTTGCACAAATTGTAACTTTCTGCACATATTGTAAACCGTCTTTTTCCATCGCGTAAACCGTGCTGTCTTACCGATCTCATCGCACATCGCTTCCCTACCCTATTTTCGGCGATACCCCATTGCCCAGGCGGTTCTTCTTTGGTACAATACGGAAAACAATTGTCTCAGCGAGAAAGGAAGCGGATATCCATGCAGCAGCGCCTCACCATTCGGATCCAGCCCCAGGACAATGTGGCGGTGGCCGTCCGGGATCTGCCGGCGGGCACCGTGATTGAAAACGGGGTGGCGGCCCGGGATCCCATCCCCCAGGCCCACAAGATTGCCCTGGAGGACATCCCTCAGGGAGCCCCTATCCTCCGCTACGGGGTGATACTGGGTCACGCCAAGAAGGACATTCCCGCCGGCAGCTGGGTGAATGAGCACATGCTGGACCTGCCGGAGAGCCCCGCCCTGGACGATCTTCCCTGGGGCACCAACCTGGTACCTCTGGAGAACCTCCCGGATCCCCCGGAGACCACCTGGATGGGATACCGGAATGTCAGCGGCCCTGCCGGCACCCGGAATCTCTTGGGCATCGTCTCCACGGTGCAGTGCGTGGCTGGCGTACTGAAGGTGGCGGTGGAGCGGATCCGCAGGGATCTGCTGCCGAAGTACCCCCATGTGGACGGTGTGGTGGCGGTAACCCACCCGTACGGCTGCGGGGTGGCCATCAACGCCCCTATGGCATCGATCCCCATCCGGGCAGTGCGGAACCTGATCCGCCACCCCAACTTCGGCGGGGAGATCATGGTGGTGGGTCTGGGCTGCGAAAAGCTCACCTATGATCGGGTGCTGCCCCCGGAGGACATCACCCCGGAGAATGTGCTCACCCTCCAGGACTGCCCCGGACACGACGCCATGATGGACGCCATTCTCTCGATGGCGGAGCAGAAGCTGCAGCTGTTGGAGCGGCGGCGCCGGGAGGAACTGCCCCTCAGCGAGCTTCTCATCGGCATGCAGTGCGGCGGCTCCGATGCCTTCTCCGGGATCTCCGCCAATCCCGCAGCCGGCTATGCGGCGGACATGTTGGTAAAGGGCGGGGGCACCGTTCTCTTCAGCGAGGTCACCGAGGTTCGGGACGGGGTCTCCCTTCTGGCCGCCCGGTGTGTGAGCCCAGCGGTCCGAGACCGGCTGGCGGAGGAGATGGGCTGGTACGACCAGTATCTCGCCGCCAGCGGGGTGGGCCGGGACGCCAATCCCACCCCCGGCAACAAGCAAGGGGGCCTTGCCAACATCGTGGAGAAGGCCATGGGCTCCATCGCAAAGAGCGGCACCAGCCCCATTGTGGAGGTGCTCTCCCCGGCGGAGATGCCCACAAAACGCGGCCTCATCTACGCCGCCACCCCCGCCAGCGACATCGTCTGCGGCCCCTGCCAGACGGCCTCCGGCATCGGCCTGCAGGTCTTCCTCACGGGCCGGGGCACCCCGTACGGCCTGGAGATCTGCCCGGTGGTGAAGGTGTGCTCCCGCAATGAGCTGAAAAGCCACTGGTTTGATCTCATAGACATCTCCGCCGGGGACATTGTAACCGGGGAGAAGACCATCGCTGAGGTAGGCATGGAGCTCTTCCATTTCATCCTGGACGTGGCCAGCGGCAGAAAGCAGCCGTTCTCAGATCAGTACGGCTTCCACAACGACATGTGCATCTTCAACCCGGCCCCCATCACCTGAGAGAGGAGTATGCAGACCATGAAAGACCTTATCACCGCATCCGGGATGGCGGTTGGCACCATCGGCCAGGGCACCTGGTATCTGGGAGAGCAGCCCCAGCGGTTTCAGGAGGAGGCATCCGCCCTCCAGGCGGGCATCGAGGCCGGCATGAACCTTTTGGACACCGCAGAGATGTACGGGGACGGCGCGGCGGAGACCCTGGTGGGCGCCGCCATCCAGGGTTATCCCCGAGACAGCCTCTATCTCGTGAGCAAGGTGTATCCCTGGAACGCCGGCGGCAAACAGCTGCAGAGGAGCTGCGAGAACTCTCTCCGCCGGATGCAGACGGACTATCTGGATCTCTACCTCCTCCACTGGCGGGGCTCCATCCCCCTGGCGGAGACCATAGCGGGCATGGAGCGGCTGAAAGAACAGGGTAAGATCCGGGCCTGGGGCGTCTCCAACCTGGACACCGAGGACATGGAGGAGCTCTTCGAGGCGGGAGGCCAAGACTGCGCTGCCGATCAGGTACTGTATCATCTGGGCAGCCGTGGCATTGAGGTGAATCTACTCCCCTGGCTGCAGGCGAAGGACATCCCAGTGATGGCATACTGTCCCCTGGCCCAGGCGGGGAGACTCCGCCGGGGCCTCATCACCCATCCCGCCATCCAGGCCATCGCCCAAGCCCACAGCGTCACGCCATCCCAGGTGCTGCTGGCCTTCCTCCTCTCCCGCCCTGGAGTAATTCCCATCCCCCGCACTGGGAAGCAATGTCACACAATGGAAAACGCAGCTGCCGCAGAAGTCCGCCTCACCCCGGAAGAACTCCAAGCCCTGGACCAGGCCTTCCCCGCCCCGAAGCACAAGGTCCCCCTGGATATGCAGTAGACGAAAAACAGCATTGGCACCTCGCCAATGCTGTTTTGCTTTGGATGCAATTGTTATGGGGTGCTCTACCCCGCCAGGTCTCCCCAGCGGGTGAGGGTGCCATCGTAGAGGGATTTCAGCTGGGCTCGGGTGAGGCTGGTGAGGGGGTTGTCCGGGTGTACCACCACCGCCACGGCGTCCCGGGCGAACGCCGCCGTCTCCAGAAGCTCCAGCTCATAGTCCGCCAGTCCCCGGGAGGACAGGGCCAAATCGCACTCCCCGCGGATGGCGGCGGTGAGACCGGCGGTGGAGTCTGTAACGGTGAGGGAGATGTCTGCGTTGGGGTTGTACGTCTCGTAGTCTGCGATGAGGGCCTCCATCAGGGGCGCCGCGGAGGAGGAGCCCTGGATGGTGAGGGTGCCGGCGGACTTGTCTGAGAGAAACGTAACGGTCTTTCCCACCGGGGTGCAGGATTCCGCCACCAGAGCCTGCCCTGCCCCCAGCACGTAGGTGAGAAAGTCCCGGCCCAGGTCACTGAGCTCTCCCATGTAGGCCAGGGTGTAGTTCCGGCAGAGGGGATACTTGCCGTTTCGGATGGTCTCCGGACTGGGGGCGATCCCGTCCACCGCCAGTACCTTCACCCCGGCGTCCGCTGGGATGGCGCTGTATGCCGCATACCCTACGGCGTCTCTCTCCCCTGCGGTCTTTTCCAGTACCGCCTGGGTGGAGGTTGCGATCTCATCTATCCCCGCCTCCTGGGTATTCACCAGTTGCTCCCAGGCGGCGCGGGTTCCGGATCCCTCTTTCCGGGCGATCACCAGCACCTCGCCCATGCCGCTGAGGTCCGGCAGCGGCTGGGCGTTGGCGCCGCCGCAACCGCCCAGGAGGGACAGCAGAAGCGCACAGCAGGCCATCCCGGCAATGCATCGCTTCCCCGTGGTTCTCATCTCTGCACCCCCTGGGGCAAGGTGTCCTGGACGCCGGTCTCCGCGAGGGACACAAACCGTACCCCGTCCATCACCTCTTCGGCCACGCCCACGCAGTTGTCCACAGCTCTGTCGAAGCCGTAGAGGATATCCGTGTAGTCCTGGGTGAGGGAGGCATCGCAGGTGTTGTCCTTCACCCGGGCCAGGTGGGCCTTTTGAAACTGCTTCTGGGCCTGTCGCATGGCGGCCCGGTCTTTTGATGCCTCTGCGGCGATGCTCTGGTCTCCGGTGTCCGCCGCCTCCATGGCCCGGTGAAAGAGGTTCTCCGAGATGGCAAAGCACTGACCGAGATCGCCCCTGGCCTCCTCCGAGAAGTGCTTTCCCTCCCGGATGAGCCGCCGGGTGCGCTCCACGATCTCCTGAAGCCGGTCTGCCACCCGGTCCACGTTGTTCACCACAAAGAGCAGGCCGGCGGTGCGCTCAGACTGGTTCTCCGTGAGGCCACCCCGGGCAAACATCCGGCTGATATACCCTACGATCGCCGCCTGCAGCGCCTTTACCGTCCCATAGAGCCCATCAAAGGCGCTGGGATCCCGCCTCTCCCCGGTGAGTTCCGCCCGGGCTGCGGCCAGCATGTCCCCGGTGATGCCGGCACAGCGCCGGATCTCGTTGGAGGCCAGGTACATGGCGGCCACTGGCTGCCCCAGCATGTTCTCGTCCAGATACTGAGGCTGGGAGAGGGTCTCACTCTGCTTGTCCTCCCCGGGGATTACGGCAGTAACCAGCTTCACCATGATGCCGATGAGGGGCAGCCATATCAAGGTACAGACGATGTTAAAGGTGGTGTGGGCATTGGCGATCTGCCGGGAGATCACCTGGATCTCCGGTCCCTTGGGGGAGAGTATCGTCACGAAGCGGGCGAACAGCGGGATGATGCAGGCGAAGACGATGCTGCCGCTGATGTTGAAGAAGCTGTGGGCAAGGGCGGTGCGTTTGGCGTTCTTGGACTGGCCGATGGAGGCCAGCAGCGCGGTGATGGTAGTGCCGATGTTGTCCCCCAGAAGGATGGGGATGGCGCCGGCAAGGCCGATCACGCTGGAAACCCCGTCCGGGCCAGCCTGGGAGGCGAAGTTCTGCAGCACCGCGATGGTGGCGGAGCTGCTCTGGACCACAAGGGTCATGGCGGCGCCCAGAAGGATACCGAGAACCGGGATCTCGGACACCTTGCCCATGAGATCTGTGAAGAAGGGACTCCCCGCCAGAGGCTTCATCACGCTGCCCATGATCTCGATGCCCTCAAAGAGCAGGCCAAAGGAGAAGATCACGGTGCCGAGGTCCTTCACCCGCTCCTTTTTGCTCACGAAATTCAGGAGAAAGCCGATGAAGATGATGGGATAGATGTAATCTGAGATCTTGAAGGCCATGAGCTGGGCAGTCATGGTGGTGCCGATGTTCGCCCCGAAGATCACGGAGATCGCCTGGGGCAGGTTCATGAGGCCGGCGCTCACAAAGCCGATGGCCATCACGGTGGTGGCGGAGCTGCTCTGGAGCACGGCGGTAACCAGTGCCCCGGCCAGCGCCCCCATCACCGGGTTGCGGGTGAGAATGGCGAGGATCTTCTTCATCCGGTCCCCTGCCACCTTCTGCAGGTTGTCGCTCATGCTGTTCATGCCGAAGAGGAACAGCGCCAGACCGCCGGCCAGCCCAAAGATCATTTGTACGGTGTCGTTCACGAAAGACGCCTCCCAAACTGTAAACTGCAAATCCATTTTGCGGCTCCATTCTATCGGGATGCGTTTTGCCGTGCTATCATGTTTCGGTGAAAGCCACGTAAAATCCGTGTAAAGTGCGGTAATCGGCGGCTGGAAATTAGAACAGCACGCCGGTTTGAGATCCGGCGTGCTGTTCGGGAAGAGAAAGGAGATCTAGAATCCGATGGAGACCTCTTGGCAGAGGCAGTCCCTGGAGTTGCCGCCCACAAAGATGCGGAAGAGACCAGACTCCAGCAGATAGGTACCTGCATCGTTGTAGAAGCCCATATCGGATTTCTGCAGGGTAAGGGACACCGGCCTGGTCTCACCGGGGGCCAGCTGCACTTTGGCAAAGCCCTTGAGCTCCTTCACCGGGCGGACGATGGATGCAGTGACGTCCTGCATGTAGAGCTGGACGGTCTCCACGCCCGCCACCTTGCCGGTGTTGGACACGTTCACGGTTACCTGCAGGGCATCCGGCTGCTCCTCCACCTGCAAGTCTGAGAAGGCGTAGGTGGTGTAGCTGAGACCGTACCCGAAGGGATAGAGGGCCTCGAAGCCGGCATCCAGATACCGGGAGGTGAACTTGCTCCGCCCGCCGGGGCGACCGGTGTTGGGGTGGTTGTAGTAGATGGGGCACATGCCGGTCACCGCCGGGAAGGAGGAGGCCAGTCTGCCCTCGGGGTTCTTCTCCCCCAGAAGGACTTTTGCCACGGCGCTTCCCATCTCAATGCCGAGGTGCCAGCACTCCAGGATGGCGGGCACGTTCTGGGCCTCCCACTGGAGGGCCAGAGGACGGCCGTTCATGAGGCAGGCCACCACGGGCTTGCCGGAGGCCAGCAGCTTCTGCAGCAGTTCCCTCTGATGGCCCGGCAGGGTGATGTCCGCCCGGGAGGAGGCCTCACCGGACATGGCATCCGTCTCGCCCATCACCGCCACGATCACATCGCCGTACTGGCAGGCCGCCTGGACCTGGTCCTCATCGATATCGGACTCAGGGCCGCAGCAGGGGTAATACTGGAAGGTGGCGCCGGCCTTCTCCAGGCCCTCCTGGATGGAGACGCAGTCTGTGGGGCGCCAGCTCATGGCCCAGGCACCGATGATCTCCTCCCGGTTGGCGGCAAGCTCCCCCACCAGGCTGATCTTCTGGCCTTTCTGCAGGGGCAGGATGTTCCCCTCGTTTTTCAGCAGGACGATGGACTTCTCTGCGGCCTCCCGGGCCAGAGCGCGGTGTTCCTCCGGCAGAACCTCATACCGGTCCATGGCCTCCTCCGGCACGTAGGGGTGCTCAAAGAGGCCCAGCCACATCTTCACGGAGAGGATCCGCTCAGCGGCTTCGTCTACCACAGACAGGGGCACTTCCCCCTTCTCCACGGCCTCTTTCAGGTACTTCTTGTAGATCTGGGTGCCCATATCCACGTCCATGCCGGCGATGGCAGCCTGCCTACCGGCCTCCGGCTCATCTCCGGCGATGCCGTGGGCTACGCACTCCTTGATGGCGTTGGCATCCGAGACCACAAAGCCCGGGAACTGCCAGGTGTCCTTCAGAATCTGCCGAAGGGTGTACTGGTTCACGGTGCAGGGTACGCCGTTGAGGTCGTTGAAGGAGGCCATCACGGTGGCGGCGCCCGCCTCCACCGCTGACTTAAAGGGCGGCAGATAACTGTTGTGCAGCATGGAGGGGGCCATGCTCACCGTGTTGTAGTCCCGGCCGGACTCGCAGGCGCCGTAGGCCACATAGTGCTTCAGACAGGCCGCCACATAGTTCTCCGGAGAGGACATATCCCCCTGGAGGCCTTCAATCTTGGCCTTGGCAAACTGGGACACCAGATACGGGTCCTCGCCGGGGCCCTCGGACACCCGCCCCCAGCGGGCGTCCCGGGCCACATCCAGCATGGGGGCAAAGTGCCAGTTCACACCCTGGGTTCTGGACTCCTTGGCCGCCATGCGGGCGGTGCGGGTAAAGAGATCCGGGTCAAAAGAGCCGGCCTCGGCGATGGCGATGGGATAGACGGTGCGGTAGCCGTGGATCACGTCCAGGCCGAACATCAGGGGGATGCCGAGCCGGCTCTCCTCCACCGCGATTTTCTGGAGCTCATTGCACTTGCGAGGGTCCTGCACCATCAGGCTCCCCACAAGGCCGGCCCGGATGTCGTCCTCATGGTAGTCCTGCTCTGCCGTGGACATGATCTTTTCGAACTCCTCCTGGGAGATGCGGCCGTCCGTCATCATCTCGATCAATTCCTCAAAGGGGACATCGAAGCCTCCTACGATGGAGACGGACTCCTGGTTCATCTGGCCGATCTTCTCATCCAGAGTCATGCGGGAGAGCAGGTCTTTCACCCGGGTCTTTTGTTCCTGTGTCAGGCGGTACATGGCTGCCCTCCCCTACTCACTCGGCGTAGCCGATATAGGGTTTCATTCTCTCCTTCAGATCGGGAATCTGGCCCGGGCCCACCGCCTGGGTCTTGATCTCGGTGGAGTGCTCCAGTTTGCCGGCCCAGCGGAGGCGGGAGCGGAGCTGCTCCTCCTCGGTGTAGTGGAGCTGGATGTTGCCGTCTGCGTCCACGGTGAGCTTGCCGTAGCTGCCGCACACCGGGCACTCGATGGTCTTGCGGTCCGGGAGGATGTTCACCATGTTCAGGTGGCACACCGGGCACATGCCCTCCTCATCGCCCCGCCAGAGCATGCGCTGCTCCTCGGTCTCGGCGGCCAATGCCTCGGCGATGTTCTGGCCCAGCTTCCGGGTGCGGGCCATCTGCTTGTCGTTGCCCAGCACATGCTCGAAGGCCATGGCGCCCCAGTACTTCTGCATGTCGATGACGTCGATGCCCATGGAGAAGGTCATCTCATACATCAGCGGGAGCATGAACTCCAGCCAGTTTTCGGTCATGGCGCCGCCCACAGCGATGAAGGCCGCCACCCGCTTTTTGAAGGAGCGGACATCGGGCAGCTGCTCCGGGCTCTTACCGGCGGCCAGGCCCTCTTCATAGGTGGCCTTGCGGAAGGTGATGTCGTGGGAGGGGCCGATGCGGTCGCAGACGATTTTAAACTTGCCGGTGATGCTGGTCTCATAGGTGGGGCAGCCCAC
>CANQII010000070.1 GCA_947623875.1 uncultured Oscillospiraceae bacterium
GTACCAGTGACGTCTTCCCTCTTTGCCGCAGTCTACCTTACAGGCGTTTTGCCCATGAAGTGTTTCCAGTCAGATTTCGCACCCAACAATTTCCAAGAAATCACTGTACTGTCTCCTATGGCAACGGCAGACCTCTTTGGCTTCACTGAGGAGGAGACCCGTCAGTACCTGAGCGATTCGGACCTCTCTTTGGATGACATTACTGCCCAGTATGATGGCTATCAGGTAGAAGAGGTGCGTGTTTTCAACCCATTCTCCATCAGCAGAGCCAGAGATATGGAGGAGATTGGATATCACTGGGCAAGAACATGTTCTTTTGATGCTCTGCTGCACTATATCACCATGGACTTGAATGGTCTTTCCGAGGACATCGAGAGGCTTATGGCCGGGATCCCTGTAGCGGTAAACGCCGAAACCGCCTCCAACGGCTCTTTTGCGGTAAAGACCAGAGAACACATCCTCACCTTGCTCGTTCTCTTGGGTTATCTCACGTATGATTCGAGGACCAATACTGTCCGCATCCCCAATCATGAGATCTATTGGCTGTTCAAAACCACAATCACAGAGAACAAGTGGCCTGTGCTCTGTCCAAAGATCGAACGCTCAGACAAGATTCTGGCCGTCATTCTCTCCGAGGAGGCAGGAAGGGTGGCAGAGCTCATCGGGGAGTCCCATGAGGCCTGCAGTGCACAAGCGGCATACGGAGACCACGAGGTCCTGAAAAACACAATCCGCGAGGCGCTTCTCACAGCGGCAGACGCCTATGATCGTTGGGAGGCGTTCCCGCCGAGAAATGGACTTGCGGCCATCCTGTACCTCCCCAAAAAGCACGTCCATGCCCCGGCGATCCTGGTGGAGCTCAAGGTGACCCGCAGTTCCAAATCAGCGATCAAGCAAATCAAGTCTCTCAATTCCCCTGCAGGTCTGAAGGACTATAGCGGAGAGATTCTTCTGGTAGGGGTCTCCTATAACCCCAAAAGCAGGACCCACAAATGCGGTATCGAGCGGTACAACACCGGCAAAAGGACACTCATAGTCCAATAGCAGAGC
This sequence comes from uncultured Oscillospiraceae bacterium, assembly GCA_947623875.1. GTDB lineage: Bacteria > Bacillota > Clostridia > Oscillospirales > Oscillospiraceae > Enterenecus. The sequence goes on from CANQII010000070.1 coordinate 1,051, forward strand.
CATTCATTGCAGGTCCCTGGACAGACTCTATCCAGGGACCTACATAGAATCGCTCCACCGCTGGGATGAGAATCGCCCCTGCACATCCCGTGCAGGGGCGATTGTTGCATATCTGGATTGTCTCATCAGATTACGCCATAAAGGCTAACATCTCGTTAGTCCAGCCGATGGCGGATGTCCCTGTACCCAGACCGCAGCCGTGGCCACCGGTGGGATAGAGTTTCATGAGGTGGGGGACGCCCGCCTGCTCCAGGGCGTTGTTCACCGGCGCCAGCTCATCGTCCTCGCAGGCCCAGAGGAAGGTCTTGGGATAGCCGGGTTTCACCTGCTTTTCGATAGAGAGCTTCTCCCGGAGAGACTTGTCTCCGCCAGTGAGGTTCCGGAAACAAGTCTCGTCCTCCATAAAGCTCACGAAAGCATAGCTCAGACAGATCATCTCCGGCCACACCGGAATGTTCTGACACTTCTTCCAGAGAGTCTGTGCCTCCTGCTCCAGGTCTGCCATCAAGGCTTGCTCGATCTCCTCATAGCAGGCACCGTGGGAGAGTACCCGCCAGTGCCAGATCCTTTGCCGGCTCAGGCCAGTGGTTGGGAAAATACCAATTGAGACTGCGGCGTCCCAGAAAGGACGCTGCAGTCTCAATTCGCTGTCTGGCATAGGCGCAGCTGTGCCCATGCCAGGCAATCTTGTGTCTTGCTTGCGTTGTCCCACAGAGCGTGGGACAGGTATCGTGCTTTGCCGGGCCGGCTTATGGTCAGTGTCCTACTGCGTCTTGACACTGAGGATATCCAAACCGGCGCTGACCACGCTCAGGGGGTCGAGACGTGCAGCCGGCTGACAGTCTTGAGATCCAGGCCGGTAGCCTGGGACACGATTTTGTCATCCAGGCCCATCGAGATCATAGTCTTAGCGACCTTTTTGATACCCAGGGCCTCACCCTCGGCCCTGCTTCTGGCGTTGCTCTGAACGTGCCAGTTGAGCAGCTCCTCCGTCACGGGACTCACCCTTCCTTCTTATCCGTCAGCATACTGAGGATATCGTAACCGGCCCTGACCACGCTCAGGGGGTCGAGACGTGCAGCCGGCTGACAGTCTTGAGATCCAGGCCGGTAGCCTGGGACACGACTGCGTCATCCAGGCCCATCGAGATCATAGTCTTCGCGATCTCCCTGCTGCGCTTGGCCTCACCCTCGGCCCTGCTTCTGGCGTTGCTCTGAACGTGCCAGTTGAGCAGCTCCTCCGTCACGGGACTCACCCTTCCTTTCTTATCCGCTCCCATAACGAACTGCACCCGCTGCCTCAGTTCGTCGTCCTGAATGTTTTGCATCTCATGGGGATTCTCAGCAGACAGATCCACGCCCCAGCGAATCAGGTCCTGCCAGCGATGCAACTCGATCCCATCCTGCGGGTTCTGTCGTGCGATTTCGTCCTTCGCCAGTTTTCTCGCAACACTGCAGCTGAAGTACGCGAGGTGCAGAATTACCTTGCCTTTGTATTTCCCCAAAGTCTGGCAGTCCAGCAGCTTCCCCTCTCCCTGGGGATCACCTCTGCACAGGAAGATGGTCCAGAACTCACGCGGCGCATCGGGGTCCAAGCCGATCCGCGCCACTTCCAGCTTCAGGTGCGCCAGGTGATCGATCCCGCGGAAATCGTTCGCTTCGCTGGACTTGATCTGCGGCTCCAGGTTGTACACGTTCCCCTCAGCGTCCACCGCATAGCAGTCCAGGATGCGTCCCTTGACGTCATCCCCCAGCTGCAGATTCAGCTGCAGGACCAGCTCCACGATCTCGATATGCTCTTTCCCCGTGAGGGCCTCCAGCATCCGGGCAAAAAGCGGCTTCTGCCCGCGGAAGATCACCTTGAATGGGACGTCGTGCAAGATCGTCATCGCCTTCGCCTGTTCCGTTGCCTCGGTCAAGGCCTGCTTCCACTCATCGCCGCCATACTTGTTCAGAAGTCTCATGGCTTCGTTGCGGTTCTCTTGCGCCAGGCCTTTCCTCGGCTGAACTCCCGATTCAGGCATCTCGTCCAGCGTATCAGCCGCTTTCATCAAAGCGATTGCCTTCAGGATCGCATCGTCAGGCCTTAGCGGCCGCACATTGACGTTGCGCTTTCTCTGGGGTCGACCCTTCTTCTTGGCTCCGCTCTTCTTGGACCCATTCTTGTTCTTGGACACGCCCTCGCTTTTGGGCCTGTTCTCGTTCTTGGATGCGCCCTCGCTTTTGGGCCTGTTCTCGTTCTTGGATGCGCCCTCGCTCTTGGGCTTGCCCTCGCTCTTGGATGCGCCCTCGCTCTTGGGCTTGCCCTCGCTCTTGGATGCGCCCTCGCTCTTGGGTTTGCCCTTGTTCTTGGGCTTGCCCTTGTTCGTGTGATTGCTGTTGGTATCGCCCGGAGGCTGATACCCCGAATTGTCCTTAGACTCGCTTGAGGGATTAGCCTCAAGTCCGCTCTCCGTCTTATCGGGCCCGTTGTGCCCGTCCACAATGATCTTCTCTTCCGGTGTCTCGATATCGTTCATAAGTACTCCTCTTCATTTGAGGAGCAACCTATCCCGGGTGCATGAGTATACTGACTTCACTTGTCTGCCTTCGCAAGGGAAGGCCATACTTCCGGCGCAATTTCTTCCCGTTCTCAACGCTATTCTAGCATAAGAAGGGTCTGTGGTCAAGCTGGATTTCTCATGCAACGCTGGTATTTAGCTGCTCCCGTTCTCGTGGTTCGGAAAGCGGTGATATGATCAGGAACATATCGCCATGCACATTGCGTCATTCGTTTTCAGCGGCATACAGACACAGGAATCTGCATACCGCGCAAGATCAGCCCATACGCATACCTCCATTGGCATATCTTTCATCGTTCACACGAATCAGACCATGCCACCATTGTTGAAAAAGCCTCACGCGCACAATCTCGGCCTCTTCTCTCCTGATGGCTTCAGCCTAGCACAACATGAGTCCCATAAATGGGACTCATCTCAGATTTTCTGAAGAAATTATGCTGATGCCCAGTGCATCAAGCTGGCAGCATGCTCTCCGTTGTGTTAGCTCCGTCTCTAGGCACCCATAGGCATCCCTCCATCACTTTTTCTCGGTTTGCATCTCAAAAATACCATTTTGTATATCTGCAGCCGTTGTGGAAAGACTACAGCCTCCCTGTGCCCAGCTTCTGCCTTTCCTCTCCTGATTGGGCAAGTATACCACGGGATGAGTCCCATAAATGGGACTCATCAAAGATTCTCAGAAGTTTTTGCCCCTTCTTTGAGACAAAAAGGGCCTCTGGCACCTTTTGCGCAAAGAATACCAGAGGCAAATTGGGGACTTAACAGCCCCTTGTGCATAAGAAGGGTTCCACCGCTATTCAGAGGAGTCCTGAACACCGCGTTCTTCCCAGGCCTTACGCCATAAAGGCCAGCATCTCATCAGAGCAGCCGCTGGCGGATGTCCCTGTACCCAGACCGCAGCCGTGGCTGCCGGTGGGATAGAGTTTCACGAGATGGGGGACGCCCGCCTGCTCCAAGGCGGCGTCCATAAGGGTGGCGTTATTCACCGGCACCAGCTCGTCGTCCTCACAGGCCCAGATAAAGGACCTTGGGGTAACCGGGCCGTACCTGTCTTTCGATAGACAGCTTCTCCCGGAGAGACTCGTCCCCGCCGGTAAGGATGGATCCACAGCTCTTCCGGCACGAATTAGACCAGTTCCAGGGGGAAGAATGAATCCAGGCGCTTGCCCACATTGGGGTCGTTCAGGATAGTCTGGATGCTGTCCTGCAGGGTGAATGGCATGGCAAAGTACCTCCTCATATGCAAATCACAGATCTTGCAGAGCCGCAGCTGCGCCTGCCTTCCTCTTTCCTGTTTCCGCAGTCCGCCAGACTCTGCTTCTGAGCGTATCATAGCCGTTTCCCTGTAGCTTTGCTCGCCCTGGATTGCGATTGTCTGTGCCTGATTTTGCAGTCTTCTCCCTAACATGGCTGCAGTGCAAAAATCGTATGTCGAATCCTGTGGATCTGCGGAGCCGTTTCTCAGCTTCGCGCCTGGTTTTTCTCGTACTCCGCCAGCACGCCGCCGTTTTCCAGCACCTGCCCGTCTGTCTTGTGCATGCCAAGAGACTGCAGCATGGCGTCCACATCCTCCGGTGCAGCATAGAGACGGGCTTCCTGCAGGAGATCCAGTCCTTCTTGTTGGGAGATGTGAAAGAGTGTGAACAGATCCCGGTACTTCTCATACCCGCTGGCAGCCATGGTGAGCACCATTCTCCCGCCGGGCACCAGCACCCGCACCGCCTCCTGCAGAATGGCAGGTACCTCCCGGCACTCATTCAGGCCGTTGAGACAGCACACCGCAGAGAAGCTGTTCTCCGGGAAGGGCAGCTGCCACAGGCTGCAGCACACCCCCAGCAGCCGGGCCCCATAGAACCTGCCGATGGCATCCGCATTCTTGGCACAGAGAAAGTCGATGTCCACGCCGATCATGCTGTCTGCTTCTCGCATCCTGGCGGCCACAGCACATGTTCCCCCGCCTGCCCCTACGGTGAGCTCCAGGATCCGCTGCGGAGAATCTTGCAGGACCCGCTCCGCATAGTCCTCCAGCCATGGACTCCGGGGCCGTTGCGCCAAAACCTGCCCCCGATCCTCACCTGCATAGAGGAACGCCCGGTCCATCTGCTCTGGAGACAGGTCTGCCATGGACGGGCTATGTCCTGTCACCCAGATGGGACGCCCGCACGCCCGGTACCGCTCTACACGCCGGCAGAAGTCCTCTTTGCCGTGGATGGTGGACCGATACCAGGCATTCCGCGCCGCCTCGTATGCCCCATGGTTTTGGGCGTTGGGCTTGTACGCCTCCAGAAGACGCTGAAAGGTCTCCTGCAGCTGTGGGATCTCCTCCCAGTACGGGACCTCCTGCAGTCCCAAAAAGATCATGCTGCACCTTCGTCTCTGTTTTGCTGCTCTGCTTCCCGTTTCTCCTGCGCATGTCAGTCCACCGCTTTGGACACCTGCATCTTTATGTTCTTCAAAACGGCTTCGTAGTAGGCGTTCTTGGTACGCAATGCATTGATCTCCTTCTGCATTGCGGCATTCTCCTCCCGCAATGTCTTCAGTTCATCCTCCAAGGCAGCAATGCGGGAACCATCCTCAGCAGATGCCTCTCTCTGCACACCGCCCTCGGTGTTGGCCCGCGGCTTATTCTTGCTGCCCACAGGTCTTCCACGCTTTCCGGAAGATGCTATGATCTCCCCCGTAATGGGGTCCACCTTACCCAAATACTTCCGAACAGGACGGCTTTGTTTCTTTTCCGGATCCCATTGCGCAATACTGCTGTATGCGTACGTGCTTCCATCTTTTCTGGTATATTTCACGATAGACGGCATGATCCGCCCTCCTTACCAGCCATAGATCTCGAGGATTGTAGGATTGGTTCAGACGGCTCCAGCAGACTCACACTGCAATCAGTCTGCGTCACCATTGAGATCGCCCCGTTCCCTCGCCTGCTTTTCCCGCAGCAGGGTCTCGATGCTCTTGGGTCTGCCCACAGGTAGTTTCTCCGGCAGCTCAATCCCGGCAGCCTTGCACGCCTCCCGATACTCCCGCATTTTCTCCTCTTTCGCCAAGGTCTTCTCTGTTTTGGGCCGGGCCGGCGCTCTCTTGGCCCTCGGCTTCGGTTCCTCTTCCCGCTCCTCTGGCGCAGGCTCTTTTCGCTTGGACGCCTTTTCCAGTTTTTCCTTCTGCTCCGATGGATCCGGCATCGCCTGGATGCTGCCGCCGATGGGCATTCCCTGATACAGCAGTTCCCCGTCCTTGGCTGTCTTCGTTTTCCCCTTCTCCGGCTTCGTGAACCACCGGGCAGCCGGTTCCGCTTTTCCTCCCTCTTCCACATCGGAGAGCAGGTCCAGAAGCGGCTGCAGGGCACGGATCTGCTCCTCATCCACGCCGCATTTTTCCAGCAGCGCCCATGCCAGCTCTGGCTCTTCCTCCTGATAGTGGTACTGTTTTCCCCAATAGGCATACTGTACTTCGTTGAGATCGGCGATGGCATCCTCTTCCTCCAGACGGGCTTTCTTGCAGGCTCTTTCCACCGCACTGCGGAGGATGGCAGAGAGGAAGCACTGGAAGAGCCGGTTGTACACCCCGTCCTCTTCCGGTACCTCTTCCCGGACCTGTCTCTGGAGTGCAGAGAACGCCTTTCCGGCCGCCAGGCGAAGGTTGAACACTGCATCAATCTCATCCGCAGTTTTCTCGGACAGTGCACAGATACAGCGGTATCCCTGAACATCATACACCAGCTGCAGCGCAGGAAAGTCTATCGCCAGTTTGCCGTCCTCCATCGTCAGAAACGGCTTGTATGCATCCGGAATGGCCGGCGCTTCCCCGGCTGTGATCGCCCGATTTCCAGCTTCCATGGCATGGCGTACCGCCGCAACCAAGTCCGCAGCCTGCTTTGCCCCTTGCAGGGAGTGATACAGGATAGCAACGGTGCCCTTCAGCTCAGAGGCATCCACCAGTTTTCTGCCGGGCACTGCGGTTCCGAACATATAGTCCCCTGTGAGGGCATACCGCACGTTCTCCCGCACCGCTCTCCTGTATTCTGCGAACATGTCCCGATAGCCGCAGGACTCCGGTGCCATCTGGACGAAGGCGTCTGCCGGCAGCGCCGCCAGCGTCTCCAGAGATGTCTTGGTGCAGAACGCCTGGTCCGCCAGCACAGTATCTGCCTGCAGCCCAAAGCCCTTGCAGAAGGCCAGGAGTTTCTCCACCGTCTCGCGTTCTATTTCCCTGTCTTCCGTCCAGAAAAAGGTGATGGGCAGTCCCCGGTGCTTCCCCTCTGCTGCCAGAATCCAGTACACGGTGAGGATCTTCCGGTATGCGTCAGATCCTGCTTCCCCGGGAACACTCTCCCCGTCCAGGACAATCTGGTCCGCGCTGATACACACCTTGCGGATGCGCAGTTTCAGACAGTGTTGGAACCAGGCTGCCCGGAAGGCGGCGTTTTTCTCCTCGTCCGCCTCGTCCAGGACGGTACGATACCAGCGCTCCTGATACGGCTCCAGGGAGAAGGTGAGAATCTCCTGGATCTCCTCTGGGTCCAGACTTGAGCCGGCAATCAGGTCCTCCATGCAGCAGTCCATGAGGTCGTTGGCAACCTTCGGCCCATGGGTGTCCAACAGTATGGGGTAGAAGCCCGTGCTCTCCCCCACAGCCAGGGTCAATGCCAGGTAGCCCACCGAGACCCGGTTACTGTGGGGTCTTGGGGAGCCCTTTGGCAGCTCTACTCGCTTGTCTTCCGGGATGCGCTGGAAGTACGCCTGGTTGGGATGCATATATCCCTCCCGGGATACCATGCCCACAAGGGTCTTCACGGTGCGCCCCAAAAGGCGCAGTGTGATCATCACCCGATTCCCGGTAACATGGGTTCCCTCCGGGATGGGTACCTCGATGTCGCTATACACCATGCTCTCTCACCTCAGCCTGCCAGAGAACCGTCTCTGGGCGTTTTCGCTATGCTGTATTGTGAGACGGAAAGGAGGGATTGTCAAGGGGGAATGAGGTGGGAGAGTTGATGAATTGCGGACGGGAACGGCTCATTGCCAGTCTTTCGAATGCTGCGCCATGCCATGCCTTTCCCATTCACCACCCTTCAGTCCAATGAGCAGGGCAGGCGGAGTACCCACGGTACTCCGCCTGCCTAAGAAAGGATTACATTGTAAGATCTGTACAGTGTTTTTCCTTTACATCTCTGTAGAAGCCTCCAGAAACTCTCTGGAACCCTTCCCAGCATGCTGCACTACGCTGCGTCTGCGCCGGTATCTCTCATACCAGTTGTCCTGGACTTCTCTGGATTCTCCAGCCGTTTCTTCTCGTACGGTCAGAGCTCTTCAAACAGGCCGAATTCCGGGTAGAAGTGGAAGAACATGGAGAAGTCGGAGGGGCCGTTGCGGTTCTTGAGATTCTGAAGCTCCATCCTGCGGGGATTCTCGCGATATGCCGCCTCCGCTGCCGCCCGTCTCTCCTCAACATCCATCTCCTGGAATGCGGGCTCAGAGAAGCAGGCGGGCTGAAATGCAAAGACGGTGCTGGCAAGATCGATGAGCTGGCTGTCATCGGGAAAGGCCGTGACATCTACGGGGATGCAGCACGGGGGCAGAATGATATTGGAAGTGAGCAGGAGCGGCAGCTCATACGCCCTGCAGACCCAGAAGAGCTCCCGGACTACCTCATCCACGGTGTCCGCAGCACGGGCCACCTCCCGGTCTGGGCGCACAAATTCCAGAGAATCTACGATCACCAGCGGATCGCTCTGCCCCGTCTCCTGGATCACCTGGTCCATAAGTTCCCGCAAGTCTCCTGGGGTGAACGCCTTGCCGGTTGGGCAGACAATCTGGAGAGGCAGGCTTTCCCTGCTCTGGGAGAATTCCAACATGGCACGCTGGGCCTCATCCGCATCCCCGTGGTACAGCAGAGACACACTGGAGAGCGCTGTCTCCTTATCCTTCCACGCCATAGACTGGGACAGCACACGCATCCAGTTCCTCTCATCGCTTTCAAAGCCGACGTATAGAACGGTCCGCACCTGCTCCGCCGCCTGGGCCGCCAGCTGCAGGACAAAGCTGGTCTTTCCATCCCCTGTCTGGGCCCCGATCACATGGAGACCGGGATAGAGGGAATCGCACAACTGGTCCAGCTTCCCAAAGCCGGTCTTCACCGAGGCGGCCTGGAACTTGGCGCAGTCCTCCGCGAATCCCTTCTGGAAGTACGTTGCCCCATGCGTGATCCGCACATGGGGTTTCGCATCTCCCTCTCGAAGCAGAGGTGTGCTTGCCATTTCGGACATTTTCAGTCACTCCTTGCTTTCTGTATTTTTTACTGATTTCAGTATTTCAGTAATTACGTGTTTACACCGCTTACTCTGTATACGCAAAATTCTTCGTTGAATCCATTGAAGCTGTTCATAGCAGAAACATTTTTAAGTATAATCTATCTTCATCTAATTTGCAAGTGCTGTCCGAAACCATTTGTGAAAAAGAACAATTCCTGCGCTCTTTTCTAGATTCAGCACGTTTCTGCCCCCTGCTGATTTCCTTTCCGCCATTTTCTTCCTGATTTTCATTTACCTGCCCCAGAGACGCAAACAGGCAGAGCATCCCCGTGCTCTGCCTGTCAAAAACTCTTCTATTGCCATACCCGTATAGCAAAATTCCTTTACAGCATTTTTCGGATGCAAAAGCGGGAACCCGCCGTCCTCCCGTCCCCGAGAACTGCGTTTCCCGCTGCCGCCGCAGCCCCGGCATCCCTGCCAGGCCGCATTGATCCACATGTATCCGCTCTCTGCTCCGGCTGCTTCATGCAGCCGGAGCAGAGTTCTCATAGGCTATGTACGCCGATATCCACCCCAGCCCAGGTTTGTCTGCTCTGCCAGAATGGAGCACTCTCCTCGCCAGATCTCAGGTCTTGCTCTTGGCCTTCTCTGTGAGCACCGATCCACAGATCCGCCTCAGACCCGGGGTGGCGCCGCTGATCTTCCGCCGGGACAGGTCGTCCCAGATCTTGGTCTTGTAGCGGAAGCGGAGTTCCTCGGTGTAATTCACACAGGTGAGCTCCGGGATCTTCTCCCACACCGGGAGAAACTCCCCTGCCTCCGCCAGAGACGCGATGGTGCGCCGGATCCCGGTGCGCACCGGGAAGCGCAGGGGATACACCGTCTGCTCCGGCGGGGTGTCCTTCTCCGGGAAGGCATTGCGGAAGATCTGGTTGGCGTTTCGGAGCCAGTCCAGAGAGGCCGCGCTGTGGGGCCTGAGGTTGCAGTAGACCTCAAACCGGTTCACACTGTTGGTGAAGAAGGAGTCCAGAAAGGCCACCAGGCCGTCTTTGCGGTACCAGAGGGTCTCCTTCTCATCGGACCCATCGCATCTCCGGCAGTTCATCCAGCCCACGGAGAAGTCCATAGACTCCAGCACTTCGGCGGTCTCATCGTAGCTGGCGGTGTACCAGTTGTCGTGAGTCTCGATGTCCGCCAGCCGCTTCATTCTGCCCAGGGCGTCTGCAATGCGGAAGAGGTAGGTCTCTTCCTCCTCGGTGAAGTACTCCAGTTCTTTGCCCAGGGCGATCTCCGCCAGCAGATCCGGCTCCAGCTTATGCACCGCGATCGAGTGCTTCATCTTGGCATCCAGCATGGTATCTCTCCTCCCTGCGGGACAAAGGGCTTGTCCCGCCCGTCTGGATCTGGTGTCTTTCTCAGTCCTTCTTGGGACCGAAGTCTACCGATGGCACGAGCACCAGCTTCCCGTCCATCTCCCAGGCGTATACCTCCTGGCGGAGCTGCGAATGGGCCAGCCGCACCCACCGGTAGAAGACCTGCTCCAGGGCCACCAGCTCTGCGTCAAAGACGGTGATCTGCAGTTCCGGGTACCGCCTGCCGCTGAAATGGCCCCAGGCCTCCGTCTCATACCAGCCGGAGATCCCGATGGCCTCCAGCTGTTGGGTGAGGATGGGCAACACGGTCTGCAGGTCCAGGTCCCGGAGCTTCTCGCCATCCCAGTACTGTCTGGGGATGTGGAGCACCGCCTTGTGGTCCAGTACCTTCTCCAAGTGCCCCACCCCCTCTCCAATCACTGCAGGGGATATTACCACACATAGCAGGGGCCGTCAACGAAAATCTGTACCGGATATCGGAAAAGAAGCCCCTTTTCTCTGCCCAAAGTGCACAGAGATTTCTCCAGCGTCCCCAGAATCAGCCTGTGAACGGGGAAAATGCCGCTTTCCCGGGTTCGATGGCACCCCACGGATTGCCGCAATTCCATACCATTCCAAGGCAGAAAAAAGCGCCTCCCAGGCAGGATATCCCCTGCCGGGGAGGTCTGCTATCTCTTGGTCTGCAGGGTGAGCTTATCTCCAGAGACAGCGAGGCACAGGGTGTCCCCTTTTCCCGCCTCCTGGCGCAGCAGAAGATCCGCCGCCGGCTGCTCCACATAGCGGCGCACCGCCCTGCGGATGGGGCGGGCGCCCTGCTCCCGCTGGCTGCCGGGATCCGCCAGCCGGCGGAGGGCCTCTTCCGAGGTCTCCAGGGATACCCCCATGGCGGAGAGCCGCCCTCGCACCCCGTCCAGGATCCGTCCGGCGATAGAGACCAGCTCATCCTCCTCCAGGCGGTGGAAGAAGATCACATCGTCCAGCCGATTCAAAAACTCCGGCTTGAACCGCTGCCGCAGTTCCTCCATCACCGCCTCCTGCCGCAATGTCTCCCGCTCTCCCCCGGCGAATCCCAGGGGCGGCGCCTGACTGAGCAGTCTCCGCGCCCCAATATTAGAGGTGAGGACGATCACGGTGTTGCAGAAGTCCGCCCGTCTGCCCTGTCCGTCTGTAAGGCGTCCGTCCTCCATCACCTGCAGCAGGATGTTCTGCATCTCCTCGTGGGCCTTCTCGATCTCATCGAAGAGCACCACAGACCAGGGACGGCGGCGGACCTGCTCGGTGAGCTGTCCGCCCTCCTCATGGCCCACATACCCAGGGGGAGATCCCACGAGACGGGACACCGCATGCTTCTCCATATACTCGGACATGTCGAAGCGGAGAAGGGCATCTTCACTGCCAAAGAGAGATGCCGCGAGAGCCCGGCAGAGCTCCGTCTTCCCCACCCCGGTGGGTCCCAGAAAGAGAAACACCCCCGCCGGCCGGTTGGGCTCCTTCAAGCCCACCCGGCCTCTCCGGATGGCAGCCGCTACCGCGGACACCGCCCGATCCTGTCCCACCACTCTCTCATGCAGTGACTTCTCCAGTTCCAACAGTCTCTGGGCCTCACCCCGGGTGATGGTCTCCAGGGGGATCCCCGTCCACTGGGACAGCACCGCCGCCACCTGTTCCCGGTCCACCTGCCGCTTCCTGTTTCCCCGGCGGCTCTGTTTCCGGTCCATCTCCCGCCGGAAATCCGCCTCCGCATCCCGGCAAATCGCAGCCCGCTCAAAGTCCTGGGCCCGGATGGCTTGTGCCTTCTCCCGGGCGGCCTGCTCCGCCCGGTCTGAGAGGGCCTGGAGGGCTGGACCCTCATCGATGAGATCTATGGCCTTGTCCGGCAGGTATCTGTCTGGCAGATACCGCTGGGAGAGCCGCACCGCCGCCTCGATGGCGTCGTCTGTGATCTCCAGCCCGTGGTGCTCCTCATACCGGGGCCGGAGACCTTTCAGAATCTCAATGGCCTGCTCTGGGGTGGGCTCCTGCACCCGGACGGGCTGAAAGCGCCGCTCCAGGGCGCTGTCCTTCTCAATGTGCTGCCGGTACTC
>CANQII010000071.1 GCA_947623875.1 uncultured Oscillospiraceae bacterium
GCCTATAGCGCAGCGCCGCACCGGACGGATACCGCCCGGTGCAGCGCTGCGCTGTCTCTGCACAACCCGCAGAAGCGCCGAAAAATGCATCTAAGTTGTAAAATGTGGAAAAGCTCTTGCGCTGCCGCCTGAATTGTGGTACTTTTTTCTGTGTCGGCATAGACCACAAATTAGGGCCATGACGCCCGATGCCGAACGATTTGGGAGGGACTACAATGAGACGATTTGCCCGCGCCCTTTCACTGCTCTGCGCACTGTCGCTGCTGCTCACCAGCTGCCAGAACGCCAATCCCGGGACCACTGTTGTCCCAACAGAACAACCTACGGTTGTGCCTACCGCAACCCCGGCGGTGACGGACCCGCCGGAGGCCACTGTGGAACCTACCGTGGAGCCCACGCCAGAACCCACGCCAGAGCCCACGCCGGAACCCACGGAGGCGGCACCCTTTCTCTTTGACCGCCTGAACTTCCCCCGTCTGGACGGCTCTACGTCCACCACGCCGCTGGGACGGGCCATCGCGTCCAAGCTCCTGGGGGAGACCCCGGAGCAGGTTTCGGACCTGGTCCGCTTCTCCCGGACCACCGAGTCTTTCCGCATGCTGATGTATGGCGAGCGGGATCTGCTGATCTCCGCAGAGCCGGCGGCCAACATCTGGGAGGAGAAGGCGGCCCTGGGCTTTGAGTGGGAGATGGAGCCCTTTGCGGTGGACGGGCTGGTGTTCCTGGTGAACAAGGACAACCCCATAGACAGCCTCACCGTGGAGGAGATCCGCGGTATCTACACCGGGGCGATCACCAACTGGTCTCAGCTCGGCGGGGAGGACCTGGACATCGTGCCCTTCCAGCGGAATGCCGAGGCCGGCAGCCAGACCGCCATGCTGAAGCTGGTGATGCAAGACACGCCTATGATGGAGCCGCCCAAGGGTGGGCTCATCGATTCCATGGCAGGCCTCATGGAGGCGGTCTCCTCCTTTGACGGCTCTCCCGCCGCCATAGGGTACTCCGTCTACTACTACGCCAACGACATGAAGATGGCAGACGGCCTGAAGATCCTGAAAGTGGAGGGGGTAGAGCCCTCTGCAGAGACCCTGCGCAGCCAGGAGTATCCGCTCCTTCTGAACTACTACGTCCTCATGAAAGCCGGGCTGGAGGAGAGCTCCCCCACCAGCCAGCTGTTCCACTGGATCCTCTCCGAAGAGGGGCAGAAGCTGGTGGCCAGCCAGGGCTATGTCTCGGTGCTGGATGTGGAGCCGGACCCGAACGAGGACAGAGTGCAGCCGCTGGACCCCCTCTGGAGACTCTCCCCGCACTATGTGGGCGGAGATCCTCTGGTTGCCGGGGAGGACTACGGCATGCTGCTGCCCTATGTGGGGGCAAACCAGTACTACGGGGATGCGATCGGGAGCCTGTACTCCCAATACCTCCTCGGCCTCTGCAACGACCGCGGGGAGCTGGTTACCGCCCCGGTGTACAGCGATGCCCGGTACAGGGCCGGGTGCCTGGTGCTGTACCGGCAGCTGGAAGTGCCCACCGGCCCGGACATCTCCTACTACTACAGCGCCACCGTGGCCGCCCCCGATGGGTCCTGGGTGAAGGAACTGGGCGCCTGCCGGGTGGATGAGACCGGGTTGGAGGACATGCCACTGGCGGTAAAGTACCCGGATGGCACCTTCACCCTCTGCGATGCCAACATGGAGCCGGTGTTCACAGTACAGGGGAAGGACCTGGAGGCGTACTGCGGCGAGGGTTTCTTCGACCGCTCCGTCTGGGAGACCGTAAACTTCGGCCCGTTCCTGCTCTGCGCCCCGGGGTATGCGTCGGTTTTGCAGCGCTCCGATATGGGCGAGGGCTTCCAGCTCTACGTGAATCTGCAAGACGGCACCATCTCTACAGAAAAGCCGGAAGATTGCCCGGAGCTGCCGCTGCCTTGGGAACCTGCTCCCACGGTGGACGGCTATGATGTCTTCTACCGGGTGGTAGACGGGTATACCGGCACGGTGTACTATGACGGCCGGGAGAAGGCCACCGGCAAGGATGTGCTCCTTGATGCAAATGGCGGTGTCGCCTTCGAGGGAGATGTATTTATGGTGGTCCAAGGCGCAGCGCTGGTGGTGAGCACGGAGGATCCCCAGACCAGCTGCTGGTACGACATGGACGCCGGGTGCTTCTTCCGGTACTACGTGCCCTCCAACGTGGACTGAGCGGAGCACAAGCCACAACCAAACACAACCGATCAGGCAAAACTTCCCCCGTCTGCGTAAGACCGCAGACGGGGGATTGCACATCATGGGCCCCCAAGTATCGGAAGTCCCGTGGAAAAGTGTATGGATTGGACATTAAAATACATGGAAATGTGCTTCGAAAAGTGTGTGAACAGGCATCGATATCTCGTGGAAAAATGCGTGGATAAATGTAAAATGGGATTGCCCTTGCTCTGAAGGTGTGCTATCCTGCCGTTACGGCATTGTGTGGGAGAACGGAGGAAAGACGATGCTCCAGAGAAAGATATACCAGCGGATCGAAGCGTTTTATGAGAACAGACCTGGCAAGGCGCTGATGATCACCGGGGCACGCCAGGTGGGGAAGTCCTATATCGTGGAGGAATTCTGCAAAGCCCATTATGAGAGCTACATCAGAATAGACTTCATCGCAAACCCGGAGTATATCTCGGTGCTTGCCGGCGCAGGGGGCGCAGAGGAAATCCTTGTGCTCCTGTCTACCCGGTTCGGCGATCAGATGATTCCCGGCAAGACAATCATCTTCTTCGATGAGGTGCAGGAGTGCAAGGAACTGATCACACAGATCAAATATCTCGTGCAGGACGGCACCTATGATTACATTCTCAGTGGTTCCCTGCCCGGCACGGTCTTTCGGGACATCGTATCCGTGCCGGTGGGCTATATGGATATCGTTCAGATGTACCCGCTGGACTTTGAGGAATTTGCGCTGGCCAATGGTGTGGGTTCCAACGTGATGAACATCCTGCGGCAGTCTTTCGAGACAAAATCGCCTGTGAATGCCTATATCCACAGAAGGATGATGCAGCTCTTTGCGCTCTATCTCATTGTTGGTGGGATACCGGCTGCGGTTTCGACATACCTGGAGACGAAGAATCTGTATCGCGTTGCAGAAGCGCAGCATGCGGTCCTCCGGCTGTACCGGAGTGAGATCTCCCGCTATGACGGACAGGGCAGCCTCTGCCTGAATGACATTTTTGATCGGATCCCCAGCGAGCTGAACGCAAAAAACAAGCGCTTTATCCTGAAGAATCTGAACCCGAATGCCCGCTTCGACAAGCTCTCCAACAGCTTCCAGTGGCTCAAGAATGCCGGCGTGGCGCTTCCTGCTCATGTGGTGGATGAGCCCAAAATCCCGCTGCTCCTCTCCAAATCCCAGAACCTCTTCAAGCTGTTTTCCAATGATGTAGGACTGCTGGCCGCGCAGTACGGCGGCGATATCCAGCTCAACATTCTCCGGCATGAGACGGCGGTCCATTTCGGCTCGCTCTATGAAAATGTCGCCGCTGAGGAGCTTACCGCCCATGGGTATACCCTCTACTACTACAACAGCAAGAAGTTCGGCGAACTGGACTTCGTCATCGAGGAGGGCGGAAAGGTCTTGCCCATCGAAATCAAATCCGGCAAGGACTATTACCGGCACAATGCCATGAACAACGTGCTGAAGATCTACGGGGACGACATCAAAGGGGGCTACGTGTTCTGCGGGGAAAACGTGGAGCAGGCGGGTAAAATCACGTATTTCCCGATCTATATGTTGATGTTCCTGCAAAAGAAGGAACTGCCGGAAGAGATCATGTTTGATACAGATTTCTCCGATCTCGGAGATTGAGGAATGTCTGCGCACAGGATGTTCTTCTGCCGACCGAAAACGCCAGAGCAAAACAGGACCAGCCCCCGTCTGCGGATCCCGCAGATGGGGGTTCTTGCGGCTCCTTGCGTGGTGCGAGATTTTCCAACGTAAGTTTCCTTTTCCATTGCTTTTCCAACTTTTGTGTGATACAATCCCAATGGGAGGGTCCGTGCCGTTCGGACGCTCCTGCATACAACGCCGGATCAGCCGGATGCGCATTCTGTCTCCCTTGCTCTGCAGAATGCCGTTCGCAGCGGACTGAGACGGGAAAGATTGAGGAGACTGGCTATGAGTATGAGCAATCGAAACATTGTCCTGACCGCCGAGAGCGGCTCAGACATTTCCCCCGCGCTGGCGGAGAAGTACGGGATCTATATCGTCCCTATGCACGTCTCCTTCGGGGATGAGACCCGGGATGACGGCTCCTTCCCGCCGGATGAGATCTGCGCCTTTTACGACAGAACAGGACATCTGCCCAAGACCGCAGGCAGCTCGCCGGAGGACTTCACCAAGGCCTTTGACGATATCCGCAGCAAGTGGCCCAATGCGGGCATTCTCCACCTGGCGTATTCCGCCGCCACCACCGTGTCCTATCAGAGTGCGGTGATCGCATCGGAGGGCAGAGACAACATCGTGTGCCTGGACACCAAGCACGTCTCCGCCGGCCAGTGCGCCATCGTGATCGCCCTGGCCCAGTACCTGGAGCAGCACCCCGAGACCACCATGGACCAGGCGGTGACCAAGGCCAAAGAGCTTATGGGGAAGGCCAGAATGTGCTTTATCCCGGACGATCTGGAGTACCTGCGGGCCGGCGGACGGATCAGCAACGTGGTGTACTTCCTGGGCGGGCGCCTGCTGCACTTCCATCCCAGGGTGGAGGTTTTGGACGGCAAGCTGGTGGCCACCAAGAAGTACCGGGGGAGCATGGAGAAGTCTGTGGCTGCCCTGATCAAGGACTATACTGCCGAGAATCACCTCAGCAAGGAGCACCTCTGGCTGCTGCACACTGTGCGCTATTCCGAGAACATGATTCAGACGGCAGAGAGCGCTGCCCGGGCGTGCGGGTACCACAATATCACCTGGATCCAGGCGCAGGGGGTAATCACCACCCATGGCGGCCCAAATGCCATCGCCTTGGCGGGATTCTCGGAAGATTGAATCGGAAATCGCCAGTTTAGACAACAAACGAGACCAAGCATATTTGTACTGGCTACTTCGAGAACTTGCCAGACAGCCTTATCTGAACCAAAGATTGGAGGCGCAGGCGCCCTCTCCCCTTCGGCAGATGTCGGGGACCTGGTGCCCAAATGGTATGAAAGAGCTTTTCGGAGCGGATCTGTGGGAGCAGCTCCCGGAGATCATCGATTTCCACATGCACCCGTTTTCCTGCCGGGAGGAGAACATCGCCTCGTACTACGGCCCCATGTGGGAGCCCAACGAGGTCCCGGCGGATCTGGCCCGGGCCGGGATCCGCCGGTTTGCGGGGAGCGTCATCCAGAGGCTGGACGGAACCTCCTTTGCCCCCATCCGGGACATGAACGACCACGCCCTGGAGCTGCGGGAGCGTTTTCAAGGGGCGTACTACCCCGGACTCTCTGTCCATCCCAACTTTGTGGAGGAGAGCTGCCGAGAATTGGAGCGGATTCAGGCCAGCGGGGGGAAACTGGTGGGAGAACTGGTCCCGTACATGATGGGCTGGGATCAGTATGCCTCTTCTGCCGCTCTGGAGATCTTCCGGTATGCGGAGGAGCTGGGACTGGTGATCAGCTGCCACCCCACCTATGCGGAGGACATGGAGAAGCTGGCCCAGGAGTGTCCCCACCTCACCATCGTCTACGCCCATCCGGGGAACTTTGCAGACTGGACGGCGCAGCTGGACCGGGTGAAGAAGTATCCCAACGTCTATGTGGACATCTCCGGCACCGGCCTCTTCCGGTACGGCATGCTGCGCTATGCCGCACGCCAGGTGAGCACGGAGAGAATGCTCTTCGGGACGGACTACCCCATCTGCAATCCCCTGATGCAGGTGGCCGGCGTGCTCTATGAGGACATCCCGGAGGAAGATATGGAGCGGATCTTCAACGGCAATGCGAAGCGGCTCCTCGGTTGGGATTGAACTGCTCAATGATGTATCATTGCCCGGCGGCGTCTGCAACGCTGCCGGGCTTTTCTTGCTCCGGATGAGGCAGTTTGGCGGTTTTTGACCGGCGGATGCCCTGGACAGAACCGGTGTTGTGTGCTATTCTAGGGGCAGAATTGCAAAATTCGATTTTGGAAAATGAAAAAATAATAAATAAGATATTAGACAGGAAGAATGGAGGATTTCATGTATTGTTTTGGATCAGATCAGCATCTTGTCGGCAGAGAGTGGGAACTGGAAGTCCTGGAGGAACGATACCGTTCCGGGAGATTTGAATTTCTCCCGGTATACGGGCGGTACCGCATGGGCAAGACGGCGCTGCTCCGCCGGTTCACCCAGGGGAAGCCCTCCATCTACTACACTGCGGTACCGGGCGGAGAGCAGACAAACCTGGCTATCTTCTCCCAGTGCATCCGCGCCTACATGGCAGAGGACCAGGCGGAATCCCGTTATCCCACCTTCCGGAAGGCCCTGGAGCAGGTGTTTGCCCTGGGTGAGACGGAGCGTCTGATCCTGGTGATGGAGGATTTTCAACATGTGGAGCGTGTATCGCAGGGTATCTCCTCGGTCCTGCAGCTGCTGATAGACCGGTGGGAGCACAACTCCAAGCTGTTTCTCATCCTCACCGGTCCGCCCGCCCATATGCTGGAGCATGTCCTCGGCTATCGGGCCCCGCTCTATGGCCGGCGCACAGGACAGATCCATCTCAAACCGCTGCGGTTCCAGCAGGTGCGTGCCTGTTGGAAGGGGTACACCCCGGAGGAGCAGGTCTTGCTGTATGGAATGCTGGGCGGCACCCCGGCCTACGTGTGCATGGTGGATCCCAGGTGTACCGTGGCAGAGAACCTGATGAGACTCTTCCTGGCGCCGGATGCACCCCTGCAGACAGAGCCGCAAGACCTGCTGCACATGGATTTGGATGATCTGGCCCCGTTCCAACCAGTCCTCTCTGCCATCGCCAAAGGTGCCGAATCGTTGCCTGAGATCGCGGCACAGGCCGGCCTGGACGCCGGGGAGACAGAGGACCGCCTGCACACCCTGATCCGTCTGGGCCATGTCCGGAGAGACCCGCCCTATGAGGAGGTGAGCATCAGACACAGCCGGTACGGCCTTCCCGATCCCCTGTTCCGCTTCTGGTATCGCTTCCTCCTGGACCGTCTGCCGCGCCTTCACAGCGGCAGGGCGGAGGAGGTGTGCACAGAGATCCTGGAGGGCGTGGACGGGTACATGGGCACCGTCTTCCGGGAAGTCTGTGCGGACTACCTCTGGGACCTGCTCCTCCAGCAGAAGTGCCCCATCTCCTTCCACTCTCTGGGCCGCTGGTGGGGCATGGGCCCCGCCGTGGAGGACAGGACGGAGATCGATCTCGTGGGGGAGGAGATAGACAAAACCGCCGCCCTCTTCGCCGCATGCCGGTGGACGGGAGAGCCGGTGGACCGGGACGTGCTGAAGCAGCTGGTGCGCTCCTCCCACAAGCTCCCATACCGCCGCCGGTGGTACTTTCTCTTCTCCCGCATGGGCTATACGGACGCCTGCCGGGAGGAGGCAGACCGCCGGAAGGATGTAACGCTGGTGGAGATGAAGGACATGTTCTGAGATTGCACAAGCCCCCGTCCGCGGGAGACCGCGGACGGGGGCTTGTGGATGCTTTGTGATTGGGCTGTCTCTTGCCGTTCAGCGCAGCACCAGTCTGGCCCGGTACTCGGCGTTGATCTCGGCGATCTCCCGCTTGCCGTCGATATAGTCCTGGTACATGGTGTACGGGTCCCCGCCGCCGAGGCCGCAGGAGGAGCAGTTCTCACAGCCGCCTCCGCCGCAGTCCAGGGAGCGGCGGATGATCTCCTCCCGCTCCTGGCGGGTGGTGTCCTTGATCAAAATGCTCATGATGGTATGCCTTCTTTCCGTAGGACAAAATAGGGCCTGTGCTTCTGGGGAATGGGATGCTCAGGCCAGGAGAGACTCCAGTTCTGCCTCCAGCTCGGCAAAGCGGGCCAGCGCCGCGTCCACCGGGGCCGGGGTGCTGAGATCCACGCCGGCCTCCTGCAGCAGGGTGATGGGATCCTTGGAGCAGCCGCCGGAGAGGAAGCGAAGATATGCCTGCACCGCAGGTTCGCCCTCCCGGAGGATCTTCTGGGAGAGTGCCATGGCGGCGGAGAATCCCGTGGCGTACTGGTACACGTAGAAGTTGCGGTAGAAGTGGGGAATGCGGGCCCACTCCAGCTCGATGCCCTCGTCTGCCACCACATCGGGGCCGAAATACAGCTGCACCAGCTCTTTGTACTCCACGCTCATGCTCTCGGCGGTGAGGGCGGTCCCCGCCTCTGCCATGGTGTGGATCTTCAGCTCGAACTCCGCCAGCATCGCCTGCCGGTACAGGGTGATGCGGTACTGGTCCAGGAAGTAGTTGATGAGCACGGCCCGCTCCGTCTTGTCCTCGGTGCGGTTCAGAAGGTACTGCATCAGGATGGACTCATTCACCGTGGAGGCCACTTCCGCCACAAAGAGGGTGTAGTCCGCATACAGCGGGGGCTGGTTCTGGGTGCTGAGCCAGGAGTGCATGGCGTGCCCCATCTCGTGGGCCAGGGTGAAGACGGAGTCCAGGCTGTCTGTGTGGTTCAGCAGGACATAGGGGTGCACCCGGCAGCCGCAGGAGTACGCTCCCGAGGTCTTGCCCTGGTTTTCGTAGACGTCCATCCAGCGCTGCTCGAAGGCGGAGGCCAGCACGCTGTGATACGCCTCGCCGTACACCTGCATGGCGTCCAGCACCAGCTCCTTGGCCTTCTCGAAGGGATACACCTGGCTGGCCTCAGGGAGGATGGGAAGATGGATGTCGTACATGTGGAGCTGATCCAGGCCCAATGTCTTTCTCCGGAGCTCCATGTACTTGTACATGGGCTCCAGGTTCCGGTGCACGCTGTCCAGGAGACTGGTGTACACCGCCTCCGGGATCTCGGAGCCGAAGAGAGCAGCTGCCATGGCGGAGCTGTAATGGCGGGCACGGGCCCGGAAGACGTTGGTCTGCACCTCGGCGTTCATGAGGGCGGCATAGCCGTTCTTCAGACCGAGATAGGTGTCGTAAATGGAGCGGAAGGCGTTCTTCCGGAGGGTGCGGTCCGGGGAGATCAGGCAGGAGTAGAAGGTGCCGGCGGTTACCGTGTGGGACTCGCCTTTGCTGTCTAATGCATCCGGGAACTTGAGATCCGCATCGGTGAAGGCGTGGAAGATCTGGCTGGGAGCGCCGGTTACCTGTCCCATGGAGGCCATCAGCTGTTCCTCCTGGGCGCCCAGGATGTGGTCCTTGTTCCTGCGGGAGAGCGCCAGATACCGGCGGTACTGCTCCAGCTCGGGCTGAACCTTGTAGAACTGCTCCAGGGTCTCCTCCGGGATGGCGGTGAGCTCCGGGCCCACAAAGGACATGGCGCTGCCGAATTTCACCCCGAAGTTCCGGCAGCGGAGCATCCGGTCTTGCGCTGCGGGATTGGCGCTGTCCTCATCCCGGCGGAGCATGGGATACACCATCAGGGAGTCCAGACGCTGGGTGAGGTACTCTTCGAACTTGCAGAACTTCAGAAGATCCTCTGCGCTGCGGCCCAAGGTGCCCTGGAATGCGGCTGCCTCCTCCGGGATGGTCTGGGCCGCCTGGAAGTCCTCCTCCCACTTGGCATCGCTCTCGTACAGGTCCTCAATGCTCCAGCAATTGGCGGGATTCTGCTCCTCCCGTTTGGGGATTCTATTTGCCATTTTCAATCTGTGCCTCCTTGTTTCTTTGAGGACGGGTTCCTCTTACCCATATCTTAGCGCACCCGGACCCAACTGGCAAGTGGCAATCTGGTTGTATTCTGGAGCAGATCAGACCGTTAGAGTGTGCCCAGAGGGGAAAAAGGCCATCCAGACAGATTTTTCGTGGGATCTGCTGTCTGCCGGTGTATAATAGGGTAGAGAGAAGCGAGAGGAGACGAAAGACCGTGGACCACAGCGAACTGATCCGTGCCATGCAGGAGCGGCGGAAGGAGGCGCTCCCTCAGTTTCAGACGGCCTTTGCGCCTCTGGTGAAGTACATCGTAGCTCCCATTCTGCCGGATGAGCGGGACCGGGAGGAATGCTTATCAGACGTCTTTCTCCGAGCCTGGGATGCTATCCCGGATTACGATCCTTCCAAAGGCACCATCACCGCATGGCTCGGCACCATCGCCCGGAACACGGCCTTGAACCGGAGGCGGGGTGTGGAACGGCGGAGAGAAGATGGGCCGCCGGACGAGGCCATGCCGGCATCCGGAGATGGTCCCGAAGAGGCCGCTCTCAAGGCGGAGACGGTGCGGTCCCTGTGGCGAGCGGTATACAGCCTGCCCCGCCGGGACCGGGATCTCTTCCTCCGCAAGTACTATTACTACCAGTCCACCGCCCAAATCGCCGCCGAGATGGGCTGCACGGAGCGGGCTGTGGAGGGCAAACTGTACCGCATCCGGAAACGCTTGCAGGACAAACTGGGAGGTGTGTACCGTGGATGACTTTGATCGCCTGCTGTATGAAGGGGCTGAGCAGATTCCCGTGGATGCCGCCTCTGCCTTAGAGCCCCCCAAGCCCTGGAAAGGTCCCTTGAACCGGATCTGCCTGGGTCTGGTTTTGATCACCATCACCTTGAACTTCCTGGGGCTGGATCAGATTCTCCCCGCCATCGGCACAGTGCTCCTCTGGCTGGGTCTGCGGTCCCTCCGCCGGGAGAACAGCGCTTTCCGATTTGCCTATGTCTGCGCCACACTATATGCCGTGCTCTGTTTTGCCGCGCTGCTCGCCATGGCCACGCCCTTGGACAAATGGCTGGCAGAGGTGATCTCCATGGAGTGGAACACCATGGACGGCACGATGCCCTTCCACACCGTGGTCCGGATGGGAGTTCTCCAGACAATGCTGGCGCTGTCTGTGGCGGGCCTCTGGCAGGGACTGAAAGAGGTGTTCCGCAGTGCGGGCCAGGAACCCAGAGCCGGTGCCGCTGGAGGAGTGGCCATCGTAGAGTTCCTGCTCTTCCCCTTGGCCTGTATCGGGGTGTCCGGCTGGCTCTCTGCCGGCATCGTGTTGATCATCTATCTTGTACTGCTTTGGAATCTATACAAGATCAGCAGATCCCTGGACGAGGCGGGATATGCCCTGAAACCTGCCCCGGTGCGGATCTCCGATGGGAAAGCCGCCGCCTGCTGGCTGGGGGTGTTATTGGCGGGTGTCCTAATACTGCCCCTCGGTTTTTCCAGCCTTCCGGTGCCGGCGGAGCCTATGGAGTACGGAGATTCCAGCGCCCAAACAGAGCTGCAGGAACACCTGATCGATCTTGGCTTCCCGGAAGAGGTGCTTCAGGAACTCTCGGAAGAGGACATCGCCCGGCTTTCTGGAGCATACGGGGTAACCCTGAAGAACTGGCCGCCCACTGCCGCAGAGGACTGGGATGGCATGCCACTGGTGTCCCTCTTTGAAGTCCCCGTGTCCGATCCGGAGTATGGGTACCGCATGGTGTACCTGGCCCGGTTTGTGTGGGAGGACGTGGGCCGCATCCCGTACTACACCGAGGGCATCGCCGTCGCCGCAGACTATCACGACACCTTCGCCTGGCTCACCTATATGGACGGCCATCTGGCCTGGACAGAGGACCGCACGGCGTACACCGCCCCGCTGGACCTCCAGGTACGCGAATGGAAGTACTATACCGCAGACTTCTCCCTGCCGAAACATCCGGACGGGGGCGTGGTCTACGGCTATGTGTTCTGGTCTGGGGTGCCCAGTATACCCGGCATCCCCACCTATTTCAACGCTGCCGTTACCGTGGCCCACCGGGAGATCCCCTGGCTGTATCCCTATGAATTGCCATCGGACCGGGTGCTGCAGTACCCCTGGCAGGAGCACATCTCGCACCCCTGGCACACCTTCTACCACATGTACCTGCTCACCAGCGCCCAAGAGGGGGAGTATGAACAGTACGCCCGGGATTGAGCCGACTTTTTGGCTTGCCTGCCTGGACAAGAGAACAACCGATCGGCATCGCATATCAGCGGCCTGCGCCCCGGCGCAGGCCGCTTTGCTTGCAGTCCAATACGCGGATACTTTTCATTGGACAGGGCTGCCGGATTCTGGTATTCTGAAGGGGAAAAGAAAAGTTCGGAAATTTTGGGGGCACGCCGCGGCAGATTTCATCCCCTTTCGCGACTGTTCTCTATGAAGGCCTCTTTCGGCGGCGCGGCGCCCGCCGCCGGAGAGACCGCCAGTACTGCCCGGGGAGGGAGAGCAAAATGGAGGACGAACAGATCCTGGAGCTGTATTTTCAGCGGCAGGAGAACGCCATCGCGGAGACGGAGCGGAAGCACGGCTCCTATTGCCGGCACATCGCCAACAATCTGCTCTGGGACCGGAGAGACGTGGACGAGTGCGTGGCAGACACCTGGTATGCCGCCTGGACCCGGATTCCCCCGGACCGCCCCAGCCACTTCCGCACCTTCCTGGGCCGGATCGTCCGGAACCTGGCGGTGAGCCGGTACCGGAAGAACCACGCGGAGAAGCGGGGCGGCGGCCTGGAGGTGCTGCTCTCGGAACTGGAGGACTGCCTGCCCACAGCCGACGTCCAGGAGACCTTGGAGCAGCAGGAGCTGTCCAAGGTCCTCTCAGACTGGCTGGACAGCTTGCCCGAGGCGGACTGCGTGCTCTTCGTCCGGCGGTACTGGTATGGCGAGGCGGTGCGGGACCTGGCCCACAGCCTGGGCGGCACCCCCAACCGCGTCACGAAAAAGCTGCAGCGGCTCCGTGCGGGGCTGCGGCAGCGCCTGGAACAGGAAGGAGTGCATCTCTCGTGAGACGGGAAGATCTCTATGACGGCATCACCGGGATCCGGGAGGATCTCATTGAAAAGGCGGCGCCGGATGCGGTGTCCAAGCAGAAAAAGCATACCCGCCGGGTTCGGCCGTGGATGGCGGC
>CANQII010000072.1 GCA_947623875.1 uncultured Oscillospiraceae bacterium
CGCTGCTTGTAATTACCCTGCTTATCCCGGTAGCTCTCATAGTCTGTGTCCACGCCGAAGTGCAGGGTCTTCAGGTCCGAACGCTGGAAGCCGAAGGTGGAGATAAGGTCCTTCAGCTTTTCGGTGTCCTGGGAGGATCTCCTGAGTGCCTCCTCGTACTTGGGGAAGGTCCCCTCCAGGGTCATGGTGATGCGGGTGGTGTCCGGATGGACTTTCAGCTGGCCTTTGCCGGTGACGCGTATCGTTTTCATGTTGCTGCTCCTTCCTGATATGTTGTTGGCCTTCCGATGGTTTGAGTATAGCAGAGGAAAGGAGAGCGGTGGTCGCATGGCATGGGACAAATGATGCTTGCCTGGCAGAACTGAGACTCGCCTGTTTTGCATGTGCGCAGAAATGTTCCTGATTCTGCTAATTTCAGCTCATTTCTTCTACTTTTCCCCTTGCGAATGTGGTAAGATGAGGCTGAAATGGGAGGTGGATGCATGGAATTCATCGAGAACGCACAGATCCTTGTCCCAGCTCTTACAGGCCTTCCCTACACGGCATGGAACGGCACAGGGGATGCCCTCGCTGCCTTTGAGGAGCGGTACTGCTTTTCCCCGGAGGTGCAGCGGATCTACACCCGGGAGGGACTGGAGCAGTTCTTCGCCCGAAAAAACCCTGAGCTCATCTACCTGATCTCCGATCCTATGGATACCCAGTGCGTCATCCTGCACGTTGCGGACCGCTGGATCATCCTGGGTCCCTTCGTGATGGAGGAGTGGAGACATGGCACTGCGGCGGCGCTGCTGGCCAAGTGCGGGCTCCAGGAGGCGGACCGGCTTCCATACAAGCTGTACCGCTGCGAGCTGCCGATCATCGAGCGGGCGGAGGTGGTGCGCATCGCCGTGCTGCTGCTCACCAACACCGTGGGCAACAACCCGCCCCGGGAACTGGAGATTATCGATCTCAGAGACCGGGAGCCGGACCACCTGTATGTGAACATCTCCGCTCAGCGGGAGACAGCAGCCACGGTGAACCGCCGGTACGCCCTGGAGAATCAGCTCATCGAGGCCATCGCAGAGGGACACACCATGGATGCTGTGGAGCACCTCATTGCCATCCAGAAGACCACGCCCGGGCTGTCTTTTATGTCCCCCAGCATGAAAGATCAGATCGCCGGCGCCGCTATCCTGCGCACCCTGGTTCGCCGGGCTGCGGTGCAGGCGGGCCTGTCCCCTATCCTGATCGACTCCATCAGCCAGGAGTACGGGCAGAAGATGCACAAGGCGGTGAAGGAGAACGAACTGCAAGATCTCATGGAGCGCTGCGTGGCGTCCATGTGCCTCGCCATCCGGGAGCACCGACAGAACGATTGGAGCGGCTACATCCACAAGGCGGTGCAGTACATCGAGGTGAACCTGAGCCAGCCCATCTCCATCGATGCCCTCTGCCGATACTGCGGGGTGTCCCGAAAGCAGTTTGTCCGCACGTTCACCCAGGAGACTGGAAAGACTGTGAAGCAATATGTGAGCACGGCCCGGTGTGAGAGAGCGGCGGAACTGCTTGCCAACAGCCGTCTTATGGTGCAGGATATCTCCGCCTACGTTGGCTATGAGGACAACAACTACTTCTCCAAGGTGTTCAAAAGCGTGTACGGCGTCTCACCCCAGGAGTACCGAAAGCAGAAGAGTGTTTTGTAAAATTGAACCGTTTCTGCTAAAAGCCGCCTGTTCTTTCTAACGGGCGGCTGTTCTTTTGTGGTAATGTACAAATTACCCTAGAGGAA
The DNA here is from genome assembly GCA_947623875.1 of uncultured Oscillospiraceae bacterium. Classification (GTDB taxonomy): domain Bacteria; phylum Bacillota; class Clostridia; order Oscillospirales; family Oscillospiraceae; genus Enterenecus. Next base: position 1,769 of record CANQII010000072.1, read on the forward strand.
AGGAAGGATTGTATGGACGATTTTTCTGTTCTTGGCACAGATCCCAGCCTGTCTGCCCAGAAAGGTGCGGGGGAGAGCCAGGGATACGACCTGACGGCGGAGGAAAAGACGTGGCTTGCGGATGTGTACGGGAAGCTCACTGTGAAAATGCGGACGGAGACTGAGCGCATCGGCACCATGATCCCGTACTCCACGGGGGAGGACGGCAAGTACCACGACCTCTCCAAACCCGGAGGGCTGTATTTCTGGACCAATGGCTTCTGGCCCGGTATGCTGTGGCAGATGTACAACGCCACCGGCGAGGAATTGTACCGTCAGACTGCCGAGGGCGTGGAGGACCGGATGAAGGAGATCCTCACCGGCTTTGAAGGCCTGGACCACGACATTGGCTTCCTGTTCCTGCCCATGTCCGTGGCCAACTACCGCAAGACCGGCAATGAGGCCGCAAAAACCCGTGGACTTCATGCGGCAAACCTCCTGGCCGGCCGATTCAACCCGGTGGGCAAGTACATCCGGGCCTGGAACAACGCCCCCTGGACCGGAAACGAAGTGAGCGGATGGATGATCATCGACTGCATCATGAACATCCCGCTGCTCTACTGGGCTGCCAAGGAGTGCAACGACCCCCGCTTCCAGCACATCGCCATCGCCCACGCCAAGACGGCCCAGAAGTACATCGTGCGGCCGGACGGCAGCTGCAACCATATCCTGATCTTCAACAGCGAGACCGGGGAGTTCTTGAACAACCCCGGCGGCCAGGGCTACGGCTCCGGGTCCAGCTGGAGCAGAGGACAGAGCTGGGCGGTGTACGGCTTCTCCCTGAGCTATCGGCACACGGGAGATGAGAGCTTCCTGGCCACGGCAAAACAGTGTGCCCACTACTGCATCTCCAACCTGGCGGTGAACGGCTGGCTGCCTCTGGTGGACTACCGGGCCCCGGGAGAGCCGGTGAAGTACGACTCCACCGCTGGCATGATCACCGCAGCGGGACTGCTGGAGCTGTCTCACCATGTGGGGGCCTATGAAAAGCCGCTCTACGTCCGGGCAGCGCTGAACATCCTCCGTGCCTGCGAGGCCAAGTTCTGCGACTGGGATCCGGACCACGATTCCATTGTGGGCGGCGGTACTTTCTTCTACCACGACCCCACCGGCAAGGACACCCACGTACCCATCATCTACGGAGACTACTACTTTATCGAGGCCATAATGAAGCTCATGGACAAAGAGCTCTTCATTTGGTAGAACCCAGCGGACTGACTATACGAGAGGGGAGACTCCTATGGAAGAAAAGCAAGTACAATACAACCAGGCGAAGATCTGGCAGATCGGCGGCTTTGCTCTGAACAACGCGGCCACCAACCTGTACCTCTTCACCATGAACTTCATCGTCTACTACCTGAACGGCCCTCTGGGCGTGGCCTCCATGATCGCCTCGGTCTTTATGACCGTGATGCGTGTCTGGGATGCTGCCACAGACCCGTTCCTGGGGTACATCGTGGACCGCACCACCACCCGCTTCGGCAAGAACCGTCCCTTTATGCTGCTGGGCAACCTGCTGATGGCTCTGTCCCTGTTCCTCATGGTGTTCGTGAGCCACACCCTGCCCAAGCCCATCCAGTTCATCGGCTTTGTGATCTTCTACCTGCTCTACGTGGTGGGCTACACTTTCCAGTGCATCGTGACCAAGTCCGGCCAGTCCTGCCTTACCAACGACCCCAAGCAGCGGCCGCTGTTCACCGTCTTTGACGGCGCCTACGTCACCATCGTGTTCAGCCTGCTGCCTACCCTCTTCACCGGCACCCTGATGCGGAAGCACGGCGGCTTCACCATCGAGTACTTCCAGAACGTGTGGTATATCGTGGCCCCCATCTCCATCCTCCTCACCTGTATCGCCATCTTCTGCATTGCCAGCAAGGACCGCCCGGAGAACTTCGGTACCGGCGTGCAGCAGAGAGTGGGCTTCAAGGACTACTGGGATGTGCTGAAGAACAACCGGGCCATCCAGATGCTGGTGGTCTCCGCTTCCACGGACAAGCTGGCCATCCAGACCCAGGGCAATGCCACCGTGGGCGTGATCATCTACGGCATTATCTGCGGCAACTACGCCCTGAACGGCGCTCTGAACGCCTACACCAGTATCCCCACCTTCCTCTTTATCCTCTTCGGCGCCGGCTGGATCGCCACCCGCCTGGGCCAGAAGAAAGCCATGATGTTCGGCACCTATGGCTCTCTGGTCTGCTGTGCCCTTCTGGGTATCCTCTTCTATGCAGGCGACCCCACCACAATGGGCTTCCCCGGCTATGAGGGCTTTACCGGCTGGACCTTCTTCACCATCGCCTTCCTGGTCCTGTGGATCGGCTTCAAGGGCTTCTCCGGTGTCTCCGGCAACATCGTGCTGCCCATGATCGCAGACTGCACGGACTACGAGGTCTATCGCTCCGGCAAGTACGTCCCTGGCCTGATGGGCACCCTCTTCAGCTTTGTGGACAAGGTGATCACTTCGCTGGCCACCACCGTAGTTGGCGTGATGTGCGCCGCTATCGGCTTCACCGAGGCCCTGCCCACTGTAGACACCCCGCTTACGCCTGCTCTGAAGTTCGTAGGTGTCTTCGGCCTCGTAGGTCTCACCATGATCGGCCTCATCGCCAACGTCATCGCCATGAGTGGCGCAGAGAGGAACGGAAGACATGGAAAAGGTCGTCAACCATTTGAAGGAGGTGGATCCTATGAGTCACGAACAATTGTGCATGTCACTTTTTCCTGACATCCTTGCTGCAAGGGAAAAAGCCGTAGAAGAGAGCATGCTGGATATCCTGCTGCAAAACATTCGGAACACCGCCTTGAGAAACAACATCTCTTACGAGGATGAGCTTGACCGCTCTAAACTTCCCGAATGGTGTAGCCGCGAAGAAGCTCTAAAACGAATGAACGCCATGTCAGCCACATGATGAGATGGAGCACAAGGAGGACCAGCAGGCACTGCAAACTGAGATCTCTCTGCAGAACAAGTAACCCACATACCTGCAACAAGAACTCCGGCTCTCTGCCTTGTGGCGGAGAGCCGGAGTATTTTCTTCCCATAGCGGTTCAGACAACATACAGCGTCTTGAGGGACAGGTACCTCATTGATTCTTCTGCCGATTTTGGAAAGAAAATAGTGCTTTACATAGAGCTTGCATTATGGTAGAGTATTTGATGATGTCTGTCTGGGCCCCAGGGAGGAAACATGGCTGCGCTTGCTGCATTCCTGCTGATTTGCCATGGATGGACATCGTTTTCACTGATTCTCCTGGAGGTGTCGTGTGTGAAGCTTTTTGAGGTGGTTCCGTCTGAACTGTTTTCCGTATTGGCCTCTCCCAACCGGGAACTGTATGCAGATGCGCTGGACGTGCTCTATGAGGCTTACGGAGACAGCCTGAAAATCCCGGAGAGCGAGTACTACCGCGTCCTTCGCAACAGACTGGAGCAGCAGCTGAACCAGACCAGCTTCGAAGGGGAGGACATCGACGAGGAGGAACGGCAGGATGCCTCCGGAAAGACCCGCTTCCTCATCCGCAAACTGGGGAGCAGAGGCTGGTTCGAGAAGGAGCGGGGCCGGGATTTCAACAGCTTTGAGGAGTACCTCACGATCCCCAGCTACAGTGCCCGTATCCTGGAGATGTTCCACCAGCTGCGGGACAACCAGCCCATGCGGGGCTTCTCCTATGTCTACGGCACGTACTCCACCCTGACGATGGCCAACCAGGGGGATTCCTATGAGAAGATGATGGCGGTATACAGCGCCTATGACAACACCCGGGCGCTGATCAAGATGCTGCAGACGGTGTACGGCAGCATCAAGAGCTACTTCCAGAAGCAGATCGACATGTCTGACGTGAATCAGGTGCTGGCCGCCCATTTCGATGACTTTGGACAGAGGGTGGTGGAGGCCTATATCCGCCCGCTGAAGGTGAAAGACTCGGTGCCGCGGTACCGGTTTCTGATCCAGTCTGTCCTGAACGAGTGGCTGGAGGACCAGGACGTCCTGATGGCGATGGCAAGCGCGGCGCTTCAGGATCAGCGGCGGGACACGCTGGAGAACTGCCGGTATGACCTCGTGGGAAAGATCCTCTGGGTGAAAGACCGCTATGAGCGGATCGAGAGCGAATATCTGGATGAGATCGATCAGCAGGTGCGGCGGTACACCCGGGCCACCACCCAGAAGCTGGAGAACCTCACCAACCGGGACCAGAGCACCCGGGGGAACCTGAACTACCTGCTCTCCAGGCTGGCCCGCAATAAAAGGGCAGATGCGCTGGTGGAGAAGATCCAGCCCGTCTTCCAGATCTTTGAACAGAGCTACCTCTCGGAGAAGAGTCTGTGGCTCCGCAAGCGTCCTGTTCGGAAGCCACTGGCAGAGACCCTCTCAGTGGAAAAGGAGACGCTGAGCGATTCCGCCATGGACATGGCGAAAGAGCTGTTGGCCTCTCCCTATGGGAAGGTGGCGCTGGAGAAGTATATGCGCCAGCGCTTTGGGGACAAGAAAGTCCTATACTCCAAGGACATGGACGTTCACGATGACTACACCTATGTGATGAGCCTGGAGGCGGTACTGCACGGCAAGGACCGGAACAGCTTCTATTGGGTGGAGGAGATGGAGGGCAGCTATCAAGAGGGGGCGTACACCATCCCGCAGTTTAAATTGATCCGAAAGGAGGACAAGTAGATGGATTTCGCAGAACTGAAGAATCTTGAGAACCTGACGGCGAAGGAGCTGGAGCAGTTCAAGCAGGTCTGCAGCCTGCTGCTGGCCCGTACCTTTGTCTTCCGGACGGTATACAACCCGGACAAGGGCAGAATCAACAACCCGGACTACTCGTTTCTGCTGAATCACCAGTCTACAGTGCGGGCCTACCTGTCTCTGCTGGACTGGGACCTCCATTTCGACAACTACAACGGCTACTTCTATGTGGTGAACACGGACGAGGCGAACCGCTTGATGCTGAATCAGAAGCAGACCGCGATTCTGCTGGCTCTCCGGCTGATCTACGAGGAGAACATGGACCGGGTGGGACTGGAGCACGATGTGCTGTGCACGGTGCGGGACCTGCTGGACAAGGTGGTGACGGACTACGCCATTCTCCCGGCGAAACCCAATATGAAGGACGTAAAGCAGGCCCTGACGCTGCTGGAGCAGCACGGCATTCTCCAGCGGACCGAGGGAAAATACACCCAGAACAGCTGCAAATTCGCGATTCTGCCCACGATTCTCACCGCAGTCTCCAGCGAGCGGCTGGAGGCAGCGGTGGCTATGCTGCAGAAAGAGGAAAAAGAGGGGAAGGAGGAAGAGGACGATGAAGAAGCTGAAGAAGATTCTGCTGGTTAAGTGGCTGTATTACGAGAACGAGCTCATCGAGGTGGGAGACATCACCTTTCTCACTGGAAAAACCGGGGCCGGCAAATCCACCGTTGTGGACGCACTGCAGGTAGTGCTGCTGGGCGAGACCAATTCCCGCAACTTCAACAAGGCGGCCAGCGACACCTCCCAGCGCACCCTGGACACCTATCTGCGGGCGGATATGGATGGGGACGGGCCCAAATGCCGCCGGGGAAAGGACTTCTCCAGCTACATCGCCTGCGAGTACTGGGACGACAAGAGCGGAGAGCGTTTTACCGCCGGCATCGTCTTCGATTGCAGGGCAGACGGCAGCCGCCGGGATCAGTACTTCCTCTACGACGGTCCCATCCCGGACACCCACTATATCGTGAACCGCAAGGCGATGGATATCGCCGCGCTGCGGGCGTGGCTGAAGGAGCAGCCCTTCCCCAGCAAGATGTACGACAGCAACCGGGCCTATCGGGACGACCTGATGGCCAAGTGGAACGTGCACAGCGAGCAGGTGTGCCGGATGCTGAAAAAGGCGGTGTCCTTCAAGCCCATCGGGGACATCCAGAAGTTCATCACCGAGAACATCTGCGACACCCCGGACCGGCCGGATATCGACTCCATGCAGCAGAACATTCGGGACTACAAGCGCCATGAGGAGCTGGCACGCCGCCAGGAGGAGAAGCTGGAGCTGCTGCAGAACATCGCCAAGCTGTTTCAGAACTGGCATACGGCCTACGACAGGCTGCAGCTGCACCGGTTTCTCTCCCAGTGGGCGGAGAAGGAGAGCCTGGAGCAGGAGATTGCCGAATTGCAGCAGCAGATCATCCGGTGCCAGGGGGAGATCGAGGCTGGAAAACAGCACACGCTGGAGCTGGAAGCGGAGATCGCCCAGTGCAGCGCCCGGCGGGAGGAGCTGATCGAAGAGCGGGCTAATGACGACCGGTACCAGAAGCCGAAGCGGCTGGAGGCCCGGAAAGAACAGCTGGAGCAGGAGCAGAGCCGCCTGACGGACCAGATCCGCAAGACCATCCTTTCTATTCAGCAGGAGACCGCTGTGCTCACGGCCCTGCGGGACAAGATCGAATCCTGGCCCGAGCTGGAGCAGCTTTCCGCGCTGTGTGAGGCGGCTGATGCCCTTGCAGATGTCTGCCGGCCTCTGGCGGGCTGCGGGCCGGAGCTCTTTGCCGGCTCCATGGAGATATTCCATGAGGCCAAGGACCAGACCCGGGCCTTTGCCGAACACTTCCGGCGTGCTGCGTTTGAACTGGACACCGAACTGCGGAGCCGTACAGATGAGCTGCAGGAAAACCAAGAGACGCTGGAGGGACTGCGCAGGCAGAAGAAGGACTATCCCACCGCACTCTTGAGCTTGAAGCATCAGCTGGAGCTGCAGCTGCTCCAAAAGTACGAGAGGCCGATCCCGGTGGAGATCCTGGCCGATGTGCTGGAGATCGCCGATGGGGAGGAGAAGTGGCGGGGCGCCGTGGAGGGCTATCTGGGCAATCAGAAGTTCTATCTGCTGGTGGAGCCGGAGGCCTATGCGGATGCGCTCACCATCTACAACGAGACCAAGGAGAAGTACCGGGAGAACGCCTACGGCTTGGTGGATGTGGGCAAGCTCCGGGAAAAGGAGAACTGCATCCCCCGGGAGGACAGCCTTGCGAAAAAGGTCCAGACAGACAATCCCCTGGCCCGCAGCTATGTGGACTATCTCCTGGGGCGGGTTGTGTGCTGCAACAGTGTAGACAGCCTTCGCAGCTACAGCATCGCCATCACGGCGGAGGGCATGCTGTATCAGGGCTATGTGGCCCGGCCGCTGCCGGAGAGCAGAATGAAGAACACCTTTATCGGCAAGAAGGCCATTGAGCTGCGGATACAGAGCCTGTCTCAGCGGCAGCGGGAACTGGAGGCGGAGATCGGCCGGCTCAAGCCCATCTGCGGGGAGCTGGAGCGGAAACAGCGCTATGAGTTCCTGTTCACCAGCCGCTTTCTGCTGGAGGCAGAACAGCGGCAGGCGGACTACCTGCGGGAGCAGGAGATCCGCAAGGAACTGGCCCAGGTGGAGGAGGAGCTCTCACATGTGGATCTGCTCTGGCTTGCCCGCATAGACAGCGAGATCGACGGCCTGAAGGCCAGGATCAGCCAGCTCCAGAGGGAGAAAGACAGCGGGAAAGAGAAGATCGGCGGGATGGAGCAGGAGATCGCCTACCTGGAGCGAGAGCGGATCCCGGAGCGGCGGGAGGCACTGCAGCAGCGGGAGAGCGCTCTGCAAGAGAACTTCTCTGGGCAGTACACGGAGTCCGTGGGGCTGCCCCGGTATCAGCAGGAGCTGGAGCGGCTGAAGCAGCCCGCCGTGGTGGCCAGGAACTTTGGCAACCTGGTGCCGAGGACGGAGAGCGAGACAAACCAGGCGCAGGGCAAGCTCTTTGAGGCACGCCGGGTGTACATCCAGCGGTTCCAGCCGTGCCCCTTCCGGGAGACCGCCCTGGACAACGAGGAGTTTGACCGAGAGCTGCAGTGGCTGGCGGAGAGCGAGCTGCCCCAATACCGGGAGAAGATCCGCCTGGCCCGGGAGAGCGCCCTGGAACAGTTCCAGAATGACTTTCTCTCCAGGCTGCGGGACAGCATTCAGGCGGTGCAGGGACAGGTGAAGAACCTGAACCGCGCCTTGAAGCAGGCCCAGTTCGGCACAGAGCGCTACGAGTTCAAAGTGGAGCGCAATCCGGACTACGCAGACTACTTCGAGATGATCATGTCCTCGGAGTGGATGGGAGAGGGCGGTCTCTTCGCCATCCCCTTCCAGCAGAAGTACGGCCCCCTGGTGGAGGAGCTTTTCAGCCGGATCACCGCCTCAGACGACACCAGGACCAACCTCCGGCAGCAGACAGAGCTGCAGAAGAACATCGAGCGGTACACGGACTACCGCACCTACCTGAAGTTCGACCTGGAGACCACCGATCAGAACGGGAAGCACCAGCTGCTGTCTCAGACGCTGAATCTGAAGTCCGGTGGCGAGACCCAGACGCCGTTCTATATCGCGGTGCTGGCATCTTTTGCCCAGCTCTACCGGGTGAGCGACACATCCAGCTTCGGCAACACGGTGCGCCTCATCGTCTTTGACGAGGCCTTCAACAAGATGGACAGCGACCGCATCATCGAGAGCGTCCGGCTGCTGCGCAAACTGGGACTGCAGGCGATCATCTGTACGCCGCCGGATAAGATCGGGGACATCATGCCCGAGGCGGACCGCACGGTGGTGGCCCTCAAAGAGCGATACACGATGAAGGTGCTTCCCTTCTCCAAGGAGATGGTGGATCTATGGAGCGAAGCGTGATCCTGTCCCGGCTGCTGGACAAGTACGAGAACAGCAAGCACCTCACCCAACCGGGGGCGTCCAACAAGCGGGTGATGCTGCGGGTGGATAAAAACGAACTGCCGGAGTACAACCGAAACTGGGCCGATGTGCGGGACCGGTACAATCTGGCGGCGAAGGCGCTGGAGAAAGACGGACTGGTTGCCCTGGAGTGGATTTACGGCCAGCCGGTCTTTGCGAAAGTGATTCTGAACCTGGACCAGGTGGACCGTGCCTATCGGGAGACGGGGCGCCGGCACCCAAAGCAGGCGGCGGAGGAGACCGCAGCCGTGATCGAGGAGACCTTATCGAAGCCGAAGACTCCGTGGATTGCGGCCTGGCGGGACGATGCGTGCCGGACGCTTCAGGAGGAGTGGAAGCTGCCCGCGATCTGCAAGAAGGGAGAGGCATACCTTCGGGACTTTCTCCATCTTCTCGCCTGTTACGATGACCTTTCCGAGCGCTCTACTACCGTCCGGGCCTTCAGCAGCAAATGCTTTTCCAACAGCAAGCGCTTTGAGCGGGAGTTCCAGGAGGACCTTCTGCGGGTTGCCGAGCGCTGGGACCCGGAGCTCCGTGCCCTCTGCAGCCAGGAAGACCTGAGCAGCCGGGACAAGCTGGCTTATCTCGGCATCTACGCCCATCCCGAGATCTACCAGATGTGCGGCAGATGTACCGTGCAGATGGCAGATGGTGCGATAGACCTGGCAGCGCTCTATCCCGCTGGCATCGGCATCCCCAGTACTGCGGTGGAGATGGTGCGCTCCTTTTCCCTGGAGGGTATCCGGCGGATCACCTTCCTGGAGAACAAGACCAACTATGAGGAGTACCTCCTCACAGAGATGGCCCCGGATGAGCTGACGGTATACCACGGCGGCTTTCTCAGCCCGAAGAAGAGGTCGCTCCTCAGCAAGCTGGCGGCCAGTCTCAGAGACGACATTCAGGTGCTTTTCTGGGCGGATATCGACCTCGGCGGCTTTGCCATGTTTGAGCGCCTGCAGCGGATCTTTCCCCAACTGCAGCCCATGCGGATGGGGCGCACCGAGGTGGAGCAGTACGCCCAGTACGGTCTGCGGCGTCCGGAGAGCTATCTGGAGACCCTGCGGGAGGCCCGAGATGAGGGCAGATACCCGCTGTTTCGGGAGGCCATGGATGCAATCCTGCAGCACGGCGTCACCATCGAGCAGGAGATCTTTCTGGGTCAGTAGGGCAGAGGATAGAGAGGGCCTGTCGGAACAAGTCCTGCTGCGAAAACGGAATGCAATGGACAGAGCCGGCATCTGGCCCCTGGCGGGGTACAGATGCCGGCTCGTGTTTTCAGATGCTGTGGTGGTCCGTGATGCAGGCTGGCTATCCTCATGGAAGATCAGGCGGGGTATCGCTGCCTATCTCGCGGTGTGCAGTCCTCGGAGAAATGCGGAGACGATTTCAAAGGCGCTGGCGATGTCATCCCAGTGCGCGGAGTCCGTGACATCCAGAGCATTCTCCAGCCAGGTCCTGGGAATGGAGAACAGCTCCTGGAGGACGGTTTCTCCCTGGCTTGTGAGGTATAGGTGGATCTCCCGGCGCTCCGGCTCCTGCCGCCGGCGCTCCACGTAGCCCTTCTCCACCAGCTGCGCTGCCAGAGGGGTCATCTGCTGCTTGCGCATGCGCAGCCGGGCAGCCGCCTGGGACATGGTGATGCCCGGGGTGCTGCCGATGACGGCGAAGGCAGAGAGAAGCCGCGGCGCCAAAAGGCCGTACTTTGCCTGGATCTCCCGCACATCGGCCTCTCCGGCGTGCAGAATTTGAAATTCCACTGCGGCGTGCAGGATACTCTCTGTGAGCCTGTTTTTCTCCTCTGACATGACGGAATTCCTCCCTTGGAGCGGCGGTGCCATGGGTGCCGCCGGAAAATCTGCTCGGATCTCTTACAATTTCCAATTGTCTTGCAAATCTGCCTTGACGGCCTATCTGGAACGTGCTATTCTAAGATAGTAAATGCTTTGTTTACTATACCAGAACCCATCGGACAGCGCAAGAGATTTTTCATCACGAAAGGAGAAGTTTGCATGGTAGATCTGCGGGCAAAACCCTATTGCCTCTCGGAGGAGGACATCGCCTGGGTGGAGAAGACCATCGCGGGGATGAGCGACGAGGAGAAGGTAGGACAGCTGTTCATAGACAACAAGGGCTCCGCCACGGATGAGCAGCTCCGGGAGATTGTGGCCAAGTACCACATCGGCGGATTCCGGTACAACGGCATCAAGTC
>CANQII010000073.1 GCA_947623875.1 uncultured Oscillospiraceae bacterium
AGAGTACCCCTTCACCGGGAACTTGCCGTCCCTTGGGATGTAGTCCTCCCAGGGCAGCGCCAGCGCCCCCTGAAAGAGCTCCTCAAAGGTGCGGGCACGAAAAGAACCCAGGGCGATCAGCACCCGGGCGCCGGTGCGGAGCCGGAGGTTCATCTTGGGGATCGCACTCACAGGGCCCCGGCACAGCACCCTGCCGTTCTCCGTGCGGATGTCCTGCAGGTCCAGTTTGGCGAGCTCGTGGGACACCAGGCTCTCTGCCCCCATATGGGCGGGAATCACATAGTCTAGCACTGCGTTCATCGGGGAATCCATCTCCTTCTGGATATGGGCATGTACGGGCTTTTGCGGGGAATATCTCCCTCAGTATACCGGAAACCGCCTGGTCTGGCAACATTATTTTCAGCATTTTTCCCGCAAGGGGTCTTCTCATCCTCCTTGGAATGTGGTATACTGAACTGCACAAAAAAGGAAGGAGTGGTTTGTCCATGCCAGGGATTGAAACAATCGTATGGCTGGTTCTGATGCTGCTGTTTCTGGGCACGGAGGCCGCCACGGTGGGGCTCACCTCCATCTGGTTTGCCGTGGGCGCTCTGGCCGCCATGATCGCCGCCGCCCTGGGCGCCGGCACCATCCTGGAGATTGTGCTCTTCAGTGTGGTGAGCCTGGTGTGCCTGCTGCTGGTGCGGCCGCTGGCGAAGAACCACGTCAACAGCAAGGTGGAGCCCACCAATGCAGACCGGATCATCGGCGAGAAGGCGGTGGTCACGGAGGAGATCGACAACCTGAAGGGGACCGGCGCCGTGTCGGTGAGCGGCCGCATCTGGACCGCCCGCAGCGACACGGAGGGCGTGATTCCCAAAGACACCCCGGTTCGCATCCTTCGCATTGAAGGTGTGAAAGTATTTGTACGCAAAGCGATGGAGGAGGTAACTGTATGATCATGAACATTGCCCTTGCCAGTGCGGGCGGCGGCTTCGGCGTCCTGCTGGTCTTCGTGGTGCTGGTGCTGCTGGTGGTATTCATCCTGGCGGCCAACATCAAAGTGGTACAGCAGTCCAAGGCCATGGTGGTGGAGCGGCTGGGCGCCTTCCACACCGTGTGGAACGTGGGCCTGCACTTCAAAGTGCCCATCATTGAACGGGTGGCCAAGGTGGTCTCCCTGAAGGAACAGGTGGTGGACTTCGCACCCCAGCCGGTGATCACCAAGGACAACGTCACCATGCAGATCGACACCGTCCTCTACTTCCAGATCACAGACGCCAAGCTCTTTACCTACGGTGTGGAGTCCCCCATGAACGCCATTGAGAACCTCACCGCCACCACCCTGAGAAACATCATCGGAGACCTGGAACTGGACCAGTCCCTCACCAGCCGGGACCACATCAACACCCAGATGCGGGCCATCCTGGACGAGGCCACAGACCCCTGGGGCATCAAGGTGAACCGGGTGGAGCTGAAGAACATCATGCCGCCTCGGGACATCCAGGACTCCATGGAGAAGCAGATGCGTGCCGAGCGTGAGAGACGTGAGGCCATCCTCCAGGCAGAGGGCCAGAAGCAGTCCCAGATCCTGGTGGCAGAGGGCGAGAAGCAGTCCGCCATCCTGCGGGCAGACGCTGAGAAGCAGGCGGCGGTGCTCCGGGCCGAGGGCCAGAAGCAGGCCCGCATCCTGGAGGCAGAGGCGGAAGCCGAGGCCATCCTGAAGGTGCAGCAGGCCACCGCAGACGCCATCCGGCTCATCAACGCCGCCGAGCCGGGAGATGGAGTCATCAAGATCCGGGCCCTGGAGGCCATGCAGAAGGTGGCAGACGGGAAGGCCACCAAGATCATCATCCCCAGCGAGCTGCAGGGACTGGCGGGTCTCGCCGCCAGCGCCAAGACCGTCTTTGACACCCCCGATCCCGCTCCGAAGGCATAACCCAATCGTGGGCCGCCGGTTCGCCGGCGGCCCACGCTGCGCTCAGATACGTGAGAAGACAAGAAAATCCCCCATCTACGGCCCGTAGATGGGGGATCGCTGTTCTTATGCGCTGGCCTCTTTGATAGCGGGGAGGTACTTGTCCTGGTAGTAGGCCAGCCAGCGGCGGAACTCCGGGTGATCGCCCCGGCGCATGCCTCTGGTGTAGGTGTGGGCCTGGATGGCGTCCCGGTTCTTTACCTCCAGCACCGCCAGGGCGATGTTGGAGCAGTGGGCTGCCACACGCTCCAGGTTGCCCAGGTAGTCGTTAAGGACGAAGCCCATCTCCAGGGTGCAGGCGCCGCTCTGGAGCCGGCGGATGTGGCGGAGCTTGGCGGCCTCCAGCAGGATGCGGATCACGTCTTCCAGCGGCTGGACCTTCATGGCGGCCTCTTCGCTCTCCTCCAGAAGGGCCTCCTGGGTGTTCTGCACGATCTCCCGAACGGCGGCAGTGCACACCCGTACGTCCCGGATGCCCTCCTCGGAGAAGGTGATGCCCTTGGTATGGATCTCCTGGGCCAGCTGGCTCAGGTTCACGGCGCGGTCTGAGATGCGCTCCAGATTGGTGAGGCAGTGGAGGTACTCGGAGCTTAAGAGGGTCTCACGCTCGTTCAGCTCCTTGCTGTTCAGCTGCACCAGGTACTTGCCGATGCGGTCTTCGAACCGGTCCACCACGTTCTCACGGGACTGGATCTTGGCGAACTTCTCCTGGTTGAACTCCTGGAACAGGTCCAGAGCGCGGTTCAGGTTTTTCACGGACGCCTTGGCCATCTGCTCTACCGTGCGGCCGCTCTGCTCCAGAGCCAGGGGAGGATAGGCCAGGAAGCGCTCATCCAGCAGGTTCTCCTCGTACACGTCCTCCTCGCCGTCCACCTGCTTGTCCGGCACGGAGAGCTTGGCCACCTGTACCATGGCCTTGGTGAAGGGCAGCTGGATGATGGTGGCGGAGATCTTGTACACGGTGTTGGCGATGGCGATGCCGAAGGCGGTGGCGGGTAGGGCCAGGAAGTCTACGCCCATCACCAGGCCGACGCAGTACGGGATCAGCATGATCGCCGAGCCGAAGATGTTGAAGTACAGATAGATGAGGGCGGTGCGCTTGCCATCGTTGTTGGCCCCGATGGCGCTGAGTAGCACCGGGACGCAGGCGCCGATGCCCATGCCCAGGATCATGGGGATGGCGGTGCCGTAGCTGATGACCCCCGTTACAGCCAGTGCCTGCAAAATACCTACTGCCGCCGAGTTACTCTGAATCAAGGCGGTGAAGGCGATGCCGAAGATCATGGCCAATACCGGGTTGGACACCGCAGAGAGGAATTCCAGGAAGGCGGGGCTCTCTTTCAGGGGGTCCATGGAGCTGCTCATGGTCTGCATGCCGCTCATCAGTACCGAGAAGGCCAGCAGAATGAGCCCCAGGTTCTTCTGGGTCTGCTTTTTGCAGAAGAAGTACAGGATGATGCCGATGAATGCGATGAGGGCGAAGACGGTGGCGGCGGAGAACCCGCTCTCGCCTTCCACGCCTGCCAGGGTGAGAATCCAGCCGGTGGCGGTGGTTCCCACGTTGGCGCCCATGATGATGCCTACTGCGTTGTTGAGCTGCATGATACCGGAGTTCACGAAGCCCACTACCATGACGGTGGTTGCGGAAGAGGACTGAATGGCTGCGGTCACAAGTGCTCCCAGTAATACACCCTTGATGGGGTTGGAGGTGAGGCGGCCCAGCACTGTCTCCAGTTTGCCGCCGGCGACCCGCTTTAACCCGCTGCCCAGCAGAGACATGCCGAACAGGAAGAAGGCGAGTCCACCTAGCAGGGAGATGATGTCTGTGATTTGCATCTGCAGGATCTATCCCTTCGTAGAGGCTATGGGAGGCAGGCGCAGCTGTCTCCAGATACCATTATACCATGAATCCAGCCGTGTCACCCCAGTATTTTTGGAAAAACAGCAATTTCTGAAATAATGCCCAAGATTATTGGAAAAATGCCGCTGGAAACTGGCGAAAAAGACAGAATTCTGGAAGAACTTGTCTATTCTTGGCGGACAGCCGTCCACCAAACATGGAAAAAGGCGGGCAGGTTTTGCAAAACCTGCCCGCCATGGGAATCCAAATTTAATGTCTTCCGCCGCCAGAGGGACGCCCTCCGCCGCCGGACGGCCTGCCGCCGCCCCCAAAGGACCGGCCGCCGCTGAAGCTGCCGCCGGATCTGCCACCGCCGGAGGGACGGCTGAATCCGCCGGAAGGTCTGCCGCCGCCCCCGAAGGACCGGCCGCCGCTGAAGCCCCCAGAGGGTCTGCCCCCGCCGGAGGGCCTGGGGCCGGGCTGCCGGAAGCCGGGCCGAGGACCTGGCCCTGGCGCCGGCCTATGGCCGGGAGACGGGGGAGGCATATGGGCACCGGGACCCGGTCCGGGAGGCGGCATATGCATGGGGCCGGGTCCGGGACGGGGCGGCCTGGGTCTGAAAATAAAGAAGGGCCGGTATACGTAGTTGGGGCCGTAGTAGCCGGAGCGGTAGCGGCGCTGGTGGGAGCCCTCCAACACGGCGATGAGGATCACCGCCAGCACGACGATGAGCAGAATATCAAAGAACAAATCCACGGGTTTCGGATCTCCTTTCCAGCGGATGGCCTACCGGTTCCAGTTGTCCTGGAGCCAGTCTTCCAGTGCTCCAGAGAGGGCCAGCACAGCGCCATCGTAATCCCGGCGGGCGAAGTCGTCCTCCATGTAGCGGTATGCGTAGTTGGAGCAAAGGTCGTCGGTGAAGACATCTGCCAGGTCGATGCCCTGGAGCAGCCAGTAGTTGTCCCCGGAGATGTCCAGACCGATGATAAAGTCTGCGTTGGTGAGGCCCATCTTATCCGCCCGGTTCATGAGGTACTGGCCGAAGTCCTCTTTGCCGTAGTTCACGGTGAGCACCGCCACCACGGCGCCGTACTTGGACCGGGTCTGCTGGTTCTGCTGGGCCAGCTTGTTCTCCGTCTTGCTGGAGAGCACGTCCGCCTC
This sequence comes from uncultured Oscillospiraceae bacterium, assembly GCA_947623875.1. GTDB lineage: Bacteria > Bacillota > Clostridia > Oscillospirales > Oscillospiraceae > Enterenecus. Next base: position 4,959 of record CANQII010000073.1, read on the forward strand.
ATCCAGCACATAGCTGCGCCCCGGCTCCTCCACCGGCTGGGCGGTGGGGCCGCCCTTGGACACGCCGATGACGATGGCCAGCACGATCAGCACTGCGGTGATAGCCCACGCCACAGACTGTTTTTTGAAAACTTGCATGCAGTTGTTCCCTTCCTCGCCCATAGGGGGCTCTTGGAGATCAGCCCCGCAGCTCCAGAAGCTTCTGCTTCAGCTCGCCCTCGATGCGGCCCAGTTCCAGTTCGGCCTCTTTGCGCTTCTGGGCGCCGTCCTTCTGGATCTGCATCACCTCGTCCAGGGTGGAGATGAGCTGCTGGTTGGTGTGCTGCAGGGTCTCGATGTCCACCACCGAGCGCTCTGCCTCTTTGGCGGTCTCGATGGTGCCCATCTTCAGCATCTCTGCGTTCTTGCGGAGCAGTTCGTTGGTCATGTTGGTGACGGCGTTCTGGGCGGCAGTGGCCTCCCGGCTGTGTTCCAGGCCCAGGGACAGCACCATCTGGCTCTTCCACAGGGGGATGGTGTTCACCAGGGAGGACTGGATCTTCTCCAGCATCAGGCTGTCGTTGTTCTGGATGAGGCGGGTCTGGGGGCCCATCTGGATGGAGATCATCCGGGTGAGCTCCAGGTCGTGGAGCTTCTTCTCAAAGCGGTTGCAGAGGTTGGCGTAGTCGTTGTACTTCTGGGCATCCTCCTGGGCGCCGGACTCTGCCGCCACCTTGCGGAGCCTCTCCAGCTCTTCGGACCGGGCCTTCATCAGTGCCTTCTTGCCGGCCAGGATATACATGGTGAGTTCCTTGTAGTACTTGGTGTTCAGCTCGTACATCTGGTCCAGCATGGCGATGTCCTTCATCAGGGTCACCTGATGGCCCTCCAGGATGGAGGCGATCTTGTCCACGTTTACCTCGGCCTTGTCGTAGCTGGCCCGCAGGCTCATGGCCTCGTTCTTTTTCTTCTGGAAGAAGCCGAAGAAGCCGGATTTCTCCTCCTTCTCCTGGCCGAAAGTCTTCAGCTCCACAACGAGAGAGGAGAGGGCGTCGCCGATCTCACCCAGATCCTTGGTGCGCACGTTGCCGAGGGCCCGCTCGGAGAAGGAGGCGATGTTCTTCTGGGCGGCGGCGCCGTACTGCAGCACCTGGGTGGAGTCTGTGATATCGATTTTCTCGGCAAAGTCGTCCACCACCTTGCGCTCTGCCTCGTTGAGCTGCTTTTCATCCAGCTGAATGGCCTGAGCGTCTCGGGCGGCCTGGGCAGCAGCGGCCTCTGCAGCGGGATCGGGGGCGGCAGCAGCAGCGGCGGGCCCCTTCTCCAAGGTGAGAACGGGGGCTTCCGGCACTGCCTGGGCGGCTGCGGTATCCGGGGTAAGGGTGAGCTGGGGCATCATGTTGTTGTCATCCATTGCTGAGGATCCTCCTGTCTAACACGGTATTGTGTATTCCTGTCTTTCAAGATGGGCTGCCCATCTGCAGCCCAGTGAGGCCCTCCTGGGCCAGCAGGTTCTCCATCACGGTGATATCCGTGGAGATGTCCAGGGCCTCTTCGCCGTAGAGGGCGTCCAGCTGCCTGTCGAAGGCGGTGCAGATGGTGTCCAACATGTCTTCGATCTTGCCTTTCGTGCCGTCGATGTTCTCCCCGGAGATCCCGGTGTCGTCCATGCGGTCGTAGGCGTTCAGCAGCTTCAGAGTGGTGGGCAGGTAGTAGCTGAGAAACTTGCGGATCTGGGGGAGCTTGGCCGGCTTTTCCACCACGGCATCGATGATCTTTTTGGTGGTGGCCTCCATCCGGTCGATCTTGGCGGAGATCACCGGGTTCTCAATGGCATCGTTCAGCCGCTTGAGCTCGCGCACCGCCCGGTCCCGCTCCTGGAGAAGCTCCTGGATCTCCGGACTCACCGCAGGCTTTTCTCCCTCCGGCTTTGCCTCATGGGGCTGGGCCTTGGGTACGGCGGCCTCGGCAGCGGTTGCCTCCATGGTGTAGCCCCGGTCCGGGAAGATCATCTTGCCCACGTAATACGCGATGGCGGACACCAGGGCGCACATGATAAAGTGGGTGGGGCGGTACAGAGGCAGAAGCAGGGCCCAGATCAGCCAGACGGCGCCTACAAAGTAGATGGGCAGCACGGTCTTTTCTTTCACATAATTCACAAAGCACACTCCTTCCTGCGGATCACTTTGCAGAGAGCATGATACTATGATTTCCAGGGGCTGTCAAGAAAAAGGTGAGGAGATGGGGCGGGGAATTCAACATGGAGAATCCTGGGTGTGCGGGGGTGTGCCTCGTTGTGATAGTGCTGAAAAGTGTTCAAATCTGTCTGAATCCGGGCAAAAGGACGGCAAAATACTGGACTTTTCCGGGATGGCAGTCCCATTCCTCCGTTGACAACTCCCTTCCCAACTCTTATAATGGGGAAGCATCATCTCAGACAGGAGCGATACAAAATGATGACATTAGAGGACTTCAGACAGGCCCGCCGCACCCTGGAGGGTGTTCTGCACCGCACAGACCTGATGTACAGTCCTTTCTTTACCAAGACCACCGGCAATCAGGTGTATATCAAGCCGGAGAACATGCAGGTCACCGGAGCCTATAAAATCCGGGGCGCCTTCTTCAAGTGTTCCACCCTCACCCCCGAGGAGAAGGAGAAGGGCCTCATCACCGCTTCCGCCGGCAACCACGCCCAGGGCGTGGCCTATGCCGCCCAGAAGGCGGGGGTGGCGGCCACCATCGTGATGCCCACCACCACGCCGCTGGTGAAGGTGAACAACACAAAAGACTACGGGGCCAAGGTGATTCTCCACGGCGAGACCTTCGATGACGCCGCTGAGCTGGCGTCCAAGATGAGCCGGGAGGAGGGTCTCACCTACGTCCATCCCTTCGACGACCTCACTGTCTCCACCGGCCAGGGCACCATCGCCTATGAGATCTTCAAGGATCTGCCGGATGTGGACGTGATTTTGGTGCCCATTGGCGGCGGCGGACTGGCCGCCGGCGTGGCCACCCTGGCAAAGCTGCTGAACCCCTCCGTCCAGGTGATCGGCGTGGAGCCCACCGGGGCGGCTTCCATGAAGGCCAGCCTGGAGGCGGGCCATGTGGTAACCCTGGACAAGGTCTCCACCATCGCGGACGGCGTGGCGGTGAAGACCCCGGGCTCCCAGGTATTCCCCTATCTCCAGAAGTACCTGGATGACATCATCACCATCGAGGACGATGAGCTGGTGGATGCCTTCCTGGACGTGATGGAGAAGCACAAGATGATCGTGGAGAATGCGGGCCTGCTCACCATTGCGGCCCTGAACCACCTGAAGCCGGAGGACAAAAACGTGGTGCCTGTCCTCTCCGGCGGCAACATGGACGTGATCACCATCTCGTCCCTGGTGCAGCACGGCCTCATCAACCGGGGCAGGATCTTCACCTTCTCTGTGCAGCTGCCGGACCGTCCCGGCGAGCTGCTACGGATCGCGGACCTCATCGCACGGCACAACGGCAACATCATTAAGCTTGGCCACAATCAGTTTGTGAACATCAACCGCCAGGCCGGCGTGGAGCTGCGGGTAACCCTGGAGGCCTTCGGACACGCCCACAAGAAGGAGATCCTGGACAGCCTCCGGGAGGGCGGGTATGATGTGATCGAGGTGCCCACCACCGGCACCACCATGGACGGCTAGGGAGACAAAGCCATACGGATCCGCAGGCCCGTGCCTGCTGCCGCCCGGCGGGAGACCCGCCGGACGGCTATAAAGGTGCGGTGCGCCGCCGCGCCCTGGACAGCGGGTGCGAGCAGGGAAGCGGGAGCCGCCCGCTGCATGCCGGCAGCGGATCCGCGTACCCCATCATATGAAACCGCCGCCCGGCAGGTGTAGCGGGCCGGGACCGGCGGGGAGACCGTTCGATTTCAATTTCTTGGCAAGGAGAGAAAAAAGCATGCTGAAAATAGCGCCTTCCATTCTCGCAGCCGATTTTTGCAATCTGGAGCGGGAGATTCAGCGGGTGCACTCGGGAGATTGGCTGCATGTGGATGTGATGGACGGGGTCTTCGTGCCCAACCTCACCTTCGGGGTGCCGGTAGTGAAGTCCATCCGCAGCCACACGGATATGTTCCTGGACGTCCACCTGATGATGATCAAGCCGGCTCATTTTATCGAGAAATTCGCGGAGGCCGGGGCGGACCTGCTCAGCGTCCATCTGGAGGCGGGCAACCCGGTGGAGATCCGCAACGCCCTGGACATCATAGGTAAGTGCGGGGTGAAAAAGGGCATCGTCCTGCGGCCCATCACAGACCCACGGGCGGTGCTGCCCTACCTGGAGCAGGTGGACATGGTCCTTGTCATGACGGTGGAGCCCGGCTTCGGCGGACAGGCTCTCATGGAACACCAGCTGGATACCATCCGCCAGGTGCGGGCATTCATGGACAAGTACCACCCCGAGTGCGATCTGGAAGTAGACGGCGGCGTGGACCTCAAGACCGCGCCGAAAGTGGTGGAGGCCGGCGCCAACGTGCTGGTGGCGGGCTCCGCCATCTACGGCAGCCCGGACCCGGCCCAGGCCATCGCAGACCTTCGCCGGGTGTGCGGCGGATAGAAGGGAGTGCCCAATGGATCAATTTCCCGCTGCGCTGGAGAACCTGGTGGAGCAGTTTGCCAAGCTCCCCGGTGTGGGACGGAAAAGCGCCCAGCGCCTGGCCTTCTACATCCTGGACCGGCCGGAGCAGGAGGCCCGGGCTTTTGCAGACGCCCTCATCCGGGCCAAGACCGCCATCCAGTGCTGCCCCATCTGCCAGAACCTCACCGAGGGGGACGAACCCTGTCCCATCTGTGCCTCCGTCCGCCGGGACCACAGCATCATCTGCGTGGTGGCAGAGCCCCGGGACGTGGCGGCCATGGAGCGCTCCCGGGAGTACACCGGGGTGTACCATGTGCTCCACGGGGTGATCTCCCCCATGAACCACGTCAGTCCCAACGACCTGCGGATCCAGCAGCTGGTGGAGCGGGTGGCCGCAGGCGGAGTGAACGAAGTGGTGATGGCCACCAATCCGGACACGGAAGGGGAGACCACCGCCCTGTACCTCTCCCGGCTCTTAAAGCCCTTTGGGGTGAAGACCACCCGCCTGGCCTACGGCATCCCGGTGGGCAGCCACCTGGAGTATGCGGACGATGCCACCCTGATGCGGGCCATGGAGGGTCGCAGAGAGATCTGAATATCGAAAACGGGCCCTGCTGCAGGTGTGCGGCAGGGCTTTTTGCTGCCTGCATGGAAAAGGGGCATGATGCAGCCGCATGGCGCCTCAGGCGGGCCTTGGAAGGGGAGGACTCCTCAGGCTGGGGCTGCAAATCACAAGAGTGATTCGTGAGTTTTCTGGGATAACCTCCGACAATGGCCGCTTAGCGAAGTTCGTCCATGACGGTACCATGACGTTCGACTGGGCGGAGGATGATGCGGATGAGAATCTGGTTGCGTAACCCGTTAGGACGTCTCCAATTTTTTCCACTCTGTTTAGAAGTTCCCTTTCCGCGCCTTGGAAATTTTGAAATTTTCGAAAATTTTCAGGGATAACCTCTTGATTTGTAGGTTGCTGTGTGGTATCCTGATGCCGGGAGGTGAAAGAACCGTGGTAGACAGCTATGAGCTCATGGAACGCATGCAGGCAAGGATAGACGAGCTGCCCGTAGGGTATATCTCGACGAAACAGATCAAAGGAAAAACCCAGTACTACCGGCAATGGCGGGAAGATGGGAAGATCAAGAGCAAATACGTGAGCGCAAGGGATATTGAAGAAGTCCGCAGCCAGATTGAAGAGCGCAAGAGATTGGAACTGAGGCTGCGGGAACTGAGAAAAAAATTTCCGAGGCGGGAGGGGTCCAATGGGGAATATAAGACGAATGTTTTGCTTGGAAAAGAGCTGCAGGACCTTGTCCGCAAAACCCGCCCTATGCAGAAGCGAGACTGCTACGAAAAACTGAAGAAGTATCTTCACAATGATGAGGACTGGACGCGGGTCTGCGTACTGTACGGTCTTAGAAGAACGGGAAAAACAACCATGCTGTTCCAGGCGATGGATGAACTGATGGAGAAGGACCCCTCCGAAGTTGTGTACACCAAGATGCGAAGCATTGATGTGATGAATGATCTTGTCCATGATTTGAAAGTTCTTCGTGCGCAAGGCGTGCGGTATGTCTTTGTGGACGAAGTCACGCTCATGGATGATTTCATTGACTCAGCAGCATTGCTTTCGGATCTTTACGCTGCAATGGGCATGAAAATTGTACTGTCTGGAACGGATTCCCTGGGGTTTTGGCTTGCCAAGGACAACGAACTCTACGACCGTGTCCGCATTGTGCATACCACATTTGTTCCGTTCCGCGAGTATAGCCGCCTGCTTGGGATCAACAGCATAGATGAGTATATCCGCTATGGGGGACTTTTGCGGCAGGGGGAACTGGCCTTTGACGATGAAGATGCCAACGCTGAGGAGGCCTCGTTTCGGGATGAGGAATCTACCAGGCGGTACGTGGATACGGCAATCAGCCGGAATATCCAGCATTCCTTGGCTTGCTGCGAGTACGGCCATTATTTCGGGCCGCTCAGGGAACTGTATGAGGCGGATGAATTGACAAATGCAATCAATCGTGTGGTTGAGGATATGAATCACAGATTTGTGGTTCAAGTCATGACGAGGGACTTTGTGTCCAATGATCTGGGACTGGCATCCCACAACCTGAAAAGAGCGAGGGATCCGGAAAGACAGACGGACATCTTGGATGCGATTAACGCAGCAGCAGTGACGAAAAAGCTGATGGAGATCCTGGATATCCGAAATAAGTCTGCGCAAACCATCGAGATCACGCCTGTTCAAACTGCTCGGCTCAAAGAGTATCTGAAAGCACTGGAGCTCATTGTGGAATGTCCGATCCAAAATGGGGAAAGCGGGATTGAAAGAGAGAATCGGATTCTCTTTACCCAACCTGGCATGCGGTATTGCCAGGCAGAGGCACTTGTTTATTCCCTATTGCAGGACGAGGCGCTCAAACTGCTGTCTCAGGATGAGAGCGCATTCCTCTCGGCGTGCATTCTCGAGGCGGTTCGCGGAAGAATGCTGGAGGATATTGTGCTGCTCGAGACGCGAAAGGCACTGAGCAGGAGCTACGATGTGTTCCAGTATCGGTTTCTCTCCGGAGAGTTTGATATGCTGATTCGTAACAGCGTAGACAACACATGCGCGGTGTATGAGATCAAGCACAGCACTGTGTGTGTTCCGCAGCAAGCCCGTCATTTGCGGAATGACAGTATGCTCTCCCTCACAGAGAGACGAATGGGGAAAATCGTGGGGCGGTATGTGCTGTATCTTGGGGAAGATCTGGATACCGAAGATGGGATCGCATACCGGAATGCTGAGCACTTCCTAAAGAATCTCCCGGAGGTGGAGATGGTGAGCGGACTGGAGAAAGAAATATCCAAGGCAGACGCGTGATTCGCTTCCCAAGCTCCCCGGTGTGGGACGGAAAAGCGCCCAGCGCCTGGCCTTCTACATCCTGGACCGGCCGGAGCAGGAGGCC
>CANQII010000074.1 GCA_947623875.1 uncultured Oscillospiraceae bacterium
TGGGCAACCTGGCCGGGGACAAGATCCACACCTTCTACGGCGAGGCCATGGCCATCGTCCGGGCCAACGAGTCCGGCACAGTCCGTCTCACCGTTACCGATGAGCAGGGGACCAAGGTTACCGCGGAGATCCCCTGCACCAAGCAATAAGACGTGATTTCTTCTCTCCAGGCATGATGCGCCGCTTGGACGGCTCGCATGTCCGGACAATCCCCTTTTCCGCTCCTCCCAGCGGCCGCTGGGTTTGAAGCGACCTCTCTTTCTTCTTTCCAATGCGGGAAACCCGGGAACAGACGCTCCCGGGTTTCTTGCATATCAGAGGATAAAAACAGGCTTTCCTTTGCCGCTGTCATCCTGTATCATACCCAGCAGCCTTGTCTGTACCGCAAACCGTCTCAAACCCCAGGAGGGATTATCCTTGTTCTCTGCAATCCTTTATGCTGTACTTCTGATCGCCGCCATGGTACCGGCTGCCATCGGTTACGACTTCAGTCCGTCCTTTACCGCTCTCTTCGTCCTGCTCTTCCAGGCCGGCACCGCCCTGGGGGAGGTGCTGCTGCTCTTTCGAGATCACAAACACGGCAAGGCCTGTGGGTTCTTCGGTCTGCTGCTTCCCATTCTGGGCGCCGTGTGGGCCATCCCGGCCGTGTATATCTACGGGTTCGGCATAGACCACCTGGATGGTTTCCTGAACGCCGGCATGGCCAGTGCAGTGATCCTGCACCTGCTGCTCTGGCAGATTCTGTATCGGGATAGAGGGCAGAAGATGGGCGTATTGGCGGGCTTCGAGAACTTCCTGCTGCTGGCGTCCGGGCTCTTCACGGTGATCTCCGCCGTATCCTGCCCGGCGCTCTGGCCCTTTGGCGTGGGCATCCTGCTGATTTTTGCGGCCCAGCGGCTGGACGACGCGATGGAGGCAACCATGTGCCGGAGGGTGCTCGTTGTATTGGGCCTGTGTCTCTGCGCCGTGTTTCCCCTGGCGCCCATGCTTTTCAACGGGAGGGCTTGAGATGAGAAAACTGGTTTTCCTTCTGTGCTGCGTTCTGCTCGCATCCCTCTGGGGCTGCTCGTCCTCTACCAGCTTTCTCTACGCCAACCGGGACATCTCCCTGGACCCGGACGATGGTGTCTTCCTCCCCGGCGCCCAGTGGCGGGACATGGATGGCGAGCTGATCCAGGCCCACGGCGGCCAGGTGCAGCGGATGCCGGTGCCGGATGGCAGCGGCGGCACCGTGGAGCGGTATGTCTGGGTGGGGGAGGACAAGCGCAGCGGCCATCTGGGTAACGGCGTGGGGGTCTATACCTCGGAGGACCTGTATCACTGGGACTTTCACGGCGATGCGCTGCGCTCTGTGCCCTCCCGGGAGGCCCTGGACCAGGATTCCTATTTCACTGCGCTCTACGCCGGATATACCCCGGAACAGTTGGACGAAGTTTTTGCCGTTCTGGGGGCAGACAAGGTGATCGAGCGGCCCAAAATGTTGTATAATGCTGCCACTGGGAAATACGTGATCTGGTTTCACAGCGACGGACCCACAGCGAAAAACTCCTATTACTACGACATCGGCATGGCGGGGTGCGCCATATCAGACTCCCCCTTCGGACCCTTCCAACTGCTGGGGCGTTATCGGCTGAGCCAGTGCCCGGAGGACCAGATCGACTGCTATCCCGCCTCCAAGGGGGAGGCCCGGGATATGAACCTGTTCCAAGATACAGACGGCACCGGCTACATCGTCTATACCAGCGAGAACAACAAGACCTTGTACATCTCCAAGCTGAATTCGGAGTACACGTACCTCTCCGCAGATCCTGAGGAAGCGGTGTACGGGGAGGACTACATCCGCATCTTCCCCGGGGCCATGCGAGAGGCGCCGGTGCTGATCCGGGGAGACAACGGCCGGTACTACCTGATGAGCTCCAGCACCACCGGCTGGGCGTCCAACCAGGCCCGGGTGTGGTCTGCAGACAGCATTTTCGGCGCCTGGCGCAACGACGGCAACCCCTGCGTGGGGGACGGCGCCTCCGTTACCTTCGACACCCAGAGCACCAGCCTCTTTCAGGCGGAGAACGGCCAGTGGATCTACTACGGGGACCGGTGGAACGGGGAGAACCTGATGGACTCCCGGTACATCTGGCTTCCGGTGCAGTTTGAGGGAGATCGGCTCACCATCCGCTGGCAGTCTCGCTGGTCCTGGTGACTTCATACCAATGAGGTGATATTGCAGTGAATGCAGGAAAGATCATGAAGCGGGCGGGAGGCGTGCTCCTCTCCGGGCTCTTTGCAGGGACCACTGCGGCCACAGGTCTGGTGTGGGCCTGGCCCTCTGCCTCCAACTTTGTAGACCAGTTTATCCTGGGCACCCCGCCGGAGACCGTGGAGCCGGGCGCGGAGATGTTCTATACCCCCAAGTTTGCCACCAAGGAGGAGGCCTACGCCCACTCCAAAGAGGTGGCTATCCGGGCCCAGGCGGAGGGCAGCGTGCTGCTGGAGAACAACGGCGCCCTGCCCCTGACGGACGGGGAGCGGAAGATCTCCGTGTTTGGCGCGGCTTCCGTGAACATCGCGTACGGCGGCACCGGGTCCGGCGAGGGCAACCGGGACAAGCGCACCGATCTCTATACCGCCCTGGAGAACGCGGGCTTCACGGTGAACCCGGTGCTGAAGGGCTTCTATGAGGAGAAGGATCAGCAGGGCTATCACCGGGGCGCCGGCACCGACATGAACGGCGCGTACTACGGCAGAAAGGGCACCCGGAACTATGGATACTCCGTGAACGAGGTGGAGCGGGAGGCCTATACGGAGGACATCCGCGCCTCATACAGTTCCTACGCAGACGCCGCTCTTGTTGTGATCTCCCGGTCCGGCGGCGAGGGACAGGATCTCCCCACCAGCATGGCGGAATTTTACGAGGCGGACGACAAGCACTATCTGGAGCTCACCGATGAGGAGAGGGACCTCCTGGAAGAGGTGAAGAGCGGCGGCTTCGGAAAGGTCATCGTGGTGATGAACACCTTGAACACCTTCGAGTGCGGCTTTCTGAAGGAGGACGGCATCGATGCCGCCCTCTGGATCGGGGGCACCGGCCAGTACGGGATGCTGGCGGTGGCGAAACTGCTCACCGGAGAGCTGAGTCCCGAGGGACGGCTGCCGGACACCTATGCGGCAGATCTCCTCTCCGCCCCGGCCATGCAGAACTACGGGGACAACCGCTATGTGGAGAACGGGAAGATCACCACGGCAGCCTACGTGGCCTACGCCGAGGGCATCTATGTGGGCTATCGGTACTACGAGACCCGGGCCCTGGAGGAAGGGGAGGACTGGTATCGGCAGCAGGTGGTGTATCCCTTTGGCTATGGCCTCAGCTACACATCCTTCGCCTGGTCTGATTTCCGCCTCACCGAGACCGAGGACGGCTTTCTCCTCTCCCTCACGGTAACCAACACCGGGGGCCGAGCGGGGAAAGACGTGGTAGAACTGTACCTCACCAAGCCCTACACCCCCTACGACATCAGCCACGGCGTGGAGAAGTCTGCGGTGGACCTGGTGGGGTACGCCAAGACGAAAACGCTGGCCCCGGGAGAGCGCGAGACCGTGGAGATTCCGGTGCAGCGCCGGCAGCTCGCCTCCTACGACGCCTATGAGGTGCAGACCTACCTCGCCGAGGCGGGGAAGTACATCTTCTCTGCCTCCAGAGATGCCCACACCCCGGTGCTCACCGCAGAGTATGTCCTGCAGGAGGACACCCTCTTCGATGTCTCCGGTACGGGGTACACCATCACCAACCGGTTTGAGACCGAGGACTACTCCTCCCGGCCTGCGGATCTCACCCTGCTCAGCCGCTCAGACTGGGAGGGCACCTGGCCCAAGGTGTACGGAGACGGCGGTGTGGCCGGCCGTGCCACCAAGATCATGACCCCAGAGAAGAAGGCGGCCATCCTCTCCAAGGACAGCCTGGGCGGGGACAAGGTCTATGCATTGCCCGTCACCAGCAGCGGGGAAGGGCTCACCTTCTCCGATCTCTTCAATGAAAATGGACAGCCCCTGCCCTACGAAGACCCCATGTGGCAGCGGGTGGTGGAGTGCATGAGTCCAGACGACCTCTACCGCCTGATCTCCGGGGGCGGCAGCAGAAGTCCGGCGGTGGAGACGATTCAGAAACGGCGCTCCAAGACCTCAGACAGCCCCATGGGACTGCATGCGGGGACCTTGTTTCCCTGCTATCCCATCCAGGCGGCCACCTGGAATGTGGAGATTGGCGGGGAGATCGGGGCCTACATCGCAGAGGAGGCCCTCTGGAACGACATCCGGGGCTGGTATGCCCCGGCCATGGACACCCACCGGACACCCTTCGGCGGGCGGAACTACGAGTACTACTCCGAGGATGGGGTGCTGGCGGGGAAGTATGCCGCTGCGGTGGTCCGGAGCGCCCGGGCCGGCGGCATGTTCCTCCATATCAAGCACTACGCACTGAACGATCAGGACACCAACCGAGGGGACCGGGGCAACTTCCGGAACGCAGACCCGTACAACGGCCTTTGCACCTACGCCGGAGAGCAGTCTATCCGGGAGATCTACCTGAAGCCCTTTGAGCTCGCCATCACCGAGGGCGGTGCCAACGGTGTCATGACCAGCTACAACCGGATCGGAGACACCTGGGCCGGCGGGCACTACGGCCTGCTCACTGAGGTCCTGCGCAACGAGTGGGGCATGCGGGGCAATGTGCTCACGGACTATGCCGGCACTTTCGGGTATGAATACATGGACATGAACCAAGGCCTTCGAGCAGGGAATACCCAGTGGCTCTACACCGGGGATGCGTTCCCCGTGGACGATCGGACCAGCGATGAGGCCATCCACTATATGCAGAAGGCGGCGAAAGACATCCTGTATGCGGAGGCGTCCTCCTCTCGAGTGAACAACCAGCGGTATGCAGACGGTACCAGTGTGACGGTGCATGAGTCAATCCCGAGATGGAAACTGCTTCTCACCGCAGGGTGGGCGGCCACCGCTGCGGTGTCTGCAGGTGTACTGCTTCACGGGGTGCGGGCAAAGAAAAGCGCATCCAAGCGGACTTGAGGAGCCGTTGGAGAACGGCAGTCGGACTAGAAAAGAAAGAACAGCAGGCAGCCGCCAGTCTCGTGGGAGACAGACGGCTGCCTGCATTTGTATGACAGATTGGACTGTATGCAGGACCGACAGGTTGCTGACTGAGAGCATTGCAAGACGCAGACGGCGCCAGACAAGGGAGGCTCCATGGCGATTCCGCTTTCCTGAAGCGCTTGTGAGTTCGGATTGACTTGTTTTAATCAAAACAAGTACGAATGATGACCTTTAAAGCATCGTATTACAATGTACTACAATAGCTATACATTGTAATACAAATGAAACTTGCCAAGAAAATCGGAAAAATGCGCAAAATATGCTTGACTTTCTGATTGGTATCATTTATAATGCCTAGTGGAATTCGGATTAAGCGGCGGTCCGCACGGCAATTTGCAGAGGTGTGGACTGGGAGCTTGTCCATGTACATGGCGGTTTTTTGGTTCACACCTGATTCTATTGTATTGGGGGTGTGAGCTGAATGAGTCCTGCTGAAGTAATCGAGGTTGCCAAGATCTTCGTGCTGGCTGTTGCTGTGCTGAACGGCGTCATTGATTTGGCGCGGATGGTACGCTGGCTTGTGCACAAGATCGCCCCAGTGCTGCTTCGTGCACTAAAAAAGGAGCCGTCTGGTGGCACAGGCGGCTCCTCAGATACGGATGACCAAGCACATAGCTAATCATCTTCCCGACGACCCGTATAATACTACTTCCATTTGAGCTTGTCAAGCCCTATCTCAAACAAGTTTTCCATCGCCGGGGCGCCGGCGCCGCCTTGCGTTGGCACGGTTGCCCACTCCTCTGAATGTGCTCAGAAACACCGATGAGGGAGGCGGCACCTGCTGCTTAGTCCATGTGGGGGGAGAAATCTCACCCGCTTTTGTTTGCGAACCGATGGCTCATTTTGGGGGGGGGAATTTATACATGCACTCTTCTTTAGCGAGGAGGTGGCGCTAACACGAAGGGGGATGTGCTTTGGTACATCCCCCTCCACTTTTACCATGCCGATCGAAAAACGCGTTGCTTCTCAAAGCAGAATAGTCACCACAACTGCGGTGTTCCGCATGGGGTTCACCGCGGACTGAAGGCAATGAAGGCGCGTCCAAGCGGAGATGATGCTCTGCCTGTGTGCAGGGAGACAGAAGAATTCAGAAAACAAAGAGCAGCCACCTCCCGGTGAGGGACATGCGGCTGCCTTGACGTGGAGATATATGTTTGCAGACATCTTCGTGCTGGCTGTTGCTGTGCTGAACGGCGTCATTGGCTTGACGCGGATGGTACGCTGGCTTGTGCACAAGATCGCCCCAGTGCTGCTTCGTGCGCTAAAAAAGGAGCCGCCTGTTGCCTCAGGCGGCTCCTCGAACACGGATGACACAGCACACAGCTGATCACCCAACCTCACTACCCGTATAATACTACTCCCGTTTGAGTCTGTCAAGGAGAAATGCCGAGAAAGTCAAGCTTTTCGTACGAAAATTAGCACAAAAAACGATTTAATAATTATATTTATTTTGGTGGGGTAAAAGAAGACGGCCGGATGCGGCATGCTTTTCCTGTCGGCTTGAAGAGTGCGGCAGATCGGCAGGCTCCTCGGTTTCCGCAGCAGCAGTTTTGCTGATCTGTTCAAATGCTGCACAAACGGCTGCATCGCTGGCGGCTGAGAGAGCAGTCTCTGCTGCGTCCAGGTCTCTCAGATAGCTGTCCATCGTCTTGGTGTTGAACTGGGACAAATCAGGCATGGCATCTCTCACCGTGGCACTACTCTCAATGAGAACTCCGTCTCGGTTTCGTACCCGGACAATCACTTCGATGTCGCAGGTGTCACGCTCAGGATTTGCTTCCTGCTCTGAATTGTCTGAACCCTGCAGATCCTCTCGGCATGCTTCAGCGGCAGAATCCTCTGAAGGGGAGATCTCCTCCGCATGCGGCTTGGCGATATCTTTGTGCCGAATATCCAGGAGGCGAATGCCCTCTTTGCGGAGATAGCGGGAGACAACGTACAGAGGTACATCGAGAGCCTCGGCCAGTAGCTTGCCAGTCCAGTAGGAAGCACCTCCTGGCGGGTCCTGCTCCAGCAGTTCCTGCAGCTGCCTCTGGAATGGTGCTCCATACATCCCGCCGGACTTCCCACGGGGGAGATTCCGGAGACCGGCAATGCCCATCTCTGCAAAGCGCTTTCTCCACTTGATCACGGTCGCGGGACGCCAATCATAGAGACTGGCGATGTCCTTGATCTGCTCATCCCCCAGCGAGGCCAGAACCATGGCGGCCCGGGCGGCAATCTGCGGGTTCGCCTGATCCTGGGCCAGCGCCTGGAGTTCCTGCAGATCACCTTCAGAGCATTCAATTCTTGCTGCTACACGGGACAATTGAAACCATCTCCTTGTACCATTTCGCTTCTGCAGTTTACCACGGGCTTTGCGGGCTTGCAATGCCTTCTGACGAGAAGAATTGGCGCGGCATCCAAGGCATAGCAGCCGAAGAGGGGGATACCCGCTGGACAATGGTCTGAAAAGCAGAAGACCAGGAAGGGTAGGGAGATCGATTCCACTGCGGGATAGGCTTTTTGTTCAGTATGACACCAAATCTTCAAGAAATTGCAAGCTAAAGATTGGAAGATGCACCAAAAAGTATTTGTTGACAGCAGCACGCTAATGCGTTAAAATTTCGCGGAAGGCAAGGGAGCTTTTGGTTCTCTTGCCTTTTCTATTTAGGTGGTGATCATATGCATGATATTTGTAAGGAGGCCGATGCCATCAACGAGCAGCTGGCGAGATACGGCGTCAAGTTCGGCATCTACAAGAACGGAGAGTTCCGGGAGCAGCTGTTCCCGTTCGACGCAATCCCCCGCATCATCGATGCAGAGGAGTTCGAGTATCTGGAAAAGGGCCTCAAGCAGAGAGTAACGGCCCTCAACTGCTTCCTCCAGGATATCTATACGGACAAGAAGATTGTCAAGGACGGGGTCATCCCGCCGGAGTTTGTCTACGCCTCCTCCGGATATCTGCCCCAGTGCGAAGGGGTGCGGGCACCAAAGGGCGTGGCCAGCCACATCTCCGGCATTGACCTGGTGCAGGCAAAGGACGGCACCTGGTACATCCTGGAGGACAATCTGCGGGTGCCCTCCGGGGCTTCGTACCCGCTGATCGCCCGGGGCCTCTGCCGCCGGGCCTCCCCGGAGACCTTCCGGGAGCGGAAAATCGTGGACAACCGGGACTACGCCCAGCTGCTCCGGCGCACCATGGACCATGTCAACGCCGGCGGGGACAATGTGATCCTTACGCCGGGACGGTATAACGCGGCTTTCTTTGAGCACTCCTACCTTGCGGAGCTCACCGGTTCTGTGCTGGTAACCGGCAGCGACCTCTTCGTGGAGGACGACATCCTCTACTACAACGGCATGGGTGGCGAGAAGCGGCGTGTCGGGGCGGTGTATCGCCGGATCTCGGACGAATACCTGGATCCCATGAACTTCCTGCCGGAGTCCGTGATCGGGGTGCCCCACATCTTCGATGTCTTTAAGAAGGGGAACGTGGCCATCATCAACGCCCCAGGCAACGGCGTGGCGGACGACAAGGGCATCTACTACTTTGTCCCCAAGATGGTGCAGTACTACCTGGGCGAGGAGTGCATCACCCACAACGCCCCCACCTACCTGCCGTACTACCCGGAGGATATGAAATACGTCCTGGACAAGTTCGATGAGATCGTCATCAAGGACGTGGCAGAGGCCGGCGGCTACGGTGTGGTCTTCGGCAACAAGCTCACCAAGGCGGAGAAAGAGAACCTGATCGCTCTCATCAAGGCCGAGCCCCGGCGGTTCATCGCCCAGGACGTCATCGACTTCATCGATATCGACATCATGGAAAACGGTGAGCGGGTGCCCCGGAAGGCAGACCTGCGGGCATTCGTGCTCACCGGGGAGGATGTCACCGTGTGGAAGAGCGGACTCACCCGGTTCTCCCGCAATCCCGATTCCTTCATCGTCAACTCATCTCAGGGAGGAGGCTTTAAAGACACATGGGTGTTATCACGGTAGACAAGGCGGACCACCTCTATTGGCTGGGCCGGTATTCCGAGCGGGTGTACACCACCCTGAAGCTCTATTGCGATGGCTATGACAGCATGCTGGACGCGGACGAGGACTTCTACAAGAAGCTCTGCGTGATGCTGGACATCCCCAACATCTACACGTCCCGGGACGACTTTCTCCAGCGCTACGGCTACGACCGCCAGGACTACAACTCCATCATCTCCAACCTCACCCGCGCCTACGACAACGCCATCGTCATGCGGGATGAGATCGGCACGGAGACCCTGGGGTACATCCAGATGGCGGTGTACAGCATGGATGCCGCCTCTGTGTCCTCCGCTCCCATGATCCAACTGCAGAAGGTGGTGGACCACCTTCTGGCCTTCTGGGGCTGCGTGGACGACCAGATCGATGGCTACTGCATCCGGGGCATCATGAAGTTCGGCAAACGGGTGGAGCGGCTGGACCTGTATCTCCGCTTCCACATGGACCCCAACGAGGTGCGGCGGACCTACCGCCGGATGCTGCCCCGGGCCCGGGAGAGCCAGCTGCCCATCAATCAGACGGCGATGGATGCCCTGAAGCGGTACATAGAAGCCCCGGAGATGGACTATGAGGGTGCCCTCAGCGCCCTCCTGGAGATCTTAAATGTCTGAACTCGCGTTTGAGTATCGGATGCACTCGGACTTCGAACGCCCTATCTACAACCACGCCTTTCGGCTCATGCTTCTGCCGCCGGACACCGGCCGGCAGAAGGTTTTGAGCTTGGAGGCGGAGGTTGCACCGAAAAGCTGGATGTCTCAGGGCCGGGACGGCTTTGGGAACCGCTACTTCTACGGCACGGCGGTGGAGGGCCACAGCACCTTCACCGCCCGTGTTCGGGGGCGCGTCCAGACGGGCCTGGAGGGACCTGAGGACGACGCAGAGCCGATTCTCTATACCATACCCACCCCGACAACGGCGCCGGGGCCTTGTGCTATCTCGCTGTATCATAGTCTGGACTCCTCTAACGGTGGCGGTGGCCTGGCGCGGGCGGAGTACCTGATGGCCGCCTTGCGCCAGGTTTTGCTGTATATGCCAGGTGTCACGGACACCACCAGCTCCTCGGAGGCGGCATTGCAGCAGAAATGCGGCGTGTGTCAGGACTTCACCCAGGTGCTGCTCACCTTGTGCCGGATGGACGGCATCCCCGCCCGCTATGTGGCGGGGATGGTGATCGGAGAGGGGACGACTCACGCCTGGGCGGAAATTTGGAGCGACGGCACCTGGCACGGCCTGGATCCCACCTGGGGCAGGCGTGTGAACGGGGATTATATCGAGCTCTGCCATGGCCGGGATTGCCGGGACTGCCTCTTAAACCGGGGCGTCTATGCCGGCCCCGCGATTGAAAATCAGATGATTACAGTGAGTGTGAAAAACGTATGATCGAGACTGTGACTAAGATCGACCTGCCTGTGGACGAGGCACTGTCCATTCTGAAAAACCGCATCACCTCCGGGGAGGGACCCCGGATCTCTGTGGTGACCGGCACCCACGGCGACGAGCTGGAGGGGCAGGCGGTGTGCTTTGAGGTGAACCGCCGGATTGCGGAGCACCCGGAGTATCTCCACGGCACCGTGGACATCTACCCGGCGCTGAATCCCCTGGGCATCGACTCCATCACCCGGGGCATCCCCGGCTTCGACCTGGACATGAACCGCATCTTCCCCGGCGCGGAGGACGGTGTCATGACAGAGTACATCGCCGCCAAGATCGTGAACGACATCAAGGGCAGCGATGTGTGCATCGACATCCACGCCAGCAACATCTTTCTCCGGGAGATCCCCCAGATCCGCATCAACACCATCACGGCGGAGACCCTGGTGCCTCTTGCCATGCACATGAACGTGGACTTTCTCTGGGTACACGGCGCCTCCACGGTGCTGGAATCCACCCTGGCTTACGCGCTGAACAGCATAGGCACCCCGTGTCTTGTGGCGGAGATGGGCGTGGGCATGCGTATCACGCCGGAGTACACCCAGCAGCTCACAGACGGCATCTTCTGCCTGATGCATCAGCTGGGCGCCTGGTCCGGGCCGGTGATCCAGCCCAGAACCCCCATCGTCTCCACGGACGGCAAGGTGAACTTCATCAACGCCGGGGCCTCCGGCATCTTCCTGCCCCATGTGGAGCACACCATGCACGTTGAGGCCGGGGATTGGGTAGGGGACATCGTGAACCCCCTTACCGGCGCCTTCTCTGAGCACGTCTGCTCCCCCTGCGCGGGTATTGTCTTCACCCTTCGGGAGTACCCGGTGGTGGACGAGGGCTCCTTGATCGCCAGAATCCTGGAGGTGTGAGAGATGGAGACAAAGACGATATATGAGCTCAAATCCCTGTACCGGGACGCTCTGCGGGTGACTGGATTCACCTTCGGCTCCGGGGAGAAGTCCGCCTGCGTGGTTGGCGCCCTCCGGGGCAACGAGATCCAGCAGCTTTATACCTGCTCGCAGCTGGTAAAGGCGCTGAAGGAGATTGAGGCCCAGGGAATGATTGTGCCAGGCAAGTCCATCCTGGTGGTGCCCTGTGTGAACTCCTCCTCCATGAACATCCGCAAGCGCTTCTGGCCCACAGACAACACGGACATCAACCGCATGTTCCCCGGGTACAATCTGGGCGAGACTACCCAGCGCATCGCCGCCGGCCTCTTCGAGGAGATCAAGGACTACAAGAACGGCATCCAGTTTGCCAGCTTCTACATCCCCGGTGTGTTTGTACCCCATGTGCGCATCATGAAGACGGGGTGGGAGAACGCGGAGAAGGCCAAAGAGTTCGGCATGCCCTACATCCTCCTGCGCCAGCCCCGCCCCTACGACACCACTACTCTTAACTACAACTGGCAGGTGTGGGAATCGGATGCCTTCTCCGTCTACGCCGGAACCACCAGCACCATCAACCGCGAAGACGTCACCCTGGCGGTGAACAGCGTGCTGAACTTTCTCCGCAAGGAGAACATCATCACCGGCTCCCGGCATATCCACGAGGGATACATCTCCGAGCTCATTGATGAGGGGAACCTTCTGAACATCCAGTCCCGCACCTCCGGCATCATCGATGCCTTTGTGGC
>CANQII010000075.1 GCA_947623875.1 uncultured Oscillospiraceae bacterium
GGGAAGCCGCCTGCCAGGGTGTACTGGATGTTGAGGTCGTCCAGCATGTCGATCACCACTTCGCTCTCGATGGCGAGGTAGTGGTTTTGTCCGCTGTCCATGCCGTCTGCGTTGAAGGTCATGGCATTGATGCCCACCAGGGCGCCGCTTTCGTTCACCAGGGCGCCGCCGGAGTTGCCGTGGTTGATGGAGGCGGTGTGCTGGATGATGGGGGTGTTGCCCATGGGGCCGAACTCGGCGATCCGGGACACCACGCCGTTGGTTACCGTGATGTCCTCCACGCTGCCGGGAAGACCGCCGCCCATCTCTTTATAGGCGGTGAGGTCTGCGCTGCCGGGATAGCCGAGCGCGTATACGGTGTCTCCGGATTCCAGGGTGTCTTCCGCCTTGGCGATGGGAAGGGCGATGCGTCCCTCCACCGGATCGGCGGCCCGGATCACGGCCAGGTCCGGGCTGCCGTTGGGGGCCCGATAGACCACATCGCAGGGGACCATACGACTGTAGTCCATGTGGCCCACATCGATGAGGCCGTCTTCGGTTACCGGGATGGCGTGGCTGTCTTTCAGGATGTAGATGTTGGCCACCACATTGCCGTCGTCATCGGAGACGGCGTGGTGGTTGGTGACGAAGAATGTAGGGGCCTCGCCGGCCTTGCCCACGCCCACGGCGGAGGCAACGTAGTAGAGGTCGTCCTTGGTCTTGGTGAGAATCCGGACCACGCCCTGGCGGGCATCCTGTACGCTGGAGACGCCGCCGGAGCAGCCGCTCAGCAGGCAGAGCAGCATCATGGCTGCCAGCACTGCGGCTAGGATCTTTTTGCACATAAAGGGTTCCTCCTCAATCTCTATGATCTCATACGGGGGACTTAGATGTCCACCCAGGCTGCGGCAGCCGTGTTGTTGTCGTTATCGCTGGGGACCCGGGCCAGAAGGCGGCTGCGCATCCGGACCAGCCAGTCCAAAGGATCGGAAGAGACGGCCAGATCATCTGCCATCTCGTTTTCCAGCACGTACTCCCAGAAGCCGTCTGAGCACAGCAGAAAGACGTGCTTGCCCGGCTCCAGGGTGATCTCCTGGGCCTCCACATTGGGCACGCTGTCCTGCCCCAGGGCCCGGAGGATGCGGTTGCGGTCTTCGTGGAAGCGGATCTTGTCCGGGGTGATCTCTCCCATGGTTACCGCCAGTTGGGAGGCACTGTGGTCCCGGGTCTGGAAGATCAGCTTGCCGTTTAGAAAGTGATACAGCCGGGAGTCTCCCACATGGGCCCAGGCGGCCTTCCGTCCGTTCAGCTCCAGCACCACGATGGTGCTCTTCATGGAACAGAGCGGGGTCTGGAGGGCCACCACAGACTGGTGTCCGGACTGGATCAGGGTTTTCAAGATCTCGGCATCGGCCTCGCCGGACCACTCCTTGCAGACGGTGTCTGCCGCGGCGGCGGAAGCCTGCGCTCCGCCGCCGTGGCCGCCCAGGCCGTCTGCCACCACCAGGCAGAGCTGGCTGTCTCCCAGCCGCACCTGACGGGTGGAGTCCTCGTTGGCGTCTCTGCCGCCAATATCGGTATAGCTCGCGGTGTGCAGCATGGTTTCCTCCTTTTTACTGCACTGGGATCAGTATCCCAGAATCACAGCGGTGTAGTTGTCCTGATTGCTGTAGCCCTTCTTGCGGATCGCCTGGTTCAGCAGGTCTGCGGCCTCTTCCGGGGTGCCGTTCAGGCAGGCGGTGAGCTCCTCTGTGCTGAGGGCGTTGTACACGCCGTCCGTCATGAGAAGGACTTTGTCCCCCTGCTGGAGGGGGATGGGGGATGCGGGCATATCCAGGTGGGCCAGGCTGCCCATGCCCAAAAAGCTCGTGAGGCCGGACTTTTTCGGGTGGGTGTATGCGGTCTGGAAGTCCGTCTCGTGGTTGATGGCTTTCAGCTCCAGCTCGTGGCTGTAGATGTGCTCCCGGTTCAGCTGGGTGAGCACCCGGTTCCGGTAGAGGGCGATCCGGCTGTCTCCCACGGAGAAGAAGTACAGACTGCCGCCCCGGATGAGCCCGGTTACCATGGTGGTGCCGCTCTGGCTGTATCCGTCCGGACCCAGCAGCTGGTTCACCGCCTCGTTGGCTTGGGAGAGCAGGGTGAGCAGCACCTCTTCCGGGGCCCCTGGCGTTACAAAGAATCCGTTCACCATGGCGGTTACGGCTGCCTGGCTCACCTTATCGCCGTTGGAGAGGCCGCCCATGCCGTCTGCCACCACGGCCAAGGTGCCGTACGAGGGGATGGTCTCGGGCTCGGACACGTAGAAGCTGTCCTGCTGGCTCTTGCGGGCGCCCTGCTGATGCAGCTTGCCCACGGCGGGGACGCCGGCGGGGGGAAGGGGACCGTCGCTCTCCAGACGGGAGGTTTGGGGGATGTCCGATGGGCTGGTGCTGTCTTTCGGGGAGCGGATGAGGCCGATGATGGCCAGGACCGCCACGGCAGCGGTACAGAGCGCCGCCAGACTCAGGATGATGACAATGATCAGTTGGGGCAGAGCCATTGCGCTCACTTCCTCTCAGTAGGCTGTTCCCAGTTGAAGTGCTCTCCGCACAGAGGCACGAAGATCAGGCGGGTGGTGCCCACGGTGATGATGTCGTAGGCGTTGAGCTTCACGGCGTTGAAGATGGGCTCGCCGTTCACCTCGATGATGTTTCTGCCCTCTGCCGGGCCCACATAGAAGAGACGGTTGGCGTTGTGGTATGCCACCATGGCGTGCTTCTCCCGGGAGATCTGGTTATCGCCCTGGATGTGGATGTCTCCCCGCTCCCGGCCGATGTAGTTGTATCCGGTGTGGATGCGGAAGTCTGTGCCCCGCACCGGGCCGTCTACGCACACCAGCCAGCCAACAACAGGGTTCACCTGGCCGGAGGAGGCGATGCCGCCGCCGATCTGGGTCTGGACCTGGAAGGGGTTCACCACGCTGCCGGGGGCGTTCCAGGGATCGGAGGGATTGGTGGGGCCCATGCCGCCGGCGAGAGGGGTCTCGGTGGGCGGGAAGGTGGCAGAGCCGCCGCCGAAGCCCGCGTTTCTGGGGTCTTCCGTGGGGATGAAGTTGCCGGGATTGGTGCCGCCGCCGGCCAGGGGGTTCTCCGTGGGGATGAAGCTGCCGGTGGCGGAGCCGCCTGTGCCGGGGTTCTCGGTGGGAATGAAGCTGCCAACCGCGCTGCCGGCACCTGCCGCTGCGGCGGCTGCCACGCCGCCGCAGATGGGGCAGGCGGAGTGGATGCTGGCATTATAGTAGTGACCGTTGGGGCAGGGGACGACGTTGCTCTTAATTTCCATGATTGAGACCTCCTGAAGTGTATGTGTTATTGATTTTGATTTTTGTATGGTGGGGATTGCAACCGGCGGCTGCCGGAGGAAGGGGTTGTTCCGATTACGGGCCTATCATAGCACAGGGATTTTGGCCCTGGTCCAAGTGGATTCCGCGCCGGGTCCGAGTGCCTCAGCGGAGGGAGAGGCAGGCGTAGTGCTGGCCGGTGGGATGTCCCTCTGCATCGACTGCGGTGCAGTATCCAACGCCGATGGAGCGGAATCTGTGTCCTGCTGCCGCATCGTCCGCAACATCCTCCACGCGGCTGGTGTACTTCTGGCAGAGGTAGCGGAACAGCCCTTCTTCCCAGGGCTCTCCATCGGTGAAGGCCTTGCAGAGATGGACGTAGGGAGAAATGGAGATTTGGGCGATCACGCGGCTCCCCAGGGATGTCCATCCAAAGCCTCTGGCAAACAGAATCGCCTGGACCTGGGATACGGTTACATCTGTCTCAGCGGCAGTGATGGGCGGTACGCTGTCTCCCCGGGCGGCGTTGATTTTCTCTGCCAGTGCCTGGGAGATCTGCAGCATCTCATCGGCCCTGTCCTCTTCTGCCTTCCAGGTGATGGGATCGTTCTTTGGAAAGTCTGGCTCCTGCTTTGGTTCGGGCTGCGGTTCCGGCTCCAACTGCGGCTCGGGCAGTTCATTGGCCGGTATCACAGAACCAGATGGTCTGGACTTGTCTGTGAGGGACTGCATCCACGCATTCAGAAGATGCAGTCCTCCCAGGACCAGACCGCCGCGAACGAGAACACCGATGATTTCCAACATGGGGACCACCCTTTCGTGTCTTTCAGGATGGTCTTATCGTACCATGAGGAGGTGGGGTTCCGGTCCAAGTGGATACCGTATGGGTTCAGCCCGCAGTGATGCAGCCGAAGGTTACCCAGGAGATGTCTCCCTTGGCATCCTTCGCGGTGCAGTACCCGATGCCGATTTTGCGAAGGCGGCACTCTGCCGGGTCCCGCCGTGCTTCTTCTGTGATCTGTTTTGCGATCTTCTTACAGAACCTGCGGTACCCATCCTCCTCCCAGGGACACCCCATGGCGTATGCCTCCATGAACTGCAGATAAGGGGTGCTGCGGACCTTGACCAGCAGCCCGTCCGGATTGCCGCCGAGAGAAGTCCAGCTGCAGACCTCTGCGTATTCCGCTGCCCGGGCTGCGGCCACCTGGATCAGTTCCAGGCTGGGTTCTATGGGCGGTGTGCATCCCTGAACTGCCTGGATGCCTTGGGCCAGCTTGCAGGTGAGCCGCCACATGTCTGCCAGGGTGTTGGGCTCAGTCTTCCAGGTTGCCCCTGCGGAGAGGCTTGCATGGAAGAGGCAGCTTGCCGGCAGCCGGATGGGGATCTTGCGGCTGAGATGGTCCAGAGCACTGCGATCGATCCAGCGCACCGGGGTGAGGTGATCCGGGTAGAAGGAGATGGTTTGGGGGACGGTGTATTCTGTTAGGGGTTCCGCCAGGTCCACGAGGATGGCGGTGTTCTGGTCTGTGATGGCATACAGGGCCCGGTTGTCTGGCACATCGTAGTCTAGGACGGTGCCATACGGGGTCTCGGTGCCTGTGCGGAAGAAGCGGTAGTCTCCCTCGGCGGTCCACTGGATGGATGCAGCGCCGTCCAGAAGGACCACAGACTGCAGGGCACAGCCGGCAAAACTGTCTCGCTGCATCTGGAAGGGGCTGTATGCGAAGAGAAAGTGCAGGCCGCGGCTTCCCTGGAAGACACGGCTGCCGATCCGCTCCAGACTGTGGGGCAGCTCTACCGCTTCCCGGAATGTGCAGCCGGCGCAGAGGTTGTCTGGGAGGTCTGTAACCGGGACGCTGCTGCGGCGGACACGGTCTGGGAGGAAGACGCCGGCGGGATGCTCCCGGTCTCCCAGGTATTCCACCAGGGCGGCGGTCTCTTGGGTTTCTTTGCGGCGGATCACATAGGTGAAGCCGTCTTCTGTTCCGGTCTCCCGCTGCGGGACGGGAGATGCTGGAGTTGAGGCTGCTGTGGGTTTGGCAGTCCCCGGGGTATCAAGCATATCGCGGGACCATCCTTTCTTGTACTTTTGATGGCCCTATTGTACTACGGAGTGTTTGGCGCTGGTCCAACTGGATTACTGGTCTGATCCGTGTGCGGCATCTGGGCTTCCACTGACCCGGAGACCGCTGCGAAACGGTGCGGGCTGGCTCAATGCGTTGTGGCGAAGAGGTAATCGTACCAGAGGGTGTCTCCGTCTGCATCTGTATCCGTGTAATACGCCACGCCAATCTTCTCGTAGAGGATGCCATCCTTGTCGTCCACTGTGGAGGGAGGGGCTATCTTGCCCGCAAAGTCATCCAGGAAAGCATCGGTCCAGGGATCTCTGCGGTTCCAACCCCGGAGGTAGAAGTGGCAGGGGATGTCCAACTCGTTCAGAAGATCAATGTCTTCAGAGCCATCCGGGCGATCTTCTCCGTACAGCTGTGTCTGTTCCTCGGCGCGGACTTGGGCAGCTTTTATCAGTTCTGCATCTGGCACCATTTCCGGCCCGTCCCCGGAGCGCTCTGTATTGATTCGAGTTGCCATCTCACAGGAGAGCAGCCACATGTCTGCCAGGGTGTCTGTATCTGCCGCCCATTCGGCTTGATCATAGAGGGAGAAGTCGAAAAGACAGGTTTCCGGCAGGGTGATGGTGATGGTCTCGGTGAGGTGATCCAAAGCTGCCTCATCGATCCAAACCACGGCATACGTGTCGTCATCAAGACCATCCAGCAGCGTGTAGTCTTCGCTGGTATCCACGATATCCAGCAGGACCCCGACGTCTTCATCGGTGACGGCGTACAGCGCAAATTCTCCATTTGTGATGAAACGCTCAATGCGGCCGTATTTGGTCTTGGAGGCTTTTGAGAGGAGGCGGTAGTCTCCCTCGGCGGTCCATTGGATGTCTGCAGCCTCGTCAAAGAGAATCACATCCTGCAGGGAGCAGCCGGAAAAGCTGTTGTTCTCCATCGAGAAGTTGCTGGTCGCCACGAGGAAAGAAAGACCTTTGCTCCCTTGAAAGACATTGCTGCCGATCTGCTCTAAGGAGTTGGGCAGATAGACGGTACCATCCAGGTCCGCGCCGGCAAAAGCCTTGTCTTCAATCTCTGTGATGGGGACATCGTCTATGTCGCTGGGCATCCTGCTGATCAGGCTCTGCCCCGTGTATCCGGTGAGTACGGCATAGTCCCCGTGGATCTCATAGGTATAGCCGTCCGCAGTCCCTTCCACTATAGACGGTGTGGGCTCGGGGGTAGGTTCTGGGGTGGGCTCCGGTGTGGGCTTGGGCGTTGGCAATGGGGTGGAGATCGGTGGTTCCCGCTCTGTGTCCGGCTGCCGGGTGATGCTGGGGGTGATGGCCGGCAGGTCGTCCGGGTTGGATGCATTCCGCCGGTGGCTGCCGTTGCTGTTGAAGAAGATGGCCACGATGGCGATCACCACAATGGCGATGATCACTGCGATGGCGATGGTGACGATGTTCTTCTCCTTACCTGTCTTCCCGCCAGTGCTGCCGCCCGTACTGTCCGTGATGGTGGTGGTGACATGGATGGGGTCCAGTTTGGTGGCGGTGGAGGTGGCAGTAGA
The DNA here is from genome assembly GCA_947623875.1 of uncultured Oscillospiraceae bacterium. Classification (GTDB taxonomy): domain Bacteria; phylum Bacillota; class Clostridia; order Oscillospirales; family Oscillospiraceae; genus Enterenecus. The sequence goes on from CANQII010000075.1 coordinate 6,926, forward strand.
GGTAGAGGTGTCTGTGCCGGTGGTATTGGTGGTGTGGATTTCATTGGTATTATCTGTGATCTCAAACGGCTGGGGCGGGACCGGCGGAGAGGGCGGGGTTGCAGATTTTGCATATAGCGCCTCGTGGAACTCCTCCATGGTCTGAGGTCTGGCGGAGGGCTGCACGGAGAGTCCCCAGAGGATGGCGCTCTCCTGTTCCACCGTGAGGGCGGCTCCCAGCTCGATGGGGGAGCGGATGAAGTCGTTCTCCAGCCGCTCAATGGCGCCTGGCGGGAGCACCCCTGTGGTGCAGTAGTAGATGGTGGCGGCCATGGAGTACACATCGGTGTAGGAACCCTGGCCGCGGGATCGATACTGCTCCACCGGACTGAAACCCTCTTTCATCAGGAGGGTCATGGACTTGCCGTTCTCCATGTTCCGGGCGCTTCCGAAGTCCAGCAGCTTGATGGTCCCGTTGGGCATCCACATCAGGTTGTCCGGGCTGATGTCCCGGTGGAGGATGCCCCGCTCATGAAGCACACCCAGATCCCGGATCACCGGGTCCAGTTTCTCCAACAGGTCCTGGGCGGGGATGGTGCCCCCGAGCTTGTTCATGTAGGCGTGGAGGGGCAGTCCGTCCAGGTACTCCATCACCAGATAGGCGGTGCCGTTGGCCTCGAAGAAGTCGATGACATGCACTACGCTGGGGAGATCCTCCTGGGCCAGCAGCATCCGGGCCTCGTCCAAAAAGCTCTTCATGCCGCCCTGGAAGAACGTCTCCTGACCGGTGAGGGTCTGCACATCCACGCCGTTGCCGGCCCGGAAGGCACAGCGGACGGGGAAGTACTCCTTGATGGCAACCCGCCGGTGGGAGGTGGTTTCCATGGCGCCGTATGTGATACCGAAGCCGCCTTTGCCCCGGGCGGCCCCGATCCAGTACGTCCTGAGGCCGTTTCCGCCGGTAAGGGTGATCCCCACAGGCAGATCCAGCCCCTTTTGGCCGGTCCAGTTGAGATCGCCGCCGCAAACGGGGCAGGTTTGGCCGGACACATTTCGTGCCATGCAATGCGGACAGTATTCCATGCACAAGACCTCTTTCTCTCGCAATTTGCTAGGGGGCCTGAACAGGCTGCCCCAATGGTATGAGCAGTATAGCATGTGGATTTTGGCCCTGGTCCAAGTAGATTCTGTGACGTTGGAGATGCAGAAAGGCCGCCGCAGAGATGCTCTGCGGCGGCCGAACAGATGCGTTCCCGGGTGACCTCTGCGTTGAAACGGGCGGCATATCACCGGTGCCGTCCCTATCGAGCTCAGTTTCTTGCAGACGGGAGAACCTTGTTGCGGGCCCCAGCGCATTCTTCTGACGCTGCGGTGAGTGATCTGATCTGGATTGCCTGCGGGAAGTGCCCCGCCCTGCACCCGGAATGCTGGGAGACGCCAGGTTGGGGGCGATGAAGGTGCGGATGGTCTCCATCGGATAGAGCGTGGGGCAGAAGTTCCGGGCGATTTCTCTTCATAATGGACTATAGCACCCAAAATCCCTAAAAGCAAGGAATTTTCCTGAAAATCGCCATTTTTAGGTTTTCCTATGGGCGGTGAGGAGAGAAGCGCCCTCTGTTTGGATGCGGCAGGGAGACCTCTGGACAAAAGACCGCAGGACCGCGGAAGAGTACCCGCGGTCCTGCGGAGAGATGTGCCTTATGAAGTGCCCTATACGCCGATGGTGGCGAGGCCGTAGTAATACCAGTGGACGGAGCCGTCTTCGGCGGTGGCCTTGTAGTACGCGAGGCCCACTTGGTATGCGCCCTCTGGGAGCTGGAACGCAAGGGTGTCTATGAACTCGTTCACTTGGCCCACGTCCCAGGGCTCATCCGCAGCCATCCAGAATGCCAGGGCGCTGTATTGAGGATCCGTTAAGATGGAGCCGTTGTTGCTGCCGTCTTCCCGTTTGCTATCGTACAAGGTGGAGCACTCCTGGGCACGGGTCTTGGCCCACTGTACCAGCTCCGGGTTCGGTACCACCTTGGACGTCTCGGCAGACCAATTTCCGTTGATGATGCCGGCGGCGGTGTTGGTGAGCAGCCACATGTCTGCGAGGGAGGAGGGGGAGGCCTTCCAGTTTGCCTTATCGAACAGGGAGGCATCGAAGAGACAACTGTCCGGGAGAGTGATGGTGATCTTGTTGGACTGGCGGTCCAGGGCGTGGGCATCAATCCAGCGGACGGGGACATCAGTGCCGCTGCTGGAGATGGATGCAAGCAGTGTGCGATCCAGGTTGTCTCCCGGCATATCCAGCAGAACCGCAGCGCTTTGTTCCGTGACAGCGTACAGAGTGCTGTTGTCTGCAATGGCAAATGCTGTGATGGCGCCGTACTGGGTGCTGGTATTCTGAGAGAAGACCCGGTACGTTCCATCTGCTGTCCAAGTCATCCCTGCGGCATCTCCCGTGAGCAGCACGTCCTGGAGGGAGGAGCCGGCAAAGCTGTCTTTCTCCGTGGTGAAGTTGCTGGATGCGGTGAGAAAGCGGAGGCCGGTGCAGCCCTGGAAGGCGTTGCTGCCGATGTGGGCCAGATGTTTCGGCAGTTGGACACTGTTGCTGAAAGAGGCTCCAGCAAAGGCGTTGTCTGCGATCTCGGTAACCGGTACGCCGTTGATCTCGTCCGGGATTGTGGCCATGCCGCTGCCGGTGTATCCTGTAAGGACAGCATACGCACCATCCCGAATCTCGTAGTTGAAGCCGTCCTGGGATACGGTCTGCACTGCCTGAGACGGTTCGGGCGTAGGTTCGGGTGTTGGCTCTGGAGTAGGCTCAGGAGTGGGTTCTGGTGTAGGTTCAGGAGTAGGCTCAGGTGTGGGCTCTGGGGTGGGCTCTGGCGTTGGCTCAGGTGTCGGTTCCGGGGTGGGCTCTGGGGTCGGTTCCGGAGTAGCTTCCGGTGTAGGTTCCAGAGTGGCCTCTGGGGTTGCCTCCGGAGTGGGTTCTGCTGTCTGTGCCTGGGTTGGCGCTGCGGTTGGGGTAGAGGTAGGCAGGGGTTCGTTGTTTTCCTCTGCTGCGGGCGTGGTCGGACTGCTGGATGCGCCGGGCTGGGTTGTAGCCGGGGGCAGAGAGTTGGTGGGAGAGGGTTCATCGCCGTTGCAGCTGGCGAAGTAGACGGCGATGGCCACTGCCAATATCACAACGGCCAGAATGCCGATGAGAGCAGGGTTCAGGTGAGGCGAAGGAGACTTGGCCTCATCTTTTTTTGACTTAGACCCGGACTCCGATTCGGACTCAGACTCAGACGCATGTTCCGGTTCTGGTCCTGGTTCAGGTTCGGGTTCCGGCTCAGGCTCGGATTCCGGTTCAAGTTCAGGTTCTGGCTCGGACTCAGGCTCCGGCTCCGGTTCAGGCTCGGGCTCTGGCTCAGATTCGGGTTCAGGCTTCGGCTCAGGTTCAAGCTCAGACTCCAACTCCGGTTCTGACACAGGTATGGGTTCCGGCGGTTGTGCTGTGCCATAAAGGGCATCGTAGAATGCCTCTGCAGACTGGGGCCGGGCAGCAGAACGCAGGGAGAGGGCCCATAGGATGGCCTTTTCCTGCTGTTCCGTGAGGGCAGCGCCCAACTTCCGGGGCGGAATCAACTCCTCTTCGTTTACCCGGTCCAGGGGTACCGGCGGCTTTTCCCCGGTGATGCAGTAGTAGATGGTGGCGGCAAGGGCGTAGACATCGGTCCATGGTCCCTGGCCTTTGTGCTGATACTGCTCCAAGGGCGCATATCCCTGCTTCAGGACGATGGTGGTGGTCTCTACGTCTTTGATGGACTCCCGGGCACAGCCGAAATCCAGAAGGCGGACCTTGCCCTCTTCCAGCATGATGTTGTCCGGGCTGATGTCCCGGTGGATGAGGTCGTGCTTGTGGAGGGCCTCCAAGGCGCCGAATAGGGGTTTGATCATGGTGAGCAGTTCATCGGCAGGGATGGGACCGTTTTGCTCCACCAGCTGCTTGAAGGTGGTGCCATCGATGTACTCCATCACGATGTACGCGGTGCCGTTGGCTTCGAAGAAGTCCCGTACCCGGACGATCTCCGGGGTCTTGTCCATCTTCGCTAGTGTCCGGGCCTCCCGCAGGAAGCGCTCCCGTCCATGGGCAAAGGATTTGCCGGCGTTGCCAGTGTAGCACTGCACCGATGCGGATACCGTGTTGTCTCTGGTGACCTGCATGGCGGGGAAGTACTCCTTCACCGCCACCCGCAGGTCCAGGCGGGTATCGATGCCGATGTAGGTGATGCCGAAGCCGCCCTCCCCCAACACGCCGCCCAGCAGATAACGTTCTTTCAGAACAGTGCCGGGAGGAAGATGGTGAGACTGGGGTTCATAGCTCTCTGGGTCCCGGCCGCAGTTGGGACAGGGGGTATTCGGTTGGAGAGTTGCCATGCAGAAGGGACAGTACAGTTGACTCAAGGGGACACCCTCTCTCTGATTGGGAAGCGATCTGAAGGGTTGGGGCAGACGGGATAGATATGCCTGTTCTGTGGATGTCTTAACAATAGCAGATTTTGGCGAAAATGCAAGATGTATTGGATGGAGTAGACGTGAGGAGACTGCTGTGTGTGGGGCTTTCTGCGAGATTTGCGGCCGGGCAGTGAAGACGGTTCCTTATGCGCTGGAAGCGGTTTCAGTGACAGACTGTATGGCACCGGTGCCGCCCTATACCTCAGGAGGTACCAGCATAGCACCTTGAGACCCGTTCTACCGGTGGTGGCCTGCAGGCACGCAGACCCAATGTTACCAGAAGTATAGCACAACGGGATGCGCACTGGTCCAAGTGGATTCCGAGGGCTGTGGGACACCGGGGGTGCAAAATGGCCGCCGCAGAGAGACTCTGCGGCGGCCACGGAATGGTAATTTCTGGGGTTGGGTCGGGCCATCACTGGTCCTGCCGATTCAGGTACTGGGTGAGTACCGCTGCCAGTTCAGCCCGGGTGGCAAGACCGGCGGGATCAAAGAGATCGTTGCCCTTGCCGGACATCACGTTGTGCATATAGCACCAGGCGGTACCCTCATAGGCCCAATCCGAGATCTCAGTGAGATCGGTGAAGGGCAGCCGGAACATCCAGGTGCCGGTGAAGCCGCCATCTCCACACTTCTTCTCGTAGGAATAGAGCATGGTGGCCATCTGCTCCCGGGTGATGGGATCGCTGGGACCGAAGGTGCCGTTGCCATAGCCCACTGCGATCCCTTCGCTGACAGCCCAGCGGATCGCCTCGGTGTACCAGGACTCCAGGTCTACGTCCGACATGGTG
>CANQII010000076.1 GCA_947623875.1 uncultured Oscillospiraceae bacterium
CCGTAGTAGAAGGTGACGGCCTTGACGCCGCAGCCCCAGAGGTGATTGGCGCAGTGGGGAAGCAGCGGCCGGCAGACCACCTTGATCGGCAGCTTGTAGTCTGCGGTGAAGGAGGCGCTGTGTACATGGGCGATCCGGGTCGGCACGCCTTCCCGTTTTGCTGCAAAGAGAGGAAACACCCCCAGAGAGCTGTTGTGGGAGTGGATCACCTTGTACTCCGGGTGCTCGGAGAAAAGCTGGTGCATGTACGCTAAATACTTGGGATACCGGAACGGGTTGAAGCCGGGGGTGCGGAAGATCCTGCCGCCCATGGCTTCAATCTCCGCATCGTAGGCGCCGGGCTTGGACTTGTTGCAGAGAAAGTCGAACTGGACCCGCTCCCGGTCCATGTGCCGGTAGTAGTTCATCAGCATGGTCTCTGTCCCGGCGCGGTGCATGTAGCTTACGGACTGCAGAATTCGTATCACCTGGGTTCATCCTTTCATGGCTGGGGCATAGATGCCAAAGTCTATCCGCTCCGGATGGTGGCGGAATACCCGTTCCTCTTCCGGCGGGAATTCCATATAGTTGCCAAAGAGGCAGGTCAGGATGGTATCGTATCCCGCCGGAATCGGCAAGGTCTCGTCCTCGAAGGGGACCATTAGGATATTCTGTACCAATTCCTCCGGGAATGCATCCTTGCGGTGGGCTCCACCGCCGCCCACTGCTGCGAGATAGCGGGCCTGCTCATCCTGATTATAGCGGGTGATCTCGTGCTGTATCTGTTCCCGCAGCGCCGATTTGGGAAGCAGCTTTCCCGCAGTGCCGATGACCTTAGACAGATAGTACTGCTCCTGATGGTCCGGCTTGGTAGGGAGGTAACCCAGACTGAACTTGTAAAGCTTCGCCAGATGGTCCAGCTTGGATGCAGTTCTCAGGATGGCTGCCGGATCATTGGGCACCCGGTCCAGAGGGAAGATGTCCACAAAGATCCCCTTGTGCAGGGACAGGCCTTTTGCAGAGTGCTCCTCGAACAACGTCCCGTTGAGCTTTACCTTGGAAAACGTGAGGCCGAAGCCCGGTTCTGTATCCCAATTTTCCAGGAAAAAGGTATTGGTGTCTGTGCACTTCGGGAAGACCGCAATAAACTTCTCATACTGGTCCCTTGTCATGGCGATGTCCATGTCATCATCCCAGGGGATAAACCCCTTATGCCGGACAGCGCCCAGCAGAGAGCCGCTGAAGAGAAAGAAGCGTATCCCGTTTGCCTCGCAGACCCGCTTGATCTCCAGCGTGATCTTCAATTCCAGGTTGTGAAGCAGATCCAGTTGTTCCGGTTCCAGTATTTGCATAGGATCCCCCTTTCCAGACCGTGCGCTCGGTATGGCGCGGCGGTCTACTGAGATTTGTTCCGCTGGCGTGGGGAGCGAAGTGTTCGCTGCCCAGACGCCCTACTCTGGCAAGATTGTAATCGTCCCCAACACATACCAGTGGTCTTTTGTACTGCCGGCGCTGCCCAGCTGGTAGGCAGGCTTTGTGTCTGAGGCATATTCAAAGAGTCCCACAGCGAGCTGATATTGGACCGGCTGAACCTGCCCAGCCGGCAACTGCAGGATGGGGGATACCGTGAAGGCAACGTCCACTCCCGGCATCCATTGGGCGGGATTGCCGGACACCGGATAAGCCTGAACCAGGTTGCCGTTTTCATCCAGCAGCCCGACCTTGAGGCAAGCGGACGCATAGAGCGGTGCTACGCCATCGTTGCGGAAAGTGAGCTCGATGTCTGCTGGGGTGCCACTGGATAGAGCGTTGTAGTAGACGGCTTTCTTGAGACGGAAGTAGTACCCGATTCGGTTGGCTATCTCGTTGTAGAAGGCCTGGTTGGAGTCGTACATGTCCTCGTAGATCTGGAGATAGGTGGGGGCTCCGGTCTCTACCACACTGCGCACGGCACTGTACTGCCAGTTTCCGCTGCTTCTGGCCTCCCGGAGATAGGAGGCGGGATACTCAAAGATGGCAGGGGCCTTCCCATACACCATCCTGCCCTCGCTGCCATCTGAGTAGGTTACGATCCCGTCCCGGCGGATGGTGACACCCCGGTCGATGGCCCACCGATAGGTCTCCTCATACTCCTCCAGACCATATGGCGCCACCAACTGCGTCTTCTGGAAGGCGTTCATGTAGGGTATGAAATACAGATCCCGGAGTTCTTCTGCAGAGATGTCCGGGTAAGCATCCTCGATCTTGTAGGTGTGCTGTTCCCCCCAGTTCCCATAGGAGCGGATGTCGATGAAGGAGATATCTGGGTTGCCGTCATAACGCTTTGCCAGGGCCTGTATGAAGTTGTCCAGCTTCTCCAGGAAGATGGGGTCTGTCCAGTTCGGGATTTTCTGGGGTTCGCCGTTTTCTGCGGTAATCCATTTCCCCTCGGCACCGGCATCGTAGACCCACTCCGGAGTGACATAGGCCTTGCTGGAAGAGGTATTGGCGCACATGACCCCAAAGGCAAACTGTTTGTCCTGCCGCTTGAAGGTGTTGATCCAGTCGTCGATGTGATCCCAGTCGTAATGGCCCTCCTCCGGTTCGATTTTGGCCCAGTTGAAGCGGGTATACCCGATAGACACCACAGACCGGAAGTCTGCATCGTACTCGCTCTCATCCAGGTAGCCCAGGAAGACGAAGCCCTTCCCGGGGTTGATCAGGACGTCGTCTGTGTTCTCCGGCTCCACAACGATCTGAACGGGCTGTATAGACTCCTTTGGGACCTCTTCCAGAGGCGTGCTGGGCTCCTCGGCAGGCACACTGGTTTCTGGGGTAGGGGTCACAGGAGCTGCTGGTGGCGCACTGGGTGTTGCAGCAGGAGCACTGGATCCCGGCATCTCTTCACTGGCTGCCGGTGCAGGTGTGTTGGGTTCCACTGCAGGGGTACTGGGTTCTGCAGTGGGTGTACTGGTTTCTGCCGCAGGGGTACTGGAACTTGTCATTGGCACATTGGGTGCTGTCACAGGGGTGCTGGGTACTGCCGTTGGAACACTGGACTCCATCGGAGACGCGTTGGCTGCCTCAATAGGAGTGCTGGGCAACACTGTGGGTACACTAGATTCAGCTGTAGGGGCGCTGGACGCTGGCATGGCTGCGCTGGATGCCGGTACTGGTGTATCTGGTGCAGGAGAAGATCCGGATTCGGGTATATCCGGCGTTTCTATCGGTGCAGCGGGCGGCTCTGTGGGTGCATCGCTTACCTCTGCAGATGGGGCAGAAGTGGAAACGGTGTGCTCAGACGGGGCACAGCAGGTCAGGGAAAACACCATGCAGAGCAAGACAATAAGAGAGGTCAGAGACCTCACTGGGATTCTCACGTTGTTGATTCCTCCTTGGCGCCGGAGCGGCAGCGGTTCGATCAGACCGGCACATTATCGGAAATCTCATCAGTACGAGATTTGATGAATCCGTAACTTTATGAACTTTGCAGATAAGCTCACCTATTGAAAATCAGTAAGTGACGGAGTCAATGATACAACATCCGTAACTTTCTGGCAAGCGCAATTTCTATCAAGTATCCGGCGGAATTGCAGGATTGCAGCGTGTGCAGCACCCTGTTTTTGGGCGAAAAAAGACCACCGGCTGGACCGGTGGTTCTCGTGATATGCCGCTATTGTGCTGTCTCTGGCGGTTGGATCAGTGGAAGGAGACCTTGCCCAGCACGTACCAGTTGTCCTCGGTGCCGTTGCTGCTCCCCAGTTGGATGTCTGGGTTGTCATCCTCATCGTTGGCGAAGAGGCCGATGGCCAGTATGTAACTGTCTTCGTCCTTCTTCGGCTGTGTAAAGGAGACAGACCCGTCTATGCGGATGTCCGATCCCGGCATCCAGTCTACCGAAATGCCATACAGCGTGTGGGACTTCACCAGATCATAGTTGGAGTCCAGGAGCCCCACCTTGATCTTGAAGTCGAAGTAGGGAGGGGCGACACCCTCGTTTCGGAAGGTGAGCTGGACTGCGCAGTCATCTCCATCGGACAGGGAGTTGGGAAAGGACCCGCTTTCCAGCCTGAGGTAGTAGCCGATCTGGTTGGCGATCTGATTGTAGAAGGTCTTGTTGGAGTTGTACATGTCGCTGTAGATCTGCAGGTAGGATGGTGCGCCTACCTCCACCACCTCCTGGACCTTGTCGTACTGCCAGTTCTTCGTTTTCCGAGCGTTGTCCATGTAGGAACTGGGGTACTCAAAGATAGCAGGCAGCTTGCCGTAGACCATTTGGCCCTCTGTGCCATCGGAGTAGGAGACAATGCCGTCTCTCCGGATGGCGACATCATGCTCAATGGCCCATTCATAGACCTCGTCGTACTCGCTGCCGCCGTATGGCGTGACCAGCTGCGTGTCATGGAATGCGTTGATATAGGGCCGGAGATACCACTCTTTCAGCTGGTCCGGCGTGATGTCATCGTAGGCCCTGTCGATCTTGTAGGTGTGCTGCTCGCCCCAATTGCCGTAAGAGCGGATGTCGATGAAGGCGATTCTGGGGTCCCCATCGTAGCGCTCGGCCAGTGCCTTGATGAAGTTGTTCAGCTTCTCCAGGAAGACCTTGTCGGTCCACTTGGGGACCATCACTGTGTGTCCGTCTGCCTCCACTTCTTTGCCCTTGGCGCCAGCTTCAAACACCCACTTGGGGGTGGTGTATTTGTCGTCTGTGGAGGTGTTGACGCACATCACCCCGAAGGCAAACTGCTTGCCCAGTTCCTGATACTGGCCGATGTAGTCGTCTATTACATCCCAGTCATACTGGCCCTCTTTGGGTTCCACCCTGCTCCAGGCAAACCGGTTATAGCCGATGGAGATCACGTCCAGAAAGTCCTGAGAGTACTTGGCGGTGTCCATATAGCCTGTAAAGACGAAGCCTTTTCCAGGATTCACCAGGACATTGCTGGTGTCATAGGGCCGGGCGGTGGTCCTGCGGCAGACGGTAACCTGCTGCAGAGAGGCCAGCGGATCTCCAGAGGCAGGCTTGGCACCGGCGCTGGTAGGAGCGGCACAACCGTTGTCCGAGATGGTGATTGGATTGGCGTCTGCACTGGTGGGCGTGCCTGTCACGGTGAAGCTGCCGCTGCTGGTGTCTACCTCGCTCACATGCCGCCCATCCTGGATGAAGGTGGCCTGCTTTTGGACGGAGAGGGCGTTGTACATGGCGATGATGCCGGACGGGGGAGAGATGTAGTCTCCGAGACCCACGGTCAGGCTGCGGACAGTGCCCTTCACATACGGGGCGAAGTAGCAGGCATCGAAGTACTGGCCCGCGCTGCTCCAGGACGGCGCCCAGCCATCGTTGCGCCCGGCAGGTCCGCCGCCGAGATCGCACATCCACGGCCAGGAAAGGGAGAGACTGGTCACCTTGCTGTACACGGCCCCTACGGCCAGCGCCTGATAGCCGCCCATGGAGGCGCCCGCCACATCGATGGTCTTGCCATCCCAGAGGTTGGAGAACTTGTCCTGCACATATCGGAGAGCCTGGATGTCCCGCATGATCATGCCCAGGAAGTAGCAGTTTTCCCGGGTATCCTTGTCATCCACCCAGCAGTCCAGTTCGTCCTCCTTCTCCGCATAGTAGGAACTGGAGCGGTCGTTCTCAATGCTGTGGGGGTTCACGGAGACCGTGATGGCATCGTCTCTGTACTCCGGCACTGCGCTGCGGTACCCGTAGGCCTGGCAGCGGAGCTTGATCTGGAGGGAATGGCTTTTCGCGTTGTCTGGGACCGTGATGTGGAGATAGACGTTGCCCCAGGGGGAGGTCACCGTGGCATCGTAGGTCTTGTAGTACTTCTGGCTGTGGTCCTCGCACTTCTCATACTCCACTTCGCTTGGACTGGAGGCCATCAGCTTGCTGAACTGGTTGTCCCAGAACTGCTTGAAGTCCGAAGGTGCGGATCTGGCCGGTTTGATCTTGGCAAAATCGAAGGCCACAGTGCCCACGAAGTCCAGATCCGGATCACTAAGCCCTTGCGGGGATACGGTGAGCATGGCAGTGCCGGGCTTTGCGCAGCCGGGGAGGGTTACTACCATCTGACCGCCTTTTCCAGACGCTGTTCCGCTCTTTGTAACGCCCTCATCCGTGCGGTAGCTGTACGAGAAGGACGGAATGGACACGATGCGGTTCTCATAGAGCGCAGAGACCCGGAAAGTGACGTTGTCTCCTGTGGAGTAGGTCACCGGATTATTGTTCGTCTCGCCTGCCAGAGAGAGCTTGGCGTTGATGGGGAGGTCACTTACATCATCGATCTGGTATGCGATGGTGCCGGAGTATCCGGCTGGGATCTGCAGGCCGTTCTGGAAGAAGAGGTCCTCCAGGATGCGCTCCATGTAGGGAAGGGCGAACTTGCTGTACACGGCCAGGGTGAGAACCCCGTCTTTCTCTCGGACGCCACACTCCAGCATGCGGAGAGAGCCATCTACCGTGAAGACGATGGTTTTGGGGGCGAGTTTGCCCGCTGCGGGGAGGGATGTGCCGGCCAGCGCTTTGATCTTCTCTGCCATTCGGTCTGTGGAGAGGAAGTCTGGCTGATCTGTGTAGAGGGAGAATTGGGGCAGACGATAGCCACCGATGAGAGGGGAGACTCCCTTCTCTGCCATCAGAACGGCCAGGACTGCAGCTTCAACACGGGTGGTGTTCCGGGTGGGCATCACTTTCCCATCGCTGCCGCTTACAAGTCCGGCCTTGCGGAGACGTTCAATGGCGTCCTTCGCCCAGGAGGCTACTTCGTTCTGATCGGAGAAGGACTTTACTGCAGTGGGGGAGTCCGGAAACGTGCAGGAGGCGTACTGCAGGAAGTTGTCTATCATCACGAAGAACTCCTGCCGGGTGAGCGTCCCGTTCGGATGGAAGCGTCCGTCTCCGCTGCCGGAGGCAATACCGGCGTTCTGGGCCCAGCCAATGGCATCGGCATACTGGTCCGTGACCTTCACATCGCTGTATTGCGGGGCATGGGCGTCCTCACCGGAGAGACGGTAGAGGACGTCCACGAACAGAGCTCTTGTGAGGGTTCCCTGGGGCTGGAAGGTGGTGGCCGTCACACCGTCCATGAGCTCCATTCGGTAGGCCTTTTGCACCGTCTCGTAGAACCAGTCCCCGGGGGAGACGTCTGTGTAGGGCAGGGAAGACCCCGATGAACCTGCAGCAATGGCGGTTGTACAGAGACCGGAGGTGAGAAGCAGCACGGCGAGAAGCAAGGACAACAGGGAGCGAAGGGGTTTTCTCATGGAAAGCACCTCAAACGTAGTATCAAAGGGGATCATATCAGGATCCCCTCGCAGTGGTCTATCTCGTGCTGGATGATCTGGGCGGTATAGCCGGACCAGGTCTTCACCCGGGTCTGAAAGGCCTCGTTTTGAAACTGCACCTTAATCTTGCGGTACCGCACCGTGGGGCGTACGCCGAGAAGGGAGAGACATCCCTCTTCGGTCTTGTACGCCCCTTCTTTTTTCTGAATCACAGGGTTGTACAGTACTTTGGGGGAGCCGTCGTCATCCACGAAGATGATGATCCGCTTGTTGAAGCCGATCATGTTGGCAGCCATGCCCACACAGGTCGTCCGGCAGGCCTGCAGGGTGTCCATCAGGTCCTGCCCGATCTCCAGATCTGCTGGTGTGGCCGATTCCGCCTTCTGGGCGAGAAAGGCGGTGTCATGGTTGATGGGCCGGATCATGCCTGCTGCTGGAGCCAATCCAGGATCTCTGCGGCGTTGGTGTCCGGCTTTACCTTGGGCATGACCTTCTCGATGGTGCCATCTTTGCCGATAATGTAGGTGGAGCGGACGACGCCCATGGAGACCTTGCCGTAGTTCTTCTTCTCTTGCCAGACACCATAAGCCTCGATGGCGATGCGATCCGGGTCTGCCAGAAGGATGAAGGGCAGGTTGTACTTCTCTGCGAACTTCTGGTGGGAAGCCACAGAGTCCTTGCTGATGCCGATGACAACCACATCCTGGGACTTGAAGGCCTCATAAGCCCCGGCGAAGGCGCATGCCTGACGCGTGCAGCCAGGGGTGTTGTCTTTGGGGTAGAAGTAGAGAACGATGCGCTTGCCGGCAAAGTCGTGGAGAGAGACCGGATTGCCGTCCTTGTCTGTCAGGGTGAAGTCTGGTGCTTTCATGCCGATTTCCAACATAGGTGGGTTCCTCCTTGCGGATGTATATATAAGGTAGGGATGGGTCTCTCAGACGGAGAGTTCTGAGACGAACATGGTGCGGAAGAGCTGTTTGCCGCTCTCTGTGCGGAAGATCTTGTGATACACACTGGCCTGCTCCTCCGGTCCGGTGTGGTTCTCCTGGAGGTTTACCAAAAAATCCGCCTCCACCAGGATCTGATAGTCCAGCCCGTCAATGGCGGTGTAGGTGTGATGGTGGCCCACCAGATAGGCGATGCGCTCCGTCTGGGCGGGATCCCAATCCAGGCTTTGAAGCAGTTCCCGCACGAGGGGCGGCCCTTCCAACTCTTGCAGATTGCCGCTGCTGGAGCCGTACTTCGCCTCTGCCGGGTGGATGCCGATGTCGTGGACGATGGCGGCGGCCTCCAAGGTCTCCTGCAAGGCATCCGGGAGATGCTCCATCCTGCCGATGAGCCCGGCATAGGCGTGCACCTTCACAAAGTGCTGAATCCGGAGGGCATCCGGCTTTTCATGCTCCATCATGGCTGCCAGAAGCTGATCCATACGAGTCATCCTGTGTGCCCCTCCTATTCCTGCTCTTCCAGAAGGTCCATGATGTCCTCCACCAGGTCCTCCATGTTCTCCCGCAGGTTGGCCCAGGCGGCAAAGGCCTCATCAGCCTCATCGTCTGTCTCCGGCTCCTGATCGTCTAGAACATCGATCCAATCCTGGGCCGCCTCCAAAGCCTGCTGGAGGGATGGGAGATCCATGTCCTCCAGCGCAGGCCAGGTCTTCTTCAGAAACGCATTGCATTCTTCCATGAGAATTATCGCCTCCGGGTAATGTGCGGCAGGGAAGCCGCTTTGCAGCGGGACCATTTTACCAGACAGGAGGCGCTTTGGCAACAGACAAGAGAGGAAATCTCAGGGGAAATCACATGACTTAACGAACGAAATGTGAAAACAAATGCGATTATCGGAACAAGAATGGCAAAAGGTGGAGTCTGTGAAAAAAGCAATCTTTTCTAAAAGCTAACCTATTGAAATTCAGTAAGTGAGATGATAGAATCTAGCGTGTTTTGTACGTATTACATTTCTTGCGCTTTGCGCAGCGGGCGGATGAGAGGGAAACTTAGGGCCTTGCATCTGCGCCGTGCACTGGCCGTATGCCGGGTGCCTTTGCCGGGTGCGTGTAATCCTGTGTACAGATGGGAAGTGTGCTTGCTTTGAACAAGAATCGAAAGGCCCATGTGACGAGGCGGCTTCGAAAGATCATTGTAGCCCTTTTGGCCATGGCTTTGTGTTTCGCACTGTTCTTCGTGTGGAACCACTTTCAGAACCAGTCCTTTGATGAGACCTTCTACCGGGTCTTCTCCCAGAAGATCAACGAGCCGGTTCGAGCGGTCTATCTCTCGGATGCGCACCAGGTACGCTTCGGGGAGAAGAACGAGAAACTTCTGGAGCACATCCGCAGTTTGGAGCCGGACATCATCCTGTTGGGCGGGGACCTCCTCAACGATGTGGATCCTGATGTGGACTATGTGATCGAACTCTGCCAGAAGCTGGTGCAGATTGCCCCGGTGTTCTATGGACTGGGCAACCACGAGAACAAAGTGATCTACGACATGGACCTCTACAAGGACCAACTGGAGGAAGCCGGCATCGAGGAGGGGACAGAGGACTTCTCTGATCTGGTGGTGGACAGACGCCTGCTGGATGGCCTGGAGCAGTGCGGCGTCACGGTACTGCAGAATGCGGATGAGGAGATCGAGGTCAACGGCAACCGCATTCTGATCGGGGGCGTCAGCACCAATGTGGACAGCTTCTGGCCCTATTCCGGCAAGTTTTACACCGCTTTCGACCACAAGAGTGAGAGCACGTTCAAGATCTTGCTCTCCCACTTCCCGGGTACCGTGACCCAGTATCTGGATGACTCCACGGTGGATCTGGCACTGGCAGGACACCTCCACGGCGGCATCGTCCGCATCCCCGGTCTGGGCGGACTGAAAAGCGCAGATGAAGGGTATTTCCCGGAGTACGATGCCGGCAAGTTCCAGATCGGCAACACCCAGCTGATTGTGGGGCGGGGCCTCGGCAATCACGGTGCTATTCCAAGAATCTTGAACAAACCGGAGATCGTGATCGTAGATCTCTTCTGACGGTCCTCCCTGCCTCCTGTGTGGGGAAGAAGGTCCGGTACTGCAATGCATAGAGTAAGGGGGATTGAGACTATGCAGTCCCATATTGTAACAGTGATTCAGCTTTTGCAAAACTTCTGGCTGGCGATCCTGGGAATTCTGGCGGTTGTGGGCGTTTTGTGCGTTTTCTCCGGCAGTCCCATCAAACTGCGGGATGTGACCACCCACCGCTATCATCTGTTTCATGGAAAAGGGGCTTTCTATCTGCTGATGGCAGTGATCCTGGTGATGAACATCCTCATCCACAATCTGGCGGTGCCGCTGGCCGGAGAGGCGTCCATCTCCTTAAACTACGATGGTGCCTCTCAGGGACTGAACCCGAATGACACCCGGTTCAACCAGGCGGATATGCTGTCTGACGCAATTCTGGAGCGGGTGATTCGGATCGGCCGCATGGAGGGCGTGTCTGTGAGCGACCTGAAGGACGCCATCGAGGTGATTCCCAAAAGCAACAACGCCGACTCAGATGAGTACTGGGTGTCTACGGAGTACACCGTGAAGTATCACGCCAATGAAAAGCTGGCAGACCGGGATGCCGAAGAGGTGCTGGACCTGTTCTGCGGGTGCTATCGGGAGTGGTTCATCGACCAGTACTCCTATAACATCCAGTCCCTGGAGACAGACTTCTCGGCCATCGAGAACGAAGATTACCTGGACATGTGCGACTTCTTTGACAAGGTGGCAGACCACATCGCGGCCTATATGGACTCCTTGGCGGACAAAGAGGCCACGTTCGAGATGTCCGAGACAGGGGATACCTTCCAGTCCATCAAGGCAAGGGCCAACAACGCCAAGAGCTCCCTGATCACCAACCTCCGGGCCTATGTGATGGACAACGGCATTGCCAAGGACGCCACCACCTTCATGGGCCGGCTGAGTGCGGACAACGTCTTCGAGACCTTCGATGCCAGAAAGTACAGCCGCTCCAACGAGAACCGACTCAGCGCCATCCGGAAGTATGCGGATGATGTGGCCCGGATCGTGCTGGTGCCCACATACGACATGGACGGCCAGTTCTACATGTCCCAGACCAAGATCGGCATCGACAACTTTGCTGAAGATGCCGAGGACTATGCCAAGCAGAAGACAAAATCGGACTCCAGCATCGCCAACAACCAGTACATTTACGGCCAGCTGACCAAGAGCGCCGCCACGGCCGAGACATTGGCCAAGGCGGAGATCCTGGCCGCTGCCATCGAAAAGGAACTGACGGACGTCTCAGAAGATGCCAAAGCCGCCGTGAAAGAGTACGACAACAAACAGGCCAACGGCTACCTCACCCTGTCTGTGGACACCCGGGACGACCACATCCTGGAGGCGGCGAAAGATGTGGTGAAGGAGACCGTCATTCTGTTCGCGATGGGCCTGGTGGTGTCTTGCATCGTGGAACTTCGCAAGGCCAAGAAGAGTGAGGCGAAGGCGAAATGAAGAACTTTCAAATCTTTCGGTATCTGAAGAAATGGATGCCTGTTGTGGTGCTGTTCTTCGTTGTGATGACCGCCGCCGCCTACTACTTCCTGTCCAACCAGCAGTCCTACGTGGCTGCTGCCATCATCCGGTACAACAATGAAGAGGCCATCCAGGGACTGGCCCCGGACGGCACCAAGATCAACGTCTCTGAGATCAACTCTGCGGATATCGTCACTAAGGCGATGAAAAACCTGGGGATCAGCAGTGCAGATTTCAGTGTGGAGGAACTCTGCGCCAGTATCACGGCGAGTCCCATTGTGCAGGCGGACGATGAGGCCTTGAAGGCCGCCCTGATTGAGAAGGGCGAGGAGTACACCAACGAGCCCACAGAGTTCCTGGTGACCTGCCAGATGGGCAGCGATGTGGA
>CANQII010000077.1 GCA_947623875.1 uncultured Oscillospiraceae bacterium
GGCATCGTGGAGCCCTGCGGCGTGGACACCCAGGTGGTAAACGCCGTGCATGTGCGCCACATGTCCGCCCGGTACATGCTCACCGGCACAGACAAGGCGGGACAGCCCTGCCACATCTACGTGGAGAACAACGGCTGGACGGACGACCGCACCAAGACCATGCCATTCCACACGGTGCCCACCTTCTACACCGATTCTGCGGTGCTGGCACCGTACCTCCACAGCACCCGCTTCGAGGGAGAAGGGGTAGACGAGGCGGACGGCCTGCACATCTACTTTTACGAGATCGGAGGAGAGGGCAATGCATGAGCGCTTTTACGGGGTGGGGGAACCCCTAATCCAGCGGCAGCGGGATCAGGGCATCAACGCCCCTGCCTATTTGGACCTGGTGAAGGGCCTGGGCTGCAACGCATACCGGGCCTGGATGCACCTCACGGAACTGCTGGTGGATCCAACTACCCCCAATGAGACCGAGGTGGCCATGCACCGGAAGCTGCTGGATCGGGCCAAGGAACTGGACATCGAGGTCACGGCCATGAGCCACGAGTGGTTTTTGCCGGAGGGCTGCAAGCAGAAAACCGGCCACGCCATGCCGGCGAGAGATCTCACCCCGGGCAGCCAGTACATGCAGACCCTGGAGATGCTGGAGCAGTCCTGGTACACCATGGTATCCCTCTTCCCCCAGGTGGACATCTGGGAGGTGGGCAACGAGTGGAACCTGAACGCCTTCCTCCACCCGGACGGCTTCCTGGATTCCGATATGTCCCACCCCTTCACCGCAGATGAGAAGGCGGACATCGCCGTGGACATGATGTACTTCTCCGCCCGAGGTGTCCGGCGGGCCAACCCCAATGCCAAGGTGGCCAGCTTTTCCCCCGCCCTGTCCACCCCGGGTCTTGGCGGAGACATGCCGGACTTTCTCCCGGTGATGTACGGGGTTGCCTGGACCCTGGACAAGATATACAGCCGGATCAAAAGCGGCAAGTTCTGGTCTTCCAACCCGGACGACTATTTCGATCTCGTTGCCTGGCACCCCTATGTGTTCACCAACCGGGACGTTCCTGGATGTAGACGAGCCGGACCAGCTTTGGAAGAGCTACAACGACGCCGCATACAAGGTGATGAAGCACTACGGAGACGGACACAAGCAGGTGCTGCTCACGGAGTCCGGCTTCACAGACTGCGGCAACCCGGCGTGGGAGCAGCGGTATGCGGGATACAACCGGAAGATGCTGGAGATCGCAGCGGAGCTCCCTTATGTCCGCACCCTGCACAACTTCCGGCTCCTGAACGAGAACGCCATGCTCCGCCGGGGCGGCATCGAGCAGAACCAGATCGGCGGCCTTACAGAGGTCTATTTCGGGCTCTTCACAGATCCGGAGGACGGCTGCCAGCCCAGAGCCAGGGCCAAGGCCATCCAGGCGGTTACCGGCAGCACGGCGGATCTGGAGGCCATCGGCCATCGCCTTACAAACCACTGAGACACAGACAATTCCAATAGACCCTTTCCACCCACAGCCGGTTCCCACGCCGGCACCGTATTCTAGACAGGAGGCCAACAATGGAACGCAAATATCCCCACCTCTCTGCGCCCATCACCCTGGGGCGCACTACCTTCCGCAACCGCATGTTCTCCGCTCCTATGGGCGGCACGGACATCACCAACGACGGCTGCATCGGCCCCAAGTCCGTGGGCTTCTATGAGCTGCGGGCCAAGGGCGGCGCTGGGGCTGTCACCATCTCGGAGTGCATGGTACACCCCGCCACAGACGGCAGCCACGCATATCACCTGGACGAGAGCATCCTGAATTCCCTGGCCTGCGCCACCTATGCGGCAGACGCCATCCGCCGCCACGGGGCCATCCCCTCTCTGGAGCTCAGCCATTCCGGGATGTTCGCAGGCACCTATATGACCGATAAATCAAAGCAGAAGTCTTTATGTCAGTGGAGCGCCTCTCCCTGCACCCGGGCAGACGGGGTGGAGGTAAAGGCCCTCACCAAGGACATGATCGATGAGATTGTGGCGGCATATGGCCATGTGGCAGGCCTTGCGAAACGGGCCGGCTTTGAGATGCTGATGGTCCACGGCGGCCACGGCTGGCTCATCAACCAGTTCCTCTCCCCGCTCTTCAACCACCGGGAGGACGAGTACGGCGGCTCCCTTGAGAACCGCTGCCGGCTGGCCATCGAGGTGCTGAAATCCGTCCGGGCAGCTGTGGGTCCCTTCTTCCCCATCGAGTTCCGCATGAGCGGCGCCGAGTTCGTGGAGGGCGGCTACGATCTGGATGAGGGCGTGCGCATCGCCCAGATGATCGAGCCCTATTGCGACATGATCCATGTGTCTGCCGGTACATACCAGAAGACCTTTGGCATCACCCATCCCTCCATGTTCACCGAGCACGGCCGGAACGTGTTCCTGGCCGCCGAGATCAAGAAGCACGTCTCCAAGCCTGTTGCTACCATCGGCGGTCTCAACGACCCCGCCCAGATGGAGGAGATCATCGCCTCCGGGAAGGCGGACGTCTGCTACATGGGCCGTGCCCTTCTGGCGGATCCCTTCCTGCCCCAGAAGGTGATGGCTAACCGGGACGAGGACATCGTGCGCTGCCTGCGCTGCTTCACCTGCATGGCCGAGCGTGCCGCCACCTCCACCCGCCGCTGCACCGTGAACCCGCTCATCGGCCGGGAGTGCGAGGGCGATGTGGTGTATCCCGCCCCGGTGAAGAAGAAAGTGCTGGTGGCAGGCGGCGGCTCCGGCGGTCTCTATGCCGCCTGGACGGCAGCGAGAAGGGGCCATCAGGTGATCCTCTGCGAGAAAGAGGCGCAGCTGGGCGGCATCCTCAAGAGCGAGCAGGCCCTGCCCTTCAAGTATGAGATGTATCAGCTCAGCCAGACCTACGCCAAGTTCTGCCGGGAGGCAGGCGTGGAGATCCGTCTGAACACCGAAGTAACCAAGGAATATGCTGAGAAAGAGGCCCCGGATGCCCTCATCATCGCCGTGGGCAGTGCACCGCTGGTGCCGCCCATCCCAGGGCTCAACGGAGACAACGTGGTTGTGGTGAACAACTACTATCTCCAGAAGGACAAGGTGGGAGACGATGTGGTGGTGTTGGGCGGCGGCCTCGCGGGCTGCGAGTGCGCCATCCACCTGGGCCAGGAGGGCAAGAAGGTCCGTCTTGTGGAGATGCGGGATGTGCTGGCACCAGATGCCAATGTGCGCCACCGTCCGCTGCTGCTGGCAGAGATCGCAAAGTACACAGAGGTCTATACCAGCCACAAGGCCCTGCGCGTCACCGAGGACGGCGTGATCTGCGAGGACAGCGAGGGCAAAGAGGTCCTGATCCCCGGCAAGTCTGTGATCTGCGCTCTGGGCCAGCGCTCCCGCACCGATGTGGTGGCTGAACTGCTGGACTGTGCTCCGTTTGTCCGGGTGATCGGGGACGCCGCCAAGGTGAGTACCATCACCAACGCGGTGTACTGGGGCTATCACGCGGCACTGGATATCTGAGCCGCCGGAGAGCGTATCCAGAAGGGAGTCTGACGGCCTTAGCAGGAGATGTACCGCCTGATCTATGAGAGTGGCAGGGGAGGCCTGGAGAGATAGACCGGGCCTGTCAATTACCCGATGGTGCGGTGCCCGGAAGGACAGTGCCCCATAGACTGCGGGAAAAGAGCCAGACCGCCTTGCGGCAGAGCCGCAAGGCGGAGGAAAAGAACAGCGTTGGCACCGCCTATACGGCGGCTGCCGACGCTGTTTTCTTTCGCGTAAGGGTGTTGGGCGGATTCCCATCAGACTGGAAGTCTGCGTGGATCCGGCTCAGACCAGAATCCGGCGGGGCAGAGCGGTGCAGCGTACTCGGAAAAGAATTTCATGCTAATCTCAGCTTCGAAATTAGCGCGAAAGTCTTTGTCTCAGCCCTGTTGGGATTGTTCCTTCTCCTGCCGCTCCCGCAGGATATCCCGGGTCTCCATCAGAGCGAAGCCCAACAGGTTTTGCCCCTGCCACTGGTTGGGATCGTGAATCGCCGGATCGCTGATGCCCAGCTTCACCCCCCAGATGTCGTCGTAGGGAGAGGCCTCCACGATTACGCTGTTCTCAGTGCCGTCCAGGAAGGCGAAGAGCTCTGGGTTCTGAGCGAACTTGGCGATGTTGCCCTGCAGGACGATGTCGTACTTGTTGGCGTCCCAGAGCTGGGGGTCGAAGTTCTGCACTTCCCGGCCCAGGGACTTGTACGCAGAGGGATTGTCTGCGGCCAGGATCTTCTGCCGGGTGGCTTCGTCTCCCATGAGCTTTGCCTTGGAGGCCATCATGAACTGTTCTGCGGTGTGGTACGGATCGCCGTCTACGGTGAAATGGCAGTCGAACCACTGGCTGAAGCAGGCCTTGGTCATCTTCTTGGGGTTGGGGGTGTGGCCCCAGAAGGGGATGATGTTCATGGCCTCGCCGTTGTTGTAGCGCTCTACGATGCTCTCTCTTGTGTATTTCATGTGCTTGCACGCTCCTTTCCATTGTCTCTGATCCGCATCAGGATCTCACCCAGGCGGTTCTCTCCCACCCAAGTGGTGGTGTTGGTGCCCCAGAACTCGTCTTTTTTGCTGCCGTTGATGAGCTTCTTGCCGGCGGTGGCCTGCAGCAGGTCCGCCAGATCCGGGTGCTGGGCAAACTTCGCCCGGACGATTTCTTCCATGAGGGTTGTCTCTCTGTCCTCCCAGCCGGGGACTTGCTGGACGGCCCCGTACTTCTTCTTGGCGTTTTCCAGCTCCATCTTGGAGATGGTGAGCCGCTCTGCCTTGTCCTCTACCCGGGCGGCCAAGAAGGCCGAGGTGGCACAAGAATACTGGATGCCCTTGTACGCTACCATGGCGGGGGCGTCGTTGGAGAGAAAGGCGTACTGGTCTTTGAACTGGAGGATCTCTTCGGGATAGTCCTGGGGATTCAGGCCCCGCAGAATCTCCACCACAGCCGGATGCAGCATGTCTGCCACCGCATCGATGTCGAAGAGGTGCTGCCGGATCTTGGTGGAGCTCACCCCGTCGATGCCCTCCGGCGGCGGGACTGCCAAGAAGGCGTTTATGTAGGGAGCCAGCTTCTCATGGGCGGCCACCTCTTCCAGAGCCTTGCCGCACTCCCGGGAGAACAGGATGCAGCGGAACAGGGTGAAGAAGTCTGCCTTTTTCTCGGCGAAGTGGTTCAGCAGCTTCAGCTTGTCTGCCCCGGCCACATAGTACAGGGAGGCCTCGGAATACCGGGACTGGAGCAGCTTCATAAAGCCCACGTCATCGGAGAAAGGGTCCTGCATGGCCTCGGTGAAGATGCGGATGCGGCTGTCTTCTGCGGCCATGGCTTCCAGAAGCCGGAGGCGGAGCTCGTTGGAGAGACACATATGGCTCTCTCCCGCCTTCACCATCTTTCGCTTCAGGTAAGGGAAGCTCACCGGAACCCAGAATCCCAGTTCTGCCTGGACTGCGTTCAGTGCTGTCTCCATGATCTTCAGGTGGGCTATGGTGGGGGGATTGAAGGATCCCCCCATGACTACGATGTTCATATTTGTCTCCTTTCGTTCAGGCTGGAGGGAAGTTGGATTGCGTTGTGCATCCAGTTGCAGTCGCTTGCTTTGATGCGGGAGGACGGTGCGCTCTTTCCAATTGCCGTATCGGGAGGGTGGAACCGCGGGATTCTCACTTTCTGGCGGTAGGATAGCAGACGGATTTTGACCCTGGTCCAAGCGGATTCCATGTCTGCCGGGGCGGGAGAAGGGAGCGAGACAGACTTCGATGGCCAAGAAAGTGGACGGGAAAGTGCTTGATTACACTCTGCTATCCCACTCTTGTGAACTTTCTGGTGCGGATTGCGCAGGAGCCCACCGGAAATAGGGAAAGCATCTCCTTCCGCAATGGGCAGGAGATGCTTTGGGGTGGCGTGGATTGGGAGCGGTCACCGATCTGCCAGGTACCGCCAGGTCTTGTATTCTGAGCAGTGGCCGTTGCAGGGCATCTCCCGGGAGCGGAAGTTGCCCTGGATGGAGTAGCACTGGCCCTTGGCGCTGCTGGTGCACTCCACGGAGTTTGGCGACCGCATGATCTGCCGCGGTCCCATCCAGTATTCGCAGGTGGCACAGAGATGGGATGAAGTGGATGCGATCATGATGGCTTTCCCCCTGTTCTGGTTCTGTCTGCCTCTGCCGGCGTCCGGCGTTGCATCAGGCTACCACTTGCTGGGGAAGCCGTCAAGGGGGAGTTTCAGGGCTGATTCACGATGCCCACAAAGAGGGGGAGGTTCGTGGGTCCGGTGATGGCGAAGAGAAAGGGCCGATCTGCGATGAAGTCCACGACATCGCCCATTGGGGCTGCCGATGTGTTTTGTGTCATGGAGGTGAAAGCGGCAGCTTCCACCTTTTCCTCGTCTGCAATCACCCTTGCAGTGTGGACCGCCGCATTGGTGTAGATGCCGGGGATGTCTGTGAGGGGCGTGAAGTCTGCCTTGGTGGAATCAAAGACGTCCTGGATGCCCAACTTCCGCAGGATGGGGATCAGGTCCATGCCGGAGGAGACATCGAACTTGGGGAGACTCAGCCGCACGTCCACGGTCTTCCGGTTTTCCCATGCGGTGTGCACTGTGTCGGTGGCCTCATCGTACTGGCCGATCTTGTCTGCCAGGAGAAAGTCCATGCACTCCCCGCTGGAGACCAGATTCTCCGGGGAGGTGCCTTCATCCGGGAGGATGATCCACATGGAGAAACTGCGGTCCAGGAAGGGCAGGGCGATGGCGGTAAAGTGATCGCCCCAATAGTACTCCATAGTGGAGCGGCGGAACATGAAGCGGGCTTCCCTGTCCCCATCGGGGGCGTGGAAGATGTCTGTTTTGGTGGCGTCCTTGTTGAAGGGCGTGGCCCACTCCGCCTTGAAGTACACCGTGGAGACCAGGTCCAGGACAGTGGAGGGATCCAGCGAGAGGGTGTCTGCATAGGACTTGAGGAGGTCATGGGTCTGTTCGTTGATCCAGCTGCGGAGATCCTTATCGTATGAAGGGTCCCCCATAGGACCGGAGAAGGCGGAGGCGTAGTAGTCCTGGGCCAGGGTATTCAGGGTGTCCTCATTATAGTGGCCCTGGACTGCATCGGAGAGCCAGATGGAGTTGGCCAGGATGGAACTGGTGGCGCCGTCGTCCCGGTAGTTGTCCCGCCAGACGGCGTTGGCGGTGGTCCTGAGGCTCTCCACAGAGTCCACGCCTAGAACATCCAGAATCTGTCCCCGGGTGTCTCCATCCGTGGTCTCGGCCAGCATGGAGAGAGCCAGCCAGACGTTCAGGGGAGACCAGACCAGGTTGTCTCCCTTGGTGTCCTGGAGCACCACCTCGTTGGCCTGCCTCAGGTACTCGTCCAGCTGATGGGAGTAGTCCAGACCGGAGGAGAGGGAGACGATGCTGTCCTCCCAGGTCTTCCGGGCTTCGCGGTACTTCTCGTAGTCCGTGTCTCCCAGGAAATTGGTGAAGTCTTCGGATTTGGCGTAGGACGCCATGGTGGGGTACTGGGCTTTCTTCAGGGTGTGCTTTTCAGAGGGACCGGCGCTGCCGCAGCCGGTGAGGGCAAAGAGCAGTGAGACTGCCAGGATGGCGGCGATCAAGCGTACGGCATGGGAGAGCCGTCTTGGCTTGTGTGATAGCATTTCGAACGCTCCTTTCTTGTATCGGTGGGGCGGTTAGGAATTCGATGGATTGCAGACTGTACCCACAAAGAGGGGCACGCCGGCGGGACCCAGGATGGAGAACAGGAAGGGACGGTCCAGGGTGAGCACGATGGGTGTACCCTGCTCCGGAGCTGCGCCGGGGGCAGTGATCCAGGTAAAGGCGGCTGCCTCTGTCTGGGTTTCATTGGCGATTACCCGGGCGGCGTGGATGCACTGGTCCACAAAGGCCTCCGGGGTATCGGTGAGGGAGGAGAAATCGGCGGTATCCGGATCAAAGATGGCGGATACTCTCAGGGCTTGCAGGCCTTTTTGCAGGTCCAGTTGGGAGGAGACATCGAACTTGGGAAGAGAGAGGACTACCTCGCTCTCCTGACTCTGGATGCTGCTGGGGATACTGCTGCCCAGAAGGTATGACATGGCATCCGGGTCGGCCAGGAGATCTGCGGTTGAAATGCCCTCATCCGGGAGCATCAGCAGCATGGAATAGTCTGTGTCCTCGTATTGCAGGGAGACGGAGGAGAAGTTGGAGCCCCTGGTGTATTCCATGGACCGTGCGGCATGCATGAAGTCTGTCTGGATGTCTCCGGTGGGGGTGTGGAAGATATCCGGTGTGGTCTCGGACTCTTCAAAGGGGATGGACCAGTTGGCCCGGAAGTAGATGGCGGAGGCGAGACCGATGGTGAGATCCTCCGGCATGGAGAGACCATCGGTGTAGTCTTGCAGGAGACCATGGGTCTGATTGTTCAGCCAGGCCTGCAGCGCCGCATCATATGCGGGATCTCCGGCGGGGCCTTCAAAGAGGGAGGCGTAGTGGTCTTCCGCCAGGGTTTGCAGGGTGCTCTCGTTGTATTTACCCTGGAGGGTCTCATTCAGCCAGAGGGAGTTTGCCAGGACAGCATCTGTCTGGCCATCGGCGCGGTAGTTGGTGAGCCAGAGACCTTTGGTGAGCTCCCGGAGTTCCTCCAGGTTTAGGGTGCCCAGCAGGTTCAGCAGTTCTGCCTGACTGTCTCCCGCGGTGGTCTCAGCCAGCATGGAGAGGGCCATATAAAGGTTTAGAGGGGAGTATACGGTGTTCTGACCTTCCGTCTGGGAGAGAAACTCCTGGGTGGTGCTGAAGAGAAAACCGCTGAGGGGTTCCGTATAGTCCTGACCGGAGGAAAGCTCTTCGATATTCTCTTGCCAGGTGTGCAGGTCTTCGAGATAAGCGTCATAGCCGGTTTGATCATCTGAGTAGTCCGCCTTGTTGGGGTGCTGAACCATGGTGGGATAGGAGACTGTGTTGAGCGCCACGGCCGTATAAGGGGCTGTTTCTACATCGTTGCTGCTGTCCCCTTGCGGTGCAGACGTAGGCATGTTGGAAGGGGCTTCGTTGGAGGCTGCCACTGGCGGCGGTGGTGCGTTGTTGGTTTCCGGGTTTGCGCTCTGGCTGTCTTGCAGGCCCCGGATGAGACCGATAGCGCCCCCTACCAGCAGCACAACGAGGCATGCTGCGACAGCCACCGGCTGCCAGCGCCAGAGCCGATAGCCAGAGGCGGTGCCCTTGATGGATTTGGCAGGCTTGGCAGTCTGTTCTGCCTGCTGGAGAACCTTCTGCTTCAGTTCATCCGGGACGTGAATGCCGTCTACGGCTTTCTTATAGCGATGCATCGGTATCTCCTTTCAGAATATTCTGCAGAAGGGCACGGCCCCGGCTGAGCTGGGATTTTACCGTTCCCTCTGCCATGTGCAGTGTCTGGGCGATCTCTGCCACAGAGAGATCCTCGTAATAGTGGAGGTGGATCACGGTGCGGTATTTGGCGGGGAGGGAGAGCACAGCGCTGTACACCTCGCTGTATTCGTCCTCCACGCCGATTTCCGCTGCGGTTTCCAGGGGAACGGTCCTCTTTTGCCAGGGAGAGGCGAAGAGACTCTTGGAGCGGTTCACCGTGCAGCGGATGAGCCACGCCTTGCGGTGCTCATCTGTCTCGAACTTCTGTTCGTTTCGAAAGAAGCGCAAGAACACCTCTTGAAAGACATCCTCTGCGTCCTGGACGTTGGCCGTGCGGGCCAATGCCAGTCTCCAGACCATGTCTCCCCATTGCTCTACGGCTTTTGCACGGTGATCCTGCTGCACGGAAGCTGTCCCCCTTTCACTGTGAATACCCTGGATGAGGGCAAAAGGTTGCACGGGTGGTGAAAAAAGTTTGGATGGAGGTTGTATGAGGTTTGGGGGTGGTGCGGTCTGGATGAGAGTTGGATGTGCGGAAAACAACACCCCACCGGCTATTGGCAGAATAGCAGGTGGGGTGTTGAGGTGTCAAGGGGATGGGGTTGGAGAGCGGGAGAGGGCGGGCCTCGAGAATGGATCGGCAGGAGTAGAGATGTGCCAAAATAGCCAGAGAAGAAGGTGCAGTGGCCAGCGCGGTGCAGTATGTGGTTCTCGTGACAGGACTGTGAAGGCTCTGAAGGAGATGTGCTGGTTCACCTGGAGGACCTTGGATGGGATTGCCTGAGGAGCACCTTCGACAAGGAGCCTCACTTGGAGATTTCGGCATGATGGAGTTTCTATCTGATTAAGAACATGAGACGGTAAAGGCCTGTATAGAGCCCGAAAAACAGGGAGTGGGGTGAAGGTAGTGAACCGTCAAAATGACCAAAAAAGCACATCCGTGTTTTTGAACGGATATGCGGTGCAAATCTATTTAGCAATTTTACAAGTCTTGATTTATTTTTGGATGTGCTGCTGTGTGCGCGAACGTATGCAACACGGACGATTGCCAAAGAAAATAAGACGAATCGGACCACTGAACGCGAGCAATCCCCAAAAACGATGGATTCTCAGGACAAAAGCCGCTGTTTGGAAGAAAATAACAGCGACAACACCTGACAAAAACCTATAGGTTTTTACCAGCTGGCTATGGGGCAGCGATGAGAAGCAGCCCGCACAGGCTGATCGGATCTCGTTCTCCGGGATCCTGATTGCAGCGCCAGAGCTTTAGGATTCGTGCGGTATGCTCTCTAACACATTTCTCTGTGGAATAATGAAAGGAGCGGTTACAATGACAATCGGCAAGAAGTTGCGCAAGGTACTGTCTGTGGTATTGGCTATCAGCATGCTGATTGGCATCCTCAGGGTACCCGCATTTGCAGATGACCCGGTTTCTGGTGCCGAGAACGGCAACGATACTGGAATGACTGAGATTGCGGGTACTCCTGCACCTGATGGGGAGCCAACACCCGAAATTGGAGATGGCGGAACGACACCAGATGTTGAGACGGACCCAGACGATGAGGTGCCACCTCCTGCAGATACCCTCCCGACTGAACCGGAGACAAAGGGACTGCCTGAGGATGAGATGAATGGCTCTGAGACTGGCAACGATGAAATCTCTGATGGTGGTACTGATCCCGCTGAGGGTGACAACCTGTCTGACTCTGACGAGCATGAGGAAGATGAAGGCGATAACAGCACTACTGCACCCGAGGTGAGCACTCCCTCCGAGACAGAGAGCAAGCAAGAAACTGAAACGAATCCGGAAACCGAGGACAAGCAAGAGGCAACTGGAACTCAGAATCCCGAAGAGAAGCAGAAGACTGAGGAAAACAATAATAGCGAAGAGAGCAAGGATCCTGAGGAAGAGTCTAAGGATCCGGCAGAGACTACTCCCGTGGTTGGCAATCCCAGCGAAATGGTACCTGGGTCTGATTCTGCAGTGAACAATGGCCCTGGGATTGAAGAATCAACGGAAACGATATCTTATCTCTCAGAGTACCTGGAAGCAGTGAAAGCATTTAATCAACTGGAATTTTCGATGGATAGCATAGAGAAAGCTGCTGTGTTGCGAAAAGCTGTCGAGGATGCAGAAGTAAAACTGACCAAGGAGGAACAAAACGCGAACGAATATAGAGATAAGGACAGACAATTTAGGGAAAGAAAATATGTCTGGACTTATCTTGAAGAAGTGAAGAGGATAATTGATTTCGGGGAAGTAACACTTGAAAATGCAGATGATTTTGCATCAATTGTTGATGATGCAGATTACACCTATTTCATGGATGTCTCGGCAATGGGTGGTTCTGGTACGTATGAAGCAGACCCAATAGTGGTAGCAGCTACAGAGATACTGGACAAAGGGTGCGCAAAACTTGATTTTATTGACTATATCAAGATCTTGCAAACAATAGAGGACCCATCAGGTGTAACAGAAACAACAAAAAGCGAGTTGACTAGACTCAAGGCTAGTTTTGACGAGTGCTATCCCGAGGTGGATTTTGTTGAGGAATTGGAAAAATTAGCGCCAGAGGTAGTTGATAAATATTACATTTTAAACAAAGACATTGTAATTGACGCATACCAAAAAGCGGCAGAAAATCTTCCGGAGATCTATGATGGACTTGCTGAAGAGGACATTGTAGAACTTCTCGATGCTTATGATGCGTCTGTGAAATTACTCGAAAAGTTGGGAATCA
>CANQII010000078.1 GCA_947623875.1 uncultured Oscillospiraceae bacterium
CGGCCGCGGCTGGCAGCCACCAGATCCACCAGGCGCTGCACCATCTCCTGCAGCCGGCGCCAGGCCGGGGAGCCGGACTCCTTGCCGGGCTTCGCCTTGGGCTGAGGCAGGATGCCTGGAGCCACCATGCGGTTGGCGAGAAGATCATACACCTCTTCGTAGTTGGGGGAGTGTGCGTGGAAACCCCGGTCCCGGAGGGTTTGGGCATAGGACTCCGTTACCTGCGCCTCGCCGTGGACCACAAAGACCTCCTGGGGCTTGGGGGTGTATGCATCGATCCACTGGAGCAAGCCCTCCCGGTCTGCGTGGGCGCTGAGGCCGTGGAAGTTCACGATCTTGGCCCGGACTGCGATCTCCTCGCCGAAGAGCTTCACGGACTTCACGCCGTCCAGCAGCCGCCGGCCCAGAGAGCCCTCCGCCTGGAAGCCCACAAACAGGATGCAGCACTCCGGCCGCCAGAGGTTGTGCTTCAGATGGTGGCGGATCCGGCCGGCGTCGCACATGCCGGAGGCGGAGAGAATGATCTTGGGGCTGGTGTCGCTGTTGAGGGCCCGGGACTCCTCGGTGCTCTCTGTGAGGGTGAGGCCTGGGAACTGGAACAGGTTGCCCTTAGACAATGCCGCGATGGCGTTGTCGTCCAGATAGCCCCGGAGATCCCCGGAGAAGATGTTGGTGGCCGCTCCGGCGAGAGGGGAGTCCACATACACCTGGAAGTCCGGGACCTTCTTGCAGAGGCCCTTTTCCTTTACCTCCCGCATGAAGTACAGCAGCTCCTGGGTGCGGCCCACGGCAAAGGAGGGGATCACCAGGTTGCCGCCCCGGCCCAGGACGTCATCGATGAGGTAGGCTAGGTCGTTGGCGTAGTCCGGGTGCTGGGAGACATCGTGGAGGCGGTCTCCGTAGGTGCTCTCAGTAACCACATAGTCCGCCTCATGGATATACTGGGGATCCCGGATGATGGGCTGGTTCCGGTTGCCGAGATCGCCGGAGAACACGATCTTGCGGGTCTCCTCGCCTTCCGTGAGCCAGAGCTCTGCGCTGGCGGAGCCCAGCAGATGCCCGGCGTCCACAAACCGCAGGCGGATGTTCTCCGAGAGCATGATCTCCTGACCGTACTCCACCGTTACGATGTGCCGGAGAGCCTTCTCCACGTCCTCCAGGGTGTACAGCGGCTCAACGGGCGCCTTGCCGGCACGCTGCCCCTTCTGGTTCTCCCACTTGGCATCGCTCTCCTGGATGTTGGCGGAGTCCCGGAGCATGATGTCCATGAGCTGGGCGGTGAGCCGGGTGCAGTAGATGTTGCCGGCAAAGCCCTTCTTCACCAGCAGCGGGATTCGGCCGGAGTGGTCTATGTGGGCGTGGGTTACGATGACGTCATCGATATAGGACGGGGCAAAGTCCAACTCCGCGTTGTCCGTCTCGTCCTTGCCTTGCTGGAGACCGCAGTCTATGAGTACTTTTCTGCCGGCGCACTCCACACAGTGGCAGCTGCCGGTTACCGCCTTTGCGGCGCCGAGAAAGGTAAGCTTCATCTTGGGGTCCTCCTTTGTGTTTGATTGGGGGTATTACGGGGAAATCCCTACGGCAGCAGCACTGCCAAGAGGGACAGAACAGCCAGGAAGCCTACGTTCCAGAGAGTGAAAGAGAGCAGATACTTGCCCTTGCCCTCCGGGCAGCGGGCGGAGAACTGCTTATAGGAGATGAGGCTCGCCATAGAGGCGATGAGGGTGCCGAGACCGCCCAGATTCACGCCTACCAAGAGGTTCCCCCAGTCCTGGGTGAACCCGGAGAGCAGCAGTGCCGCCGGCACATTGCTCACCACCTGACTCAGCACAATGGACACCGGCAGCACTCTGCCCTCCAGCACGCTGAGAATCAGATCCCGGAAGGGGGCAAACCGGCCCATGTTGCCGATGAAGAGAAAGAAGCACACGAAGGTGGCGAGAAGTCCGTAGTCCACCTGCAGGAGCAGCTTCCAGTTCCGGATGGCTATGGCGATCACAATCACCGGCAGCAGGATCGCCTGGGGCAGGATGTGGGCCACAGACAGCAGGCAGAGGAGGAAGAGCACGATGTACAGCACCAGGTCCGGCACCGGAACGGCCCGGATGTCCTCCTCCAGCGGCACCTCTGCTGTCTTGCCAGGGACAGCAAAGCGGATGCTGAGGGCCAGCAGGATGGCGGAGAGGATGGTGTACGGGGCCATCTTGGCGATAAACTGTCCCAGGGACATGCCGGACACGGCGTAGAGATAGAGGTTCTGGGGGTTGCCGATGGGGGTGAGAATGCTGCCGAGGTTGGCGGCGATTGTCATGAGAATGGTGGTGACGGGCAGCAAGGAGACCTGCCCCGCCAGATCCAGCACCAGAATCGCCAATGGGACAAAGGTGATAAGGGACACATCGTTGGTGATCAGCATGCTGCCCAGAAAGCAGAGAAAGACCAGCACGAAGACCAGTCCCCGCTGCCCGTGTACCCGGCGGAGCAGCTGATGGGCCAATGCCTGAAATACTCCCAGGCTCTTGAAGCCCGCCATCACAGCCATGAGGCAGAACAGGATGATCAGGGTGTCGAAATTGATGTAGCCGATGTACTCCCCGTCCGGCGGGGTGAGAAAACAGGAGAGCACCGCCAAAACCGCCGCCACGGAGAGCACGGTCTCAGACTTGAAGAAGTGGAGGAGTTTTTGCTTCATGCTCAGACGCTGCGGATGGAGGTGATGCTGTCCGAGATCTTCCGGGACACATCGGGGTTGTTCATGGTGTAGAGGTGGATGCCGTCTGTGCCTGCGGCAATCAAGTCTGCGATCTGATCGATGGCGTAGGCGATGCCGGCCTCCCGGAGGGCCTGGGGGTGATCCCCGTACCGGGCGAGAATCCGGGACAGCTTCCTGGGGATGCTGGCGCCGCAGAGGGACACCATCCGCTGGATGGAGGCGGCGTTCAGCACCGGCATGATGCCCGCCTCAATGGGGACGTTGATGCCCGCCAGAGAGCAGCGCTCCCGGAAGCGGTAGAAGTCGTCGTTGTCGAAGAAGAGCTGGCTCACCAGGTGCTCGGCGCCGGCGTCCACCTTCTCCTTCAAGTGGCGGATGTCTGATACCGGATCCGGACTCTCCGGATGGCACTCCGGATAGCAGGCGGCGGAGATGCCGATATCGCTGCGCTCCCGGATGTACCGGATCAGATCTGCGGCGTATGTGAAGTCCGTCTTGGGGGGATAGTCCGGGTTGAAGTCTCCCCGCAGGGCCAGAATGTTGTCCACGCCGTCCTTTTTCAACTGTTCCAAGGTGCGGTCTACATCCGCCTTGTCCGCCCCCACGCAGGTGAGGTGGGCCATAGAGTGGATGCCGTACTTGTTCTGGATGATGGAGGCGATCTCCTGGGTGCTCTGATTCACCCGGGCGGAGCCGCCGGCCCCGTAGGTGACACTGATAAAGTCTGGGCGGATGTCCTTCAGCCCGTCCAGGGTGCGGAAGATGCTGTCCACCGGGGAGGTCTTCTTGGGGGGAAACACCTCGCAGGAGAACACGGTCTTGCCGCTGGTAAAGAGTTCGCGTAGTTTCACGGTGTTAGGTCCTTTCTGTATGAGGGATCCTGGGATCCTCTGGCTAGAGTATAGCACGGAACGCAGCGCAAGTACAGGAAAAAATGAGCGGAGTAGTCAGCGATTTTCCTACTTTTTTGATAGGGATGTGTCAGTTCAGTTTAGGTATCACAGGTTGGAAGAGAGATGTGCCTGCACAGCGGCCTGGAGAGGGGCAGACGAGAGGAAAACTGCGGGGGAAGGGAGACGATGGAGGAACGTTGGTTTCGGCGGGGAAAGACGAAGAGCGGCAGCATTTTGGTAGAATAGCGCAGTGAGCATTGAGACGTGTGAGAAAGTTACCGCAGATTCCCGCAAAAATCGAAAAAAGAGGGTTGCATATTCAATCTAAAAGGTATATCATAGGAACCGGTGGAGAACGGGGAACGGAGAGGGCGGGGAAGCATTGCCTGCTCTCGGCCCTGCGGCACTGCCAGCAGCACACCTGCTCGGGCAGAGAATGGAAAAATGCCGATAAATGGAACAACGAATGGCGGAAGATGCCATTGCTGCAGCCAAAATGACACGTTCCTGGCACATTAAAGCAGATCCCGGAGAACGGTATTCCTCTGGGAGATGTCTTTATCCTCCCGTACT
The DNA here is from genome assembly GCA_947623875.1 of uncultured Oscillospiraceae bacterium. Taxonomy (GTDB): domain Bacteria; phylum Bacillota; class Clostridia; order Oscillospirales; family Oscillospiraceae; genus Enterenecus. The sequence continues at coordinate 4,183 of CANQII010000078.1, forward strand.
CTGCTCTCCAAGATTGCTGGAAAATAGTTCATTTACTTTTCCAGAAATGCTGGATGGCCGAAAAGATACAGAATTCAGCGCAATATCTATGTTAAAAGGGACAAGATGTCTGGGCTTTCCTCCGATGCGGGAACTTCAGGCTGTCTTGCCGGGGACCCTTCTAACGAACAAGAAAGAGGTGTATGTCATGTCTCAGACAATCCCCCAGAATGGGGAGAATTTGAATCCTGCAGCCGAGCATCCCGCTGGTACGGAGACGCTGCTGAACGGGCGTGTGTTCCGTCTGGTCTTCCAGAACCCGGACTTTCTGAAGCGGTTCCTGCTGCAGGTGATGGACCTGTCTGTGGAGGAGGTGCGGTATTGCACCGTCATGGACGAAAAGCTGATCGGCATTGAGAGGGCCGCGCTGGTGCAGGCGGAGATCTACATGGACGGCAAGCGTTCCTTTGCCATGGTGGAACTGCTCCCCGAGCCTGCGCCCGCTCTGCCCAAGCTGGCCCGGTTCCTGCAGGGGCATGTGGATCGGTTCTACGGCAGAGAGGGAGAGGACAACCTGCCGGAGGACATCTACATCGTCTTCCTCTGCGACTTCGACCCCTGTGCCGCTTCAGAAAAGCACGGCTTTGCCCGTTACACCATGTCCTCCCATTTCGAGGGAACGGATATTCCGGCACCGGACCTCTATCACCTCCGCATGCTGAACACCCGCTATGGGCCGGACCCGGAGTGCATGAACGTGCCGGAGGAGGTCCGGGAACTGCTGGACTACGTCCGCACCGGGGACGATGCCATGCCAGTGCAGGGTGCGCTCGCCAGGATGGCCATGGCAGGGGTACAGGCTGCCCGGGCGTCCATGGAGTAGCGGCTGCCGAATGAGCCTGCTCCAATGATCCAACGGGCTCCTTTGGGGCTGCATCTGGCGATGTGTGCAGGTCCTATGGGCCCAGAACACCGGCAGCAGCGCCGGAGATTGGCTGGGGGTGTCGCCCTACTGGGGCGGCAGTGCTGCTCTCGTCAGGAGACAAGGCCGCTCCGGATGATGCTGCCGGAATGAAGACGCGCCGTCTCGGCATGAGCCGAGACGGCGCGTCTTTTTGGATCACTGCTTGTTGGGCTCCGGGTCTGCCCAGAGGGAGTCGAAAAAGGTGTAGAAGGGGAGCAGGGTGCGGAATCCCTGGATGATCTGATCTGCCAGTTCCGGGGTGTACAGGACCTCCCTGAGAGGCTCGTCGTGCTCCAGAGCCACGGTGCGCATGTTGTACCAGCGGGCTAACGGCTGCTCCGTGGGCATCTTGGGGCGCTTGAAGGGGGTGCCTGCCAGCTGGAAGTACGATTGCTTTTGAAACTGCCTGTCCAGGGCCAGCATCTCCTTGGGATTCCGGTCTATCCGGGCACGAAACTTGGCCATGATCTCCGGGGTGGCGTCCCAGAAGCCCATGCCGCAGTCCCAGCCGTCCGGGCTCAGTCCAAACCAGAGAGCCGGGTGCTCATGGGGTGTGCTCTGATCGCCCCGGAACAGGGTGAACCACAGGTTGTCTTTGTACGGGCCCCGGCCGAAGAGCCGCCGGGCGTCCCGGTAGATGCGGGCCACATGGAGGTTCAGCTTGGGATCGTCGATCTCTTTGTTCACGGCCTCCTGGCACTGGGCTCCCAGCTCCCGCATGGGGAGGAGAAAGGAATTCTGGTACTGGGCCTTGTGGGCCTCAAACCAGGGCTTTTCGTTGTTGAAGCGGATGCCCCACATGAAGTCTACGGTCTCTTGGGAAAATCCTTGAAACATGGCGGTCTTATTCTTCTCCTGTTCCTGTATCTGTATCAGAGGCGCCGGCGTCCGGTGCCTCTGCCGTGGGCGTCTCCAGCGGCGGCTCTACTTCCGAGGACTCGGCTGGCGGCTCTGTTGATGCGGGCTCCGCAGGTGCTTCTGTCTCAGTAGGTGCGGCATCCGGTGTGGGTTCTGCTTCCGGCGGGGTGGTCTCCGTGGGCTCCGGCTGCTGGGTAGGCAGGTTCTCCTCCGGGGTGGGCTCTGGTGCCGGCTCAGTGGACGCTGCGGGCTGCTGAGACTCTGCCGGCGGCTCCTGGCTCTCCGCCGGAGCGGGACTCTCGGCTGGAGCCTCGCTAGGCGCCTCTGTAGGGGCTTCAGACGCCGGCGGCGGAGCGGGGGTCCAGACAGGTGTGGGCGGCGGAGTGGGTGTGGCGAGATCTGTCCAGGGGCCGATGTCCTCGGGATTGTACCGGACCTCCTGGTTCAGGGTGCCGTACTCGCTGGTGTTCTCCAGAATCCGGGACACCACATTGCCGTCCTTGTCCTTTACCAACCGGTATACGTTCACGGTGGTGCCGTCATGAAACTCCTCGCTCTCCACCGTGGTGCCCCGGGGGACGGTTTCATCTGCCACGTAGTCGATGCCGTGGTGGTTGGTGTTCAGTACCTCAATCTCCGTCTCTACCGTGGTGTCCCGATAGCGGGTGCCCAGCAGGCGGACGGAGAGGTTGCGCCCCTCCGTCTCGCAGATCACCTTCATGGGGTACGGGGTGCTGTTGCGGAACTGGAAGTCCAGTGTGGGCCAGGCGATGGCGGCGTCCATGCCCAGCTGCACATAGTCCTGGGAGTACGAGTGGTTGGCCCGGGTGACGATCTCCAGATCTGCGTACACGGCGCAGGTGTAGATGGAGGAGGACACCTGGCACACGCCGCCGCCGCCCATGAGCACCGGGCGGCCGGCGAGGTAGCCGATGGCCTTTTTATAGCCCTGCTCCACGTCCGGGCAGCCCACCAGCCCCAGGAAGGAGAACACATCCCCGGGCTGCAGGTCTGCGCCGTTGCAGGCTGCCGCCGCTTTCACTACATTAAATAGCCGGTCCTCCGTGCCGTCTATGGTGGAGTTCCACTCGGCGAGGACGTCCTGGTAGTAATAGGCGGCCACATCGGAGGGGTCCGGCTGCTCCCGGAGGATGGGGATCTGCATGGTCTTGCCCGGTGCGGCGCCGCTTAAGATATAGGCGGCGGTGTCCAAATCCAGGTCCAGACCCTCCTGGGCGGGCAATGTGCCCCCGTCTCCGTCCGGCCGGGGCGGCAGCGCCTCCCGATAGACCAGTTCCCGGAGCTCTTCTGCGGTGGGGATGTGCACCGGGTCTACGATGGTCTCCACCTGGATCTCCGATGTCTGCTGGAGCAGCGCCTGCTCCACTTTCTCCTCCCAGCCGGTGAGGTCCGCCTTCTTGCCGTCTGAGCCGAAGGTGATGCGGAGGTTGTCCCCGGAGATCCGCCAGGTGAACTCCGCCATGCCGTCGTCCACAGCGGCGGCGATCTTCTCGGCGGCCGCGGCGATGATGGCTTGTCCCTCCTCAGAGAGGCCAGTGGGCTGGATGGTTACCGAGTCCGTATAGGGGATGATCCCGGCCCACAACATGGGCAGTTCCAGAAGAAAGTGCTGAGACTGGTGGTCCAGAGCCTCCTGGATGGTGCCGTCTATGTCGTAGGTGAGGAGATCCCCGGAGATGGTCTCCGTCTCACCGTCCCCATAGCGGACGGTGAGGCTGGGCTGCAGGTGGTTGCGGACGGCGTTTTTCAGGGTGTTCTCCGCCGCCTGGGGGTTGCAGCCGCTGAGATCTGCCACGAAGTTGCCGTTGCTGTCTGTTACCGACACGCCGGGGAGCAGCAGATTCACGTTATTCAGCCAGAAGCTGAAGCCCAGGTACAGGCCCACAGCCACGGCGAGAAGAATCAGAATGATAATCAGCACGATGATGAGTGCCTTGGATTTACGGGGTGCGGCGGGCGTCATGGATGTCCCTCCATCAAAAAGATCCGGCCTCAAGCCGGTGTGGTGGTATTGTACCACGGACACTTCGGATAGGCAAGGCACCGCCTGGAAAAATACTTTGTGGAAAGAGATGGAAAACACCCGAAACATGTCTGATTTTCTGCATCGTAAGAGAATTTTTACAGTTTGCTCTGTTTGGGATGTGTGCTGCGCTGGTTGAAAAGACCCCGGGGACAGCGCACTGTCCCCGGGGACCCTCAAATGCCCCGATATTTCTTCCGGGTGGCGATGCCGCCCCGGATATGGCGCTCTGCCTTGTTCTCGTCCAGGACCTCTTTTACCTGTTCGTAAAGGGAGTGATTGAATGCGGGCAGACGCTCGCTCAAATCCTTGTGGACCGTGGATTTGCTGATGCCGAAACGCCGGGCTGCGGCGCGGACGGTGGTCCGGTTCTCGATGATGTACAGCGCCAGATCCTGGGCGCGATCTTCCATGTTCCCTTTCACAACAACACTCCCTGCACCGGTCTGCCCGCATTCTATGCGGCGGACCTTGAGATTATGAGACGGCGGCTTGGAAAGGGCTTGCATCAGAGACCAAAGTGCGATAAGATGTGCCCATGGGAAATCTCCCCGCCGCCGGCTGATCGCCGGCGGCGCAGTACAGCGTGAAAGGAGAGAAGGCGCATCATCTCCGGTGCGCCGGACGATATGTTTTCGACTGTGACAAAAGACATCCGCTATGTGGGTGTGAACGACCACCAGGTGGACCTGTTTGAGGGGCAGTATGTGGTGCCCAACGGCATGGCATACAACTCCTACGTGATCCTGGACAGCAAGACCCTGGTGGTGGACACGGTAGACCGCCACTTCGCCCACGAGTGGTTGGACAACGTGGCCGCCGCCCTGGAGGGCCGCAAGCCGGACTACCTGTTGGTCCAGCACATGGAGCCGGACCACGCCGGTTCCATCATGACCTTCTGCGAGGCCTACCCCAACGCCGTGGTGGTGTCCTCCGCCAAGGCCTTCGCCATGATGAACCAGTTCTTCGGCACGGACTTTGCAGACCGGCGGATCGTAGTGGGGGAGGGGGACACCCTGAATCTGGGTGCCCACACCCTGACCTTCGTCACCGCCCCCATGGTCCACTGGCCGGAGGTCATCGTGACCTATGATTCCACAGACAAGGTGCTCTTCTCCGCAGACGGCTTCGGCAAGTTCGGCGCTCTGGACGTGGAGGAGGAGTGGGACTGCGAGGCCCGCCGCTACTACTTCGGCATCGTGGGCAAGTACGGTGCGCAGGTGCAGCGGCTTCTGAAGAAGGCAGCAGGCCTGGACATCGCCATCATCTGCCCCACTCACGGCCCCGTGCTGAAGGAAGACCTGGGCCACTACCTCAAGCTCTATGACATCTGGTCCTCCTACCAGGCCGAGACCGACGGCGTGCTCATCGCCTACACCTCCGTGTACGGCAACACCCGGGAGGCCGTAAAGCTCCTGGAGCAGAAGCTGAAGGCCAAGGGCTGCCCGAAAGTAGCCGTGGCGGACCTGGCCCGGGACGACATGGCCGAGGCCGTGGAAGACGCCTTCCGTTGCAGCAAACTGGTGCTGGCCACTACCACCTATAATGCGGAGATCTTCCCCTACATGCACACCTTCCTGGATCACCTCGTAGAGCGGAACTATCAGAACCGGACGGTGGCCATGATCGAGAACGGCTCCTGGGCGCCCCAGGCCATCAAGGTGATGAAGGCCAAGCTGGAGGGCTGCAAGAACCTCACCTACACCGAGAACAACATCCGCATCCTCTCCTCCATGACCGCCGAGAACAAGGAGCAGATCGAGGCTCTCGCCAACGAGCTCTGCAAGGACTACATGGCCCAGCACGAGGAGACCGCTGTGAAGAACGACATGCGGGCCCTCTTCAAGATCGGCTACGGCCTCTATGTGGTGACCTGCAGCGACGGCAAGAAGGACAACGGCCTCATCGTGAACACCGTGACCCAGCTCACAGACAACCCGTTCCGGGTGGCTGTGAACATCAACAAGGCCAACTACTCCCACCACCTCATCAAGCAGAGCGGCATTCTCAACGTGAACTGCCTCTCTGTGGACGCCCCCTTCAGCGTGTTCCAGCAGTTCGGCTTCCAGAGCGGCCGGGGCGTGGACAAGTTCGCCGGCATGGATGTGCTCCGCTCCGACAACGGCCTGGCCTTCCTGCCCCGCTACGTGAACGCCCTCATCTCCCTCAAGGTGGAGCAGTACGTGGATCTGGACACCCACGGCATGTTCATCTGCTCCGTGACCGAGGCCCGCACCATCTCGGACAAGGATACCATGACCTACACCTACTACCAGAACAACGTGAAGCCCAAGCCGGAGACCGCCGGCAAGAAGGGCTTCGTGTGCAAGGTCTGCGGCTACGTCTATGAGGGGGACACCCTCCCCGATGACATCGTCTGCCCGCTCTGCAAACACGGCGCTGCGGACTTTGAGCCCATTGTATGAGGCCTGCGGGGATAGACGGACCGCCTGAGGAGTCTCTTCTCCGGATGGCCATCTCTTCCAGCTTGACCGTTCCGGCTGAGCCCGATCCCAACTGAATCTGAATCCCAAAGCCGCCCTGCAAAAGGCATACGCCTTTTGCAGGGCGGCTTTTTGCGCTGTGCGGGGTGGGGATGAGGGAGGGGCGGAGGGCGCGTAGCTCTGACTGCTTGGGTGTCCAAGGAGACCTGGGGAAAAGGCCGATGGGGATGGATGAGGTATGCCTCGAACATGAGGAGCGTTGTGGTTGGGATCGGGGCAGAGCTTTGAGAATCTTGCAGACCCCTCTGGAAGTGCGGCTCGGCGAGAAAGAACCCACCTGGCTAATTGTCCAAAGGGCGTACCGGGGAGGGAATTGGAAGAAAGATCAAGGACGGCGACCTTGAGAGGGCAAGATTTGGAATCGGACTGAGCCTGGAACGGCGGCATAAGCCGGTCTCTATTTCCACAAATCTTGGGCGTGGGGAAGAAGCGCTGGTTTTGCCTCTGCCCGCAACAGGCGTACCTTGGGAATTCATGTCTGCTAGATCATCTAGCGGTGTCTTGAAGGAATGTCCGTGTATCGCGGACAGTCTGAAGCATAAAATGGGATTTATGGAGCCGGCAAAATCGCCAAACAGTACGTGTTGCAGGTACAAAATTTGGAGATTTCTAGCGGAAATCCCTGCCAATTCCCAAGGAAGAAAAAGCAAGAAAATGACACAAAACGGCAAACAATCGCGGCATTTCAAAAATGGAAAATAAGTACATTTTCTCGGCCAAATCGCCAAAAAACTGCATTTTGACCTATTGACATACCGATGGAGAGGCATTAAAATGGGGAAGGCTTCCACGGGGAAGCGGCGATTTCGCTTGTATAAACGTCAAAATCACAACATGTGTGCGCGTCCGCGATTTCCAGTTATAATGGCCGCAGTCCAGTGAGTGTACGCAGTGGAAAGACAGACGAACCGAAGGGAAAATCCGAAAGGGGAGATCAAAAATGTACGCCGACAGCGAACAGTCGTATTCATACCGTTTAGACATTCGTTCGACAGAAGCGGCGTGATAGGAGATCACAGCAAGGACAAGACGATCGATCTAAGGCACTTGAAGGGACGAGACTTCTGTCTCGCACATGCGCAGCGCTGATGGTGCTGCACTGCGCAGGCCCTCTCCTGCAGCCACCGATGCGGAGATCTCCCGCAGGGTCTCCGGTATCATCGGGACTGCAGGGGAGAGCCAGAGACAGAAGAAAAGCATCCAAGGGCCATCTGCCAGTGCGCAGCTCTGGGGGAGACCGTGGATGCATGAGGAGACGTGCGAGGAATCCGCAGCCTCGTACGATGAACAGCTTTGATAAAACGTGAAGGAGGAGCACTTTATGAAAATGGCGAATCGAGTGTTGGCTCTGCTTCTGGCGTTTACCATGATGCTTGGTATGGTTAGCACGGAAGCGCTGGCCTACGAGTTGGATGATTTTCTGCCTGAAGAGAGCCAGACTGAGACCAATGTTCCCGAGCATGTCCACAACGAGGACGGTTGGCTGTGCATCGAAGGCGATAGCACATGGGAACTGACGTGCGGACAGGAGGAACACCTCCACACAGCTGACTGCTATGCGCCGGCTGGTCC
>CANQII010000079.1 GCA_947623875.1 uncultured Oscillospiraceae bacterium
GCCTTTGAGCAGGAGCAGAGCCGTTTGCTCCTGCTCCTTTTCCCTTTTTATCTCTCTGGTCCCTCACTCACGCACATTTGACCCTGCCGTTTCAGGTGCAACAATGCACAAAACCGTGCATGTCCGTTAAAATTCAACCATAACGCCATTGACAGCCATTTCTGGCTGTGTTAGTATAGGCACAACGCAAAGATGAGGAGAAGGTCAGCCGCACGCTGCACAGAGAGCCCCCGGCAGGTGAAAGGGGGAGAGAAGCTGCTGGCATATACACCTCGGAGCGGCCGCTTGAACGCCAAAGGCCAATAGGGCAGGACGGGTGCGCCCGGTATCGCGCATGGGTTACAGACCCGCTGAGGCAGTGTCCGCAAGGCCGCTGTGAACAGAGGTGGTATCACGTCTACTGACGTCCTCTGCCCTCCCACAGGGGGCAGGGGACTTTTCCTTATAGTTGAGATCTCATCATTATACAACATAGGAGGTAACAATGGACAACGTTTTGATCGAGTACCTGGGACATTCCTGCTTCTGCCTGACCTATGAAGGGGAACGGGTGGTGCTGGATCCCTATTCGGACGGCTCGGTGCCCGGGCTGTCCAACCTGCGGCTGCAGGCGGAGTACGTGTACTGCAGCCACTATCACGGAGACCACGGCTTTGAAGACGGGGTGAAGGTGAGCTTCGCCGGACTGCCGCCCTTTACCGTGGAAGAGCTGGAGACAGACCACGATGATGTGGGCGGTGCCAAACGGGGCAAGAACATGGTGCGGATCTTCCGATTCGGCGCCCTCCGGGTGGCTCACCTGGGGGATCTGGGCCGGATGCCCACCGAGGCAGAGGCCCAGCGGCTCCAGGCGCTAGACTGCCTGATGATCCCCGTGGGCGGCTTCTATACCATCGACTCCGCCCAGGCCAAGGCTATCGTGGATATGCTGCAGCCGGTGGTGACCATCCCCATGCACTACCGCAGCGAAGACCAGGGCTTTGATGTGCTGAGCCCGCTGGAGGACTTCACCCACCGCTTTGACAGCGTGGAGACCTGCGGAGACAGCTTTACCCTTACCGAGGACACACCCCGCCAGGTGCTGGTGATGAAGCCTCGCAACGCCCGCTGAGTTGGGCGATAACCAACAACGATAGGAGTATTATTCCCATGGAACTGTATGACGAACTGGTGGCCCGGGGTCTCATCGCCCAGGTGACGGACGAGAAAGAGATCCGCGAAATGGTGAACAACGGCAAGGCCACCTTCTATATCGGCTTTGACTGCACCGCAGACAGCCTCACCGCCGGCCACTTCGTGACCCTCACCCTGATGAAGCGGCTGCAGCAGGCGGGCAACAAGCCCATCGCCCTCATCGGCGGCGGCACCACCATGATCGGGGACCCCTCCGGCCGCACCGACATGCGCAAGATGCTCACCCGGGAGGACATCGAGCACAACGCCGAGTGCTTCAAGCGCCAGATGGAGAAGTTCATCGACTTCGGCGAGGGCAAGGCCCAGATGGTGAACAACGCAGACTGGCTTCTCAAGCTGAACTACGTGGACCTGCTCCGGGAAGTGGGCGCCTGCTTCTCCGTGAACAACATGCTCCGGGCCGAGTGCTATAAGCAGCGCATGGAGCGGGGCCTGTCCTTCCTGGAGTTCAACTACATGATCATGCAGTCTTACGACTTCTACTACCTCTTCCAGCACTACGGCTGCAACATGCAGTTCGGCGGCAACGACCAGTGGTCCAACATGCTGGGTGGCACTGAGCTCATCCGCCGGAAGCTGGGCAAGGATGCCCATGCCATGACCATCACCTTGCTCACAGATTCCAACGGCAACAAGATGGGCAAGACCGCCGGCAACGCCGTGTGGCTGGATCCCAACAAGACCTCTCCCTACGACTTCTACCAGTACTGGCGGAACATCGGGGATGCGGATGTGATGCGCTGCATCCGGATCCTCACCTTCCTGCCCCTGGAGCAGATCAACGAGATGGACCACTGGGAGGGCAGCCAGCTGAACCAGGCGAAAGAGATCCTGGCCTGGGAGCTCACCAACATGGTCCACGGCAAGGAGGAGGCGGACAAGGCCCAGGCAGCCGCCCGGGCGCTGTTCTCCGCCGGCGGCAGCTCCGCCGATATGCCCAGCACCACCCTCAGCGATGGGGACCTCACAGACGGCCGCATTGGCATCCTCTCCCTGATGGTAAAGTGCGGTCTCGCCGCCTCCAACGGAGAGGCCCGGCGTCTCGTGCAGCAGGGCGGCGTGATGGTCTCGGACCAGAAGGTGTCCGATCCCAACACCTATTACGACAAAGCCGCTCTGGCAGAGGGTCTCGTGATCAAGAAGGGCAAGAAGGTCTTCCACAAGGCCACCATCGCCTGAGATACCCCATAGACATCCGTTGCCCGTATCCGCTGCCGGCGGATACGGGCAATTTCAAAGGAGGGACAGGCTAATGAAGCCAACAGCGTATCTGCTCTGCGGGAAGCTCTGCAGCGGCAAGACCCAATATGCCAGGACGCTGGTGCAGGCAGAGCATGCCGTGCTGCTCTCGGTGGATGAGATCATGCTGGCTCTCTACGGCACCAACGCCGGGGAGGCCCATGATATGCTCACCAGTCGGCTGCAGGGATACCTCTTCGAAAAGGCAGCGGAGATCCTGAGTACTGGCATCTCCGTGGTGCTGGACTGGGGCTTCTGGACTCGCCGCAGCAGGGAATGGGCCCGGCATTTTTTCCAGGAGAGGGGTTTTCTCACCGAGATGGTCTATATCGATCCGCCTGAGGAGGTGCGGGAGGGCTGGATCGCGGCCCGGAATGCGGCGGTGGCTGCAGGAACGGAAGAGGCCTATCCTGTGGATGAGGGCCTGGCGGACAAGATGGAAGCGCTGTTCGAAGAGCCGGACCTTTCGGAGCTGGACCGCTGGGTTCACTGAGAGTCTCAAGTTCGTTCTTACAACAAGTTATGGCATTTGAGGTGTCGGCCCAGGCCGACACCTCAAAATTGCCGTATTGCAGGGATTTTTGTCTGCATTTATAATGGTTTCGCCGGACAAGGGAGAGAGGATTCTGTCTCCCAATAGAGAAACGAGGAGGAACCAATATGTGCAACAAGATCAAGCGGTGCGGCGCGCTGCTGCTGGCCCTGGCGCTGCTGCTCTCCGGCTGCGGCGTCTCCCAGTCTTCCTATGACAGCCTGGCGGCGGAGCGGGACACCCTCTCCCAGGCCAATGTGGACCTGCAGCTGGAGAAGGACAACCTCACCGGCGAGCGGGATGCTCTGCAGAAGGAGCGGGATGAGATCCAGGCGGAGCGGGACGCCCTCCAGACGGAACGGGATGCCCTGCAGAAGGAGAAGGAGGACCTGCAGGGAGAGCTGGACGATGTAAAGGCAGACCTCCAGAATGTGCAGAAAGAGTACGATGCATACAAGGAGGAGACCGCAGACTTCGCCATCCTCACAGAGGAGGAGCGGAAGGCGGAGATCGCAAGGGCCGAGCAGGAGCGGATCGAGGCAGAAGAGGCAGCCCGGAAGGCCCAGGAAGATGCGGACAAGGCCAAGGCCGAGCGGGAAGCCGAGGAGCAGCGCCGCAAAGAGGAAGAAGAGGCAGCCCGTCTGGCGGAAGAGGCCAAGGGCTACGAAACAGGCATCACATACAATCAACTGGCCCGCAACCCGGAGCAGTACGAGGGCAAGAAAGTGAAGTTCACTGGCACAGTATTGCAGGTGATGGAAGGGGACGATGAGAACGACATCCGCCTCGCCACCAGTGGCGGCTATGATGACGTGATCTACTGCGGCTATGATCCCTCTATCCTGGATGTCCGTCTGCTGGAGGATGACGTGATCGTGATCTACGGCATCTCACTGGGGACGTATTCGTACAAGGCGGTGATGGGAAATACCATTACCATTCCGGCGGTCTGGGTGGAGCGCATCGAATTCAAGTGAGAAACCGAGAGAGACCGGCACCGATGGGCGGTGCCGGTCTCTTCCAGACTTGTCCGGTCCTTGCGGACAGATGTGCGGACGGCATGGACAGCCCTTGACCCATTTCCCATCTTTTGTGCAATCTGCAACGAGATTGGATACCGGTTTCCAGGTATTTCTTCCAGTGTTCACACCGTTTTCATTGAATCCCCCATCAGATTGTGGTATCATAAGCGGCGTTGCAGCGGTTCGATTTGTTGATTTGAGCGATTTATGATAAGGAGGAACACATGGCTAAACACAATTGGCAGCATCGCATGGGCGCAGCGCTTTTGGCTCTTGTGATGCTGATTGGACTGTTTCCCCCGGCCAGCGCCTCACTGGCTCTGGGCTGGGAACTGGTAGACAACCCGGTCCGTCTGGCGGAAGGGGTAACCCTCACCACCGGGCGGCTCTGGTCCGATTCCAAGGCGGACCTTCGTACCGAGTACTACATAGACTACACCCCCGGCGTGGCCGTAAAGCCCATGGTCTACTACGGCGAGCATGTGGCCAACTGGGATCCTCTCTCCGTCTCCGCTGAGGCGCTGACAGAACAGGGATACCGGGTGGTGGCCGGCATCAACGGCGGCTTCTTCAACTCCAACGGCACCGTTGTTGGTATCGTGTACAGCGGCGGCGAGCTAAAGGCCATGGATGCATACAACGCCTATATGCTGGGCTTCAAGCGGGACGGCAGCGTCTTTGTGGACGACAGCGTCCTCACCCTGGAGGCCTCCTGGCAGGTGGGGGAGAAGACCTACACCAAGAAGATGGCTGGCATGAACTGCTACCGGCTTCCCGAGAGCGGACATGCCTCCAGCGGCCTCTATCTCTATAGCCCGGACTATTACGACCGCGTCCGGGAGGACAGCACCACCCACAGCGTCTCCGTGATCGTAAAGCCTATCGTGGCCGAGGCGGTGCTCTCCATGAACAGCACCATCGGCATGGTGGTCCAGTCCGATCCGGTGGACTCCCGGGATCCGGACCAGACCTATGAGCCGGAGATCCCCGAGGGCTGCTTCATGCTCTATGCCAACTGCATTGAGAACGATAACCTCCTCCAGAACCTCCTGGCTTTGGAGGAAGGGGACACCGTAACCGTCTCCCTCTCCGGTGGCAGCAAAGACTGGACAGACGCCGTGTGCGGCCTCTCTGCCCTCTACATGCTGGTGGAGAACGGGGAAGTGGCCAAACAGGTGGATAAGCTCACCGAGCGGTTCAACCCCTACACCGCAGTGGGCATCAAGAAAGACGGCAGCATCGTCTTCTACGCCATCGATGGACGCCGGGCTGGCCACTCTGTGGGTGCCCAGTACCGGCAGGTGGCAGAGCGGCTCATTGAGCTGGGCTGCGTCACCGCAGTGGCCCTGGACGGCGGCGGCTCCACCACCGTGGGCTCCACCGTTCCCAGCAGCGATGTCTTTACCATTGATAACAACCCCTCAGACGGCAAAGAGCGGGACGTGAGCACCTGCATCTTCCTGGTGGCGGATCCGGAGAAGCCCATGATGGGCAAGTCTGGATACCACATCGAGGCCGCCAATCAGATCGTGTACGCCGGGGCCACCGCCCACTTCAAGGCATACCCCTATGACGAGTACGGCAGAACCGCCCCAGACATGGCAGAGCCCACCTGGGGAGCGGACGGCGGCACCATCGCCTGGTACATCCCGCCGGAGCCCACCCCGGAACCGGAGGAGAGCGAGGACCCGGATGCAACGGAGCCCGGTGAGAGCACGGAGCCTGATGCAGATCCTGCCGCCATGGCCTATCCCATGGGCATGGAAGGGGATCCCGGCTATGACCCCGAGACCTCTGAGAGCGTAGAGCCCGGTGCGTCCGATCCCTATGCAAGCACCGATCCCTATGCGAGCACGGAACCGGATCCGTTCGGGAGCACTGAGCCTGTGGATACCCCCGATCCCTTCGGAAGCACGGAACCCGTGGATACCCCCGATCCCTTCGGAAGCACCGAGCCCGTAGATAGCGCAGACCCCTATGAATCTACAGACCCTTATGAATCCACCGAGCCCACAGAGAGCATGGAGCCCTCCGAGAGCACAGAACCCGGTGAGAGTGCGGAGCCCACGGAAAGCGAGGCGCCCACAGAGTCTCCTGAGCCCAGCGAGACGCCGGAGCCCTCGGAGACCCCGGAACCCACCCCCACACCCACGCCGGAACCCAAGTATTATGAGGCGGTGTACACCGCCGGCAAGACCCCCGGCGATTACACGGTAACTGCCTCCGGGGCCAGCATCCCGGTGAAGATTGTGGACAGCCTCACCGGTCTCTCCATGCGCCGGGAGGACGGACTGCCTCTCCAGAGCAGTTTGAAGGTGTCCCCGGGCGAGGTGCTGAACTTCACCCTGCGGCCCCTCTGGAAGAACCTCGTGGTGGCCATGGACGATGTGGATGCGGAGTGGACTGCCGATGAGGCGGTGGGCACCATCGATGCCGAGGGCTGCTTTACCGCCGCCGGCGTGAACACCTCGGGAGACATCTCCGTGAGCGTGGGCGGCCAATCCGTCACGATCCATGTACAGGTAGACCGGGGCGATCCGTTTATGGATGTGGACAAAGACCACTGGGCCTCGGATTACATCACCGAGCTCTACCAGGCCGGTATGAGCGCAGGCATCCAGGAGGCAGACGGCTCTTTCACCTACCATCCCAACGACAACATGACCCGTATGCAGCTGCTAGTCATGCTGAGTCACATGCTGGGTGAGGACACCAGCCTCTATGCCGATGTGGAACTGCCCTTTGTAGACGCGGATCAGGTGCCGGACTGGGCCCTCGCTGACGTGAAGGCCATGTACGCCCTGGGCATCGTAGGCGGCTCTGTGAAGGCAGACGGCGGCCTCTACCTGGACGGCAATGCCTCCATCACCAGAGAGATGGCCATGACCATGATGGGCAAGATCCTGGTGAGCGAGACCACAGCAGACCTCTCCATCTTCGAGGACGGCGACACCGTCTCCGATTGGGCGAGACCGTTTGTGGAGAACATGGTGGCCCTGGGCGTCATCAGCGGCAGCTATGGCAGACTGAATCCGGGCAAAGCCCTTACCCGGGCAGAAGGCGCCGCTATCATCGTCCGCTCCGCCGCCCTGGAGCGCAACCAGCTGAGTCTGATTCCGGAGCTGCAGGAGGAAGATCCCGATCCCACCACAGCCGGGGTGGACCCGTCTGAAGCCGGCCCAGACGAGAACGAGCCGGGAACGGAGACCACGGAGCCCGGTACAGATGAGACCAATCCGGGCACCGAGACCACAGAGCCCGGCACAGACGAGACCAATCCGGGTACCGAGACCACGGAACCAGGAACGGATGAGACCAATTCTGGAACCGAGACCACGGAGCCTGGTACTGAGGAGACCGATCCCGGTGCAGCCCCCGGCACGGAAAACACCGATCCCAATGGGGATCCCGGGGAGCCCGGCTCCGCGGGATCAGACCCGGGAGAGGGCGAGACAGACCCCGGCACCGAGGGGACAGGTCCCGCCGTGTAAGCAGATCGCCCCTCTCAAGATCCCCAAACCATGAAGAAAGACCGCACACCGAATCGCCGGTGTGCGGTCTTTTCAAATGCTGTGAAGTAGATGCCCTTTACTGCAGCTTTTGTACCAGGTCCTGCATGTCGTACAGGCCGGGGTGCTCCACCTGGGTGAGGAACTTGGCGGCCTGCACGGCGCCGTTGGCGAAGATCTCCCGGCTGGCGGCGTGGTGGGAGATCTCGATGACCTCGTCTCTCCCTGCAAACATCACGGTGTGCTCGCCTACGATGGTGCCGCCCCGGAGGGAGGAGATGCCGATCTCGTGGCTGCCGCGGGGTTTCCGGGTGTTGTGCCGGTCCAGCACATACTCCGGCTGGTAGGGAAGGCCGTCTGCAGCGGCCTTAGCCAGCATGAGGGCGGTGCCGCTGGGGGCGTCCAGCTTCCGGCGGTGATGCCGCTCCTCCACCTCGACGTCCCAGGACTCGCCCAGGAGGGAGGCCGCCTTCTTTACCAGGTCCATGATCACGTTGATGCCGAGAGACATGTTGGCGGAGCGGAAGATGGGGATCTGCTCTGCGGTCTCCCGGATGGTGGTGAGCTGGGCGTCCGAATATCCGGTGGTGGCCAGAACGATGGGCATCTTGTGCTCTACGCAGTAGGCCAGAAGGGGACCCAGAGCGCTGGGGTGGGAGAAGTCGATCACCACATCCGCTGCCACGGTGCAGTCTGCAGGGTTGGCAAACACGGGGAAGTCCATGGGCTGGGCCATGAGATCGAAACCGGCCACTACCTCTACATCCGGATCGTTGGCGCAGATGGCGGCCACCACTTTGCCCATGTGGCCGCAGCAGCCGGAGATGATTATCTTTTGCATAGGGGACCTCGCTTACACGGGAAGGCCCATCCGCTGCATGGCGGAGCGCAGGGTCTCCAGGTTCTTGGGGGAGATCTCGCAGAGAGGGAGACGCAGGGAGCCGGCGTCCATGCCCAGCAGGTTCATAGCCGCCTTGATGGGGATGGGGTTCACCTCGATGAAGAGGGCGTCGATGAGGTCCATATACTTGATCTGCAGCTCGCTGGCGGCGGCGAAGTCGTTCTCCAGGCAGAGGTGGCTCATCTTCACCATCACCTCGGGGATGATGTTGGAGGCCACGGAGATCACGCCCTTGGCGCCCAGGGCCATCATGGGCACCACCTGGTCATCGTTGCCAGACCAGATGTAGAAGTCGTCCGGGCAGAGGAAACGGGTGTGGGCCAGAAGGGAGAAGTTGCCGCTGGCCTCTTTTACGCCGTTGATCCGGGGATCGGCGGCGAGAGTCTTGTAGGTCTCCGCGGTGAAGGTGATGCCGGTGCGGGAGGGCACGTTATAGAGGATCAGGGGCAGCTCCGTGCGCTCGGCGATATACTCGTAGTGGCGGATGAGGCCGGTCTGGCTGGCCTTGTTGTAGTAGGGGGTGACCAAAAGGGCGGCATCGGCGCCGGAGTCCTGAGCGTGCTGGGTCAGGTAGACGGCGGCGGTGGTGTCGTTGCTGCCGGTGCCGGCGATGACCTTTACCCTGTGATTGACGCGCTTGACGCAGAACTCTACAGCCGCGATGTGCTCCCGGATGGACATGGTGGCGGACTCACCGGTGGTGCCGCAGACACAGACGGCGTCCACACCCGCTTCAATCTGGGCATCGATGAGGCGGCCAAAGGCATCGTAATCAATGGCATTGTTCTCCCCGAAAGGCGTTACCAGTGCGGGGCAGGAACCGGTAAAGACGGGTGTCCTCATGTGCTTATCAACCTTTCTCGATTAGTTCCGATGGGTGATGTACCCCTCGGCGCAGAGCAGCTCTGCCAGCAGCACGCCGCCGCCGGCAGCACCGCGCAGGGTGTTGTGGGACAGGGAGACGAACTTATAATCGTACTGGGTGTCCGGGCGCAGGCGTCCGATGGAGACTGCCATGCCGCCCTCCAGATTGCGATCCAGCTTGGCCTGGGGACGGTTGTCCTCTTCGAAATAGTGGAGGAACTGCTTTGGGGCGGAGGGCAGATTCAGCTCCTGGGCCCGTCCGGCGTAACCCGCCCAGGCGGCTTTCATCTCGTCCATGGTGGGCTTGTTCTGGAAGGTGACGAACACCGCGGCGGTGTGGCCGTTGGACACGGGCACCCGCAGGCACTGGGCGGTGATGGAGGGCTTGTCGGCATTGACGATCACGCCGTTCTCGATGTGGCCCCACACCTTCAGCGGCTCCTGCTCGGACTTCTCCTCCTCGCCGCCGATATAGGGGATCAGGTTATCGATCATCTCAGGCCAGGTCTCAAAGGTCTTGCCGGCGCCGGAGATGGCCTGATAGGTGCACACCAGGATCTTCTCGATGCCGCAGCCCAGCAGCGGGGTGAGGGCGGGGACGTAGCTCTGGATGGAGCAGTTGGACTTGACAGCGATGAAGCCACGGGTGGTACCCAGGCGCTGCCGCTGATGCTCGATGACGGCGATGTGGTCTGCGTTGATCTCGGGGATCACCATGGGGACATCGGGGGTCCAGCGGTGGGCGGAGTTGTTGGACACCACAGGGCACTCGGCCTTGGCATAGGCCTCTTCCAGGGCCTTGATCTGGTCCTTCTTCATATCCACAGCGGAGAAGACGAAGTCCACCATGCCGGCGATCTTCTCAACGTCCGCCTCGGCGTTCATGACGATGAGGTCCTTGGCCATCTCGGGGATCAGGGTCTCCATGGCCCAGCGGCCTGCCACGGCGTCTTCATATCGTTTCCCGGCGGAGCGGGGACTGGCTGCCACTACGGTGAGGTGGAACCAGGGATGATTTTCCATCAAGGTGACAAAGCGCTGGCCTACCATGCCGGTGGCGCCGATGACACCTACGCGAAACTGTTCCATTCGGAATGCCTCCTGAAAACTTTGAGAATTTTCTGTTACAACGGTTGCATCCGTTGCATCACATGCGGTATAATGGGGAAGATCTGCTTTTCAACGGACACTGCCCATGTCCTGTTATGATAGCATTATCGCGCTAAAGTGTCAATTTCTAACCCACTCCAGCGTGGAGAAATGGAGAGAGCATATGATACGGAAATTCGTGCAAATTGCAGCCTTTCTGCTGGCAATCTGCCTGATTGGCGGCCTTACGGTCCCATTTTCAACCTCAGCGTCCACCTTGGAAACCCCGGCACCGGAGCCCTCCAATCCCGGGGACATCCAGGTAGATCCGTCCTTCTGGCCGGAGGGCACGCCGGCACCGGAACCCACCCCGGCAGGGACCCCGCAGCCCATGTTCCCAGGGGAGTCTGTCCCGCCCACGGAGACACCGTCTGGGGCACCGGCGGAGTCTGGGATGCCCTCCGCCGCGCCGTCTGCGGCGCCCACCGCGGCGCCCACGCCTACCCCTACCCAGATCCCGCTGCCCACCGTCCCGGTGACGGAGCCTCCCGCAGACATGGGCCCGGATGCGGCGGTCCAGGCCATGGTGGCCGCAGAGCCCCAGGACGTCTATCAGCGGATCGGCGGTACCATTGTACGCATCGGCATTTGCTTTGGCAACGGCGCCCCAGACGCCGCCAACCTGATCAACGAGATCGGCAGCGGCTTCTGGCTGGGCTACTATGACGACAACAACAACTTCATCCCCTTGGGCTACACGGATGAGACATCGGTGTCCATTGCCAAGACCACCAACGTGGGCTACGGCCCCTATAATGGCTATACCAGCTATCATGAGGAGCTGTACAGCAGCGCGGCGGTGCGCATCGGCTCGGTCCATATCCAGCTGCCTCAGTACTTCAGCAGCTTTGCCGAGGCCCAGAAGGTGGCCTCCGCCTACGCCGAGGGCTTCCCGGCCTGGGTGGGCGGCCGCTGGCGGGTGCGGATCGGCGCCTACGGCACCGATCAGGCGGCGGCCCAGCAGAATGCCGCATTGGGCATTGCCGGCTCCACCATCACCGGCAGCTCCATCTACTCCGCCAATGTGGTGGCCACCGGCACCAACCGGATCCTCTTCCAGTTCGATGACCTGGGACAGGGCACCGGCCTGGGTGTGAAACCCAGAAAGGACCTCAGCGGCCAGAAGTGCATCACCCTCTTCAATCCCAGTTGGGTGATGAGCAACAACCGCTGGTACGGCGGGTTCCGCTATGAGCGGATCGGCGGGGGAAACCTCACCATCGTGAACATGATCCCCGTGGACGACTACGTGAAAGGCGTGGTGCCCACCGAGATGGGCTCCGCCTTCCCCATGGAGGCCCTGAAGGCCCAGGCGGTGTGCGCCCGGACCTACGTGCTGGAGAAGAAGAACAACCACAAGGCCTATCACTTTGATGTCTGCACCACCGTGGACTGCCAGGCCTACTCCGGCCTCAGCGCGGCCAGCGAGAAGACGGACCAGGCGGTGGATGAGACCAGCGGCGTGGTGGCCCTCTACGACGGGAAGTACGCCAGCTGCACCTACTACTCCTCCAACGGCGGCGCCACCATGAACTCCTCGGCGGTGTTCGGCACGCCCCAGACCCAGTATCCCTACCTCGTGGAGAAGCTGGACCCCTTTGAGGACGAGCTGGACTTCTCCGGCTACGCCTGGTCCCGGTCCTACGGCGCACAGCAGCTCAGCAATGCCCTGGGCTTTGCCAGTAC
>CANQII010000080.1 GCA_947623875.1 uncultured Oscillospiraceae bacterium
CCTCATGGAGGATGCGGTCTCGTGCGCTCACCCGAATACACCCTTCCAGGCAGAAGGGATCGTTCAGGTGTTTCTGTCCAAACCACAAGAGCCTGTCAAAGGCGTCCAGCAGATTGGTCTCCACCACATCCCGGTCGTCATAGCGGTCCAGGTTGAAGACCCGGAAGATGGCGTCCGTGCTGTACCGGGGCAATACAGACCGGATGGTGCTGTCCTCGCCGAAGAGCAGTATGCCAGCAATGGTGATGCCCTCGAAACCCTCATAGGCATCTCTCCGCAGCAGGCCCGCATCCCGGAGCAGTTCCTCATCAGACATGTGCTTCCAGGGGTGATCCTGGGTGCGGCGGTTTGTCATGAGACGGGCACGGTCTATGAGATCGTGGCGCAGGTCCTGGATGCCAACGCGGGTCACGGTGTCTGTGTAGGACTTGCGGCTCTTGCGCAGCAAGAGACGGAGCACATCCTCCGAGAAGTCTGTGATGTCCCGGTTGCAGTTCCCGCTCCGGTCCCAGAACGCTCCCCTCCAGCGGACCGCATCCTCGGATACGGGCACCTCAAGGTAGAGGAACCGCTTCCCGTCCGCCTCATAGCAGGCCGTGAACAGCTCCAGCGCAGGCGTCATCTTCTTCTCGTCCCGGACCGTGTCCTCAATCTGCCTCTGGAACCACTCTACCCGATCCTCTGGTATGCCCACAACCTGTCCATCCTCTTTCACGCCCAGGAACAGATGTCCTCCCTCCCGGTTGGAAAGAGCGCAAATGGTCTCATAGACGTCCTCCGGGATCTCCGACCCCACCTCTTTGCAGGCCATCGTGGTGCCTGTGCCGCCCTCCGCCAGCTGCTCCAGGATTTTCGATACTCTCATATGCAGTGCGCCTCCTTATCAATAAGTATTTTAATTACGTCACCCATCTCTCATTGTACCACACTGCTTCCGATATGCAAGCACC
Source organism: uncultured Oscillospiraceae bacterium (assembly GCA_947623875.1). Classification (GTDB taxonomy): domain Bacteria; phylum Bacillota; class Clostridia; order Oscillospirales; family Oscillospiraceae; genus Enterenecus. The sequence continues at coordinate 951 of CANQII010000080.1, forward strand.
CCACCGGGCGAATTCGGATTTTATATTTCCTCCCACTGGGTGCATCCCCACCGCACCCACAGCATGCGTTCCGTCTGCCCCGGATCCGATTCCGGGCAGTAAAAAAGACGGCAGAGCGCTCTGCTCTGCCGTCCTGATAATGCGTATTCGGTTATCGCTCAGCGGGGTTTCTTGTCCCGCTCCACTTCGCGCATGGCGTCTCTCATAGAGAGGTTCACGCGGCCCTTCTCGTCGATGTCGGTCACCTTCACCCAGACCATGTCGCCGATGTTCACCACGTCCTCCACCTTGGCTACCCGGTGGTTGGTGAGCTTGGAGATGTGGACCATGCCGTCCTTGCCCGGCGCCAGCTCTACGAAGGCCCCGAACTGCAGGATGCGCACTACCTTGCCGTAGTAGATCTGGCCCACCTCAGGCACGAAGACGATGGACTCGATCATCTTCTTGGCGATCTCGCAGGACTCTGCGTTGGGGGAGGCGATGCGGATGGTGCCGCTGTTGTCCTCGTCGATGTCCACTTCGGCGCCGGACTCGGCCACGATCTTCTGGATGACGCTGCCGCCCTTGCCGATGACCTCACGGATCTTGTCCGGGTCGATCTTCATGGTGAGCATCTTGGGTGCCCAGCGGCTCACCTCGGGACGCGGTGCGGAGATGCAGGGCAGCATGATCTCGTCCAGGATGGCATAGCGGGCGTCCCGGGTGATCTCCAGGGCCTGCTTGATGATCTCGTGGGTAAGGCCGTCGTTCTTCAGGTCCATCTGGATGGCGGTGATACCGGCCTTGGTGCCGGCCACTTTGAAGTCCATCTCGCCGTGGAAGTCCTCCACGCCCTGGATGTCGATGAAGGTGGTGAAGGAGCCGTCGTCGTCCTGGATGAGGCCGCAGGAGATGCCGGCCACCGGGGCCTTGATGGGCACGCCGGCGTCCATCAGAGCCAGGGTGCTGCCGCAGATGGAGCCCTGAGAGGTGGAGCCGTTGGAGCTCAGAACCTCAGACACCACACGGATGGCATAGGGGAATTCCTCCTCAGAGGGGAGCACCGGCTCCAGAGCCCGCTCGGCCAGGGCACCGTGGCCCTTCTCGCGGCGGTTGGTGGAGCGGCTGGCCTTGGCCTCGCCGGTGGAGTATCCGGGGAAGTTGTAGTGGTGCATATAGCGCTTCTCGGTCTCTTCCCAGATGGTGTCCAGCTTCTGGGTGGCGGCCAGGGTGTTCAGGGTGCAAACGGAGAGGACCTGGGTCTGTCCGCGGGTGAAGAGGCCGGAGCCGTGGACCCGGGGCAGCACGCCCACTTCAGCGGCCAGAGGACGGATCTCGTTCTTGGCGCGGCCGTCCACCCGGTGGCCCTCCAGCAGCCAGGCCTTGACGATCTTCTTCTGGAACTTGTACGTGAACTCCTCCAAGTACTTGTCCATGTCGGGGTACTGCTCCAGATACTTCTCGTGCCAGTGATCGATCATGGCGTTCCAGCGGGTCTCCCGGACATTCTTGTCATCGGTGTCCATGGCGTTCTTGGCCTCGTCCATGAAGTTGGCCACGATATCGTCAAAGAGCTCCTGGTTGAAGTCTGCGTGTTCGTACTCGAACTTGGGCTTGCCGATCTCGGCGGTAATGCCGTTGATGAACGCCACCTGCTTCTTGATCTCCTCGTGGGCCATCACGATGCCGTCATACATGATGTCATCGGGGATCTCCTTGGCGCCGGCCTCGATCATGACAACCTTCTTCTCGGTGGCCACCACGGTGACGTCCATCTGGGACACCTTGCGCTGGGCCTGGTCCGGGTTGATGACGATCTTGCCGTCCACATAGCCCACTTCAACGGCGCCGATGGGGCCGTTCCAGGGGATGTCGGAATAGGACAGACAGGCGGACACGCCGATGAGGGCGGTGATCTCCGGGGAGCAGTCATAGTCGACGCTGAGCACGGTGCAGGACACCACTACGTCATTGCGGAGGTCTGTGGGGAAGAGAGGACGGATGGGGCGGTCTATGAGGCGGCTTGCCAGAACGGCGGGCAGGCTCGGCTGACCCTCTCTGCGGAGGAAGGAGCCGGGGATGCGCCCTACGGCGTACAGCTTCTCCTCGAAGTCCACGGACAGGGGGAAGAAGTCGATGCCGTCTCTGGGACGGGGGCTTGCGGTGACGGCCACCAGCACGGTGGTCTCGCCGTACCGCACTACAGCAGAGGCGTTGGCCAGCTCGGCTACCTTGCCCACCTCGATGGACAGGGGTCTGCCGGCAACGGTGGTCTCATACAGTCTGCGGTTGGGGAATTGCTTGTGGGTGATCACAGTTGACATGGGTTGCACTCCTTTGAATGTCTTTTGTTGGTCCGGAACCGTTCCGGGGTCGCCCACATTTAGCATTTGAACACAGGCCCCGCCTGTTGGCAAGACCCATGTTCAACTGCTAAAAGTGGGCCGGGTCACTGATTGGGCGCGAAAAGGGTGGCACGGCGAAGACGCCGCACCACCCTGGCTGCAGTATTACTTGCGGATGCCCAGTTTTGCGATGATTGCGCGGTAGCGCTCGATGTCCTTGCGGGCCAGATAGTCCAGCATCTTGCGGCGCTGGCCGATCATCTTATAGAGGCCGCGGCGGCTGTGGTTGTCGTGAATGTGCACGCGGAGGTGATCGGTGAGCTGGTTGATGCGGGCGGTGAGGATGGCGATCTGGACTTCCGGAGAACCGGTGTCGGTGTCGTGGGTGCGGTTGGCCTCGATGACGGCCGTTTTTTCATCTTTGCGGATCATGGTATTTTTCCACCTTTCAATACTTTCCCCAGCGGCTGAGTAGCGGGCGGGTGTGGCCCTGAACATCAGGCGCAAATCCCGGAACTAAGCGTGCGGGGTGCCAAACAGGCGATTGGTAGAATACCATAATTCTAACCGGAAGTAAAGGAAAATTTCACGGATTCCCAACTTTTCTGTGAAACAGCCGGAAACGTGCCCGGAAACGGCCTATATTTCGTGATTCTGCGGGGTTTGGCCGGTGAAACAGCCGGAAACAGGAAAATCCGAGGCCGGTTTCTGCGGTTTGTAGGACAAGAGTGAGACATCGGTGAGCAGCTGTATGTCTATTGCAATACAATGCTCAGGGTATCCTGCGGGCACCGCAGGATAAAAAGCGCCCCGGCCGAAGCCGGGGCAAAAGAAAGAAAAGATGGTCCGTAAAGGTTGATTAAGCGGGCAGGTAGTTCAGGGGGTTCTGGCGCACGCCGTTGATGCGCACCTCGAAGTGGAGGTGGAAGCCAGTGGCATAGCCCGTCATGCCAACCGCGGCGATGGTCTCGCCCTGGGCAACTCTCTGGCCCACGGTCACGTACATGGCGGAGCAGTGGGCATAGTAGGTGACGATTCCGCTGTCATGCTGGATGGCAACCAGGTTGCCGTAGGAGGTGGACCAGGAGGCCTGGATCACAGTGCCGGCCTCAGCAGCGAGAATGGGGGTTCCGCAGGCGCAGGCGATGTCAATGCCATTGTGGCCGTAGAGCCCGCCGAAGTAGCAGGTGAGCAGTCCGTGCACCGGCCAGATGAAGTTGCTGGTGGCGCAGGGAGCGGTGGTAGCGGGAGTGGTGTAGTAGCCGGCCACGGTGCTGGTGCTGGTGGTCTTCACGGTGGCAACGGGGGCGGGCTTGGCCTTGGTGCCCTTGTACACCACGGTGGCGGTGGTATCCCGAATCTTCTCGGTGGCGATGACGTCCCGCTCTACCTCGACGCCGTTGGTGTATGTAACATTGGCGGTCACGACGGAGATGCCGTCCACGCCTTCAGACTTGGTCTTGGTCTCGCCCACATAGATGGTGTTGTTGTCCTCATAGGTCACAGGGCTCTTCTCGGTGACGCTGTAGGTCTTGTTGGCCACTGCCTGGACAGACAGATAGGGGATCGCCTGCTGATACACCAGCTCGTTGCCCACATAGATGCGGTTCACATCCAGGTCCGGGTTCATGGCGATGAGATCATCGGAGCTCATGTTGAGCTTCTGGGCGATGCCCAGGAAGGTGTCGCCGGCCTGTACGGTGTACACGGACTTCTCGCTGCGGAGGTTGTTCAAGAGATCGTGCAGGGCTGCTGCATCCACAGTAGCGTCTGCCGGAAGCTCTACCTCAGAGACGGCCACATCTTCCACGAAGTCATAGGAGACGGTGCCGGCGGGCAGCCAGGGCTGTGCGGCCTCGTCCAGCATCTGATAGATCTCTTCCTCGGTCTCGGCGTACCCCACAGTCTCGCCGTTTACCTGCAGGGCGTATGCCGTCTGGCCAACCGGAGCTGCGTCTGCCATCGCTCTTGCCATGGCGGGGATGTCAGCCTCGGCCTCAGCCTCTACATCCAGCGCTCTTGCCACCGGGAGGATGCCGGCGCCCACTCTGGCGGTGCTGGCGTAGCTGGCCACGGCAGGGACATCTGCCATGGCATCGTCGACCGCCGCAACGCCCTGGGCGTTTTGGATCATGCTACCGAAGGCCAGGGAGCCGGCCAGTACGGTGGCAATTGTTACATACAAAAGCGGAGAGACAGGATGATTCGCCATCCGCTCGTGAAAGAGCTGGAGCTTATCCTTGACCGCCAGACCGGTGTGAGCAAGCTTTTGCTTCCAGGACTGGACAGTGGTGTTTTCCTGTCCCTCCATCTTCCTGTTCATTGGGGTCATCTCCTCAGTGTATCGCCCGGAGGCGGTTGGTTTCATTGTAATGACAGGCCGGTTTCAAACCGGATTCAAAAGTTACAATCCTGTAACCCGTATAGTACTACGCTTTCCCGGCCCCGTCAAGCCCCAATTTTCGAAAATTCACAGATTTTTCACCGCCGTTTTCACGGTTTCCCCCGCATTCGACCTTCTCTCCATCTCCAAGACCCTTTGAGAAACCGATTCACACCACTCTCAATCCCCTCATACCCCCTCTTTTGCCGGTCTGTCTGCCGCAGAGTGCGGTATCAAAGGGTTGCAAGTCAGACAGCAGCAAGACTGTGAAGGAGAAAAGTGTTACAACCGTTACAAAGTCTGCCTCTCCAAATTGGTTACAATTCTGACACCGCCTCCTGCCGTTGTTTCCAAGCTCCCGGCAAGGTAACAGCGGTGGTCTCAGATGCGGCTGCAAACGGTACAACCAGCCCATTTCCACGGAGGGTAATACATTGCTATTGAATCGTAATTTTTGTACTTCAATTGTAATACATCTGCTCTACAGCGTAACGCAATTCTCATCGTACTCAGCAAATCTCCATGATGCAAAATTCTTCCCGTGTTATGCTTGACAGCCTTCCCAATTTCCCTTATACTATTCCCCGGAAAGCGGACGGCATTCCGCTGGCGGGCAGGCGCCTAATATCAGAGTACAAATCCAGACGCAAGGGCTGGAAGGCGGGCGGGCCGCGGAAAACCCGAGAGGTGAGCCAGACTGAGGGCTGGAGGGCCGGCGGACGGCGATAAGACCTGTCTGGAAGGGAGGCGAACAGCTCTGCGGTGTTGTAGTCTCCCTTCGAATATTTCCGGAGATCCCACTTCCAGGGAAAGGGGCATGCCATGGCAAAACACTTCTATCCCTCGGAGACGGCCCGCATCGCCGTCTCCGCTGCCAAGCAGTACCGGCAGCACTTTGCAGGCAGCCAGCTGCTCTTTGTGGCCACAGACAAGCACAAGCATGTGTTCTCTCTGGAGGTCTCCTTCCCCGCCAGCGCATTTCAGAGTCTCACCGGCCTCACGGCTACCGATCTCACCTGGTCCGCCCAGACCTTTTTCAATGCCTGCATGGACAGCCATCTCAAAGATTCCGCCATCACAATCCCGGAGGGCCGATTTCCCCAGCAGAAGCTGCGGGCGCTCCGCCAGGCATTTGTCCAGCCGGACCTGTCTATACGGCGGATCGGCAACTGGAAAAGCGGTCATCCGCTGCTCCTGCCCTCGGAGCAGACCGGCAAGCCCCAGTGGGCTCTGGGGATCCGGGACTTCACCGGCAGCGGCGGATACATCCCCGATGAGCTTCTGGAGGGGGATGTCCGCTGGAGGGTCCGGGACTGCTATTGGGTGATCGCCACATACCGGAGAGCGTGCGGAGAACCAAGGTATGCACAGCGCCTATACCAGGCAGAGCGGATCCCATACAGCCGGCTGATCTATCCAGACAACTGGGGCGATCTTCCCCGGGTATCCCCGCCGGATGTGCCGGCAGCGTGAGGCGCTAACCCCCAGAATCATCATTGTTGCGAGGCGGGTTCCCCGTCTCGCGGCATGTTGTCTCACCGGCCTGTCTCTACTGGCACTGGTACCGCTGCCAATCTTCCACACACACCGGGTGCCCAGCCACTCTCGAGGTCAATTATTGTTAACTTTGTGATTGCAAATCGTATCATTTACACCGATCTCGCCCATCTGTATTCGTCAGTTCGACATAATTCAGCCTCTCCCCTGCCCTTCTCCAGCCAAGCCTGAACCCCTCACCATTCACCGAAAGGAGCTTCCAATGCCTATCTTGAACCACACCATCTCCCGGGCTGATCTGGCACACTGTCCCGAAGACGCCTTCTTCCCGGACATTGTGAAAGCCGTTGTAGATGTAGACCGGCACCTCCTGGCCATTGATGCTGAGATGCACGCCGATCTGCAGGCCCTCCTGCTGAACGATGGTTCCAACCTTACCTCCCTCTGGGGCATCACCCTCAGCAGAGATCCAGAGCAGGAGGACTTTATCACCTATGATGCCTGGCTCAACCTACGGGTGTACCAGGGGAATCGTAGTTGCACGGTGGAGGACCCGGCCCTCCGGGAGAAGATCCGAGAGGTGGTGGCAGAATGGATCCGAGGCTGATCCCGCAGGTGCAGCACAGGACCATCTTCTCCAATGGGCGGTGGGAGCGCATGCCCCTCTGTGAGAAGATGGGCAACATCGGAAGCGAGATCGCCAGGGCACGTCACGGGAAGGACAAAGACCAGGAGAAGAGCATGCTGCAGGCCCTCTGGCGCGGCTTGGAGCTTCTGGACTTCACCATAGATTGCACCCCCGGACCCCGGCGGCAAGAGCTCTGCCGGGTCCGGGAGCTCTTCTGCGACTACCTCATCGGAGACAACCTGTACCGCATCACCGGGGAACAGCTGCAGCAGTACTTTGACGACTTTGCCCTCGCCTATCAGTGGAACCGGCATCCGTCTCAAGGTCCTGCACAATAGGGTAGCCTGCCTGCACGGAACCCTGCTGCCATGCCTCTGTCTTTGGCGTTGGCATCTCGCCAACTGCGTTTCCCCTCCAGATTTCTATCTCCAGCAGTAGATTATCGTTAACTTGCTGATTGCAGGTCGTATTATCCATCTCAATCTCGTCTGTTTGTATTCGCCAATTCGACATAATTCTCCGCATCCATGCCATCTTCCGGCTGTGCTCCACCTCTCCCCTGCCCTGCTCCAGGCTGTCCCCGGTCTCTGCTTTGCCCCGTCTTCCCGCCGCAGCTGCCCCATCTCGCAACCCCGCCCCAACCATGCACATCCTACAATTCTGCTCCCCTCCCTTGACAGCCCCTCCCCAATCCGTGTACAATGCACCTTGCCGCAGGGCAAACAGACAACCATCACACAGGGGCGCCGGGGGCCATCACCCGGCTGAGATGCGGGACAAGACGCCGTCCCGCAACCCTTATACCTGATCCGGACAATGCCGGCGTAGGGAGTGGATCGGGCTACAGAGCTGTACCGTTCCTTTCGTCCACCGCATCGTCTCTCTGCCGTGCGGAATTTATACACACGAAAGGAAGCATGTTGGAATGAACCGCAACAGACATCTGCAGATCCGTATGCTCACCGAGGGCGCATTGCTCATCGCGGCGGCCCTGGTGCTGGGCTACCTGCCTCCCCTCTTCGAGCTGCCCCAGGGCGGCTCGGTGAACCTGGAGATGATCCCGATCTGCCTCTTCATCATCCGCTGGGGGCTGAAAGACGGCCTCATCGGCTGCACCGCCTTCGGCATCCTCTCCGTCTTTGTCCAGGGCGCCGTGGGATACGGCTGGGTGTCCATCCTGCTGGACTATGTGGTGGCCTTCGGCGTGGTGGGCATCGGCGGCATCTTCCGGGGCAAGGTGGTTCCCGCCACTGTCCTGGGCTTCTTCTGCCGCTTTGTGATCCACTTCATCTCCGGCATCACGGTGTACAAGATCCTGGTGCCCACCGAGCTCTTCGGCCTCACCTTTATCAATCCCTGGATCTACTCTCTGGCCTATAACGGCAGCTATATCGTCCTGGACCTGATCATCTGTCTTGTGGTCTTCGCTGTGCTCAGCAAGACCGCCCTGAAGAAGTACCTCACCGGAGAGGACCTGCAGGCCGGCGAAAAGAAGGCCCTCTGAGATCTTCTATCCCCCCTATCACACCCGAAAGGAGGCCCGGCTGTGGGCAAGTTCACCGGTCTGCTCTTCTACTCCGATTACGACGCCACCCTCTATAACGAGCACCACCAGGTCTCCCAGGAGAGCCGGGATGCGATAGCGTACTTTGTCCGGGAGGGCGGCAGATTCTCCATCGCCACCGGGAGAGGCTATACCGCCTTTACGCCTCAGATCGAGATCGAGCACCTCACCATCAATGCCCCGGTGATCCTGGCCAACGGCGCCTCCATCTTCGATTACACCACCCACCAGTATCTGATCTCCTCTACGCTCCACCCGGACACCAAGGCCCGGATGCAGGCCCTCTGCCGGGACATCCCGGAGCTGGCCCTGGAGGCATACCGGGGCGAGGAGATCTACGTGCACAACCCGAACATCGTAACGGAGAGCCATCTCAGTCTGGTGGGCAGCCCCCATACCTTGTGCGCCATCCCGGACATGCCCCTGCCCTGGAACAAGGTACTGCTGGAACAGGACACCCCTGTTCTCCAGCGGGCCCAAGACTACATCCTCCAGGCCTGGTCCCAGGACTACGAGGCCATCTTCAGCAATCCCTATCTGCTGGAGGTAACCGCCAAGGGGTGCAACAAGGGCACCATGGCCGCCTGGGCAGCCAATTACCTGGGCATTCAGCCGGAGCACCTCTACTGCATCGGAGACAACCAGAACGACATCCCCATGCTGGCCCTCTCCGCCATTCCCTTTGCCCCGCCCAGCTGCGCATCCGAGGTGAAAGAGTGGGGCGCCAGGATTCTCACCTCAGACGACCACTGTGTGGCAGAGGCCATTCAGATCCTGGACGGCATCTTTCCCTGAAGCATCCCCTGAACCATTTCAAGGAGGCGGACCCTCCCATGCCCCAAGACATCAAAGCCCTCATCGCAGAGGCCACAAGGACTCTGCTTCTGGACCGCCATGTGAAGAAGCTCACCGTGAAAGAGATCGTGGAGCAGTGCCACATCACCCGCCAGGCCTTCTACTACCACTTTGAGGACATCCCGGAGCTCTTCCGCTGGATGATCGAGCAGGACGGAGACAAGATCCTGCAGCTGGTGCTGGCCCAGGGAGATCTGGAGGACGGACTCCGCTGCTTCTTCGTAACCGCCATCCACCTGCTGCCCTCCATCCACCGGGGTCTGGACAGCAACTACGCCCCGGAACTGGAGCAGCTGCTGCACCAGTACACCCGGAAGTTCTTCGCCAGGGCGGCGGCCCAGCTGAACCTCCATGTGAACTGCACCCCAGAGCAGTTCAAAATCATGATCCGGTACCACAGCAACGCCGTACTGGGGCTGCTGCGGGAGTGGACGGAGGAGGACACCGAGAATCTGGATGAGATCGTCCACACGCTGGCCAGTCTCATGCTGCACGGCGTCCCCCTCCAGGACAAGCTGGAATAAGCCTTATCCCCGCCGGGGGCCTGCGTCCGCAGGCCCCCGGCGGCTTTTTCTATGCAGCAAAGGAAAGCGAGACTGCCGGGCCCCAGCGGCCCGGCAGTCTCGCTTTGGAAAGAAGGAGGGAGTGATCAACCCTGGGTTGCGAATATGGATTTCTTCTTGCGGCGGTATGTCCGCACGCTGAGAGCGCCGAGGCCCAGGATGAGGAGCCCGGAGATGGCGTTCAGGAGGAGAAGGGTCTTCTCCCACTTCAGCATGCCGGTATCCAGGTTCTCCGGGGCATAGGCCCGGCTATTCACCACCACGAACAGGATGTTCTTTACCGCACGCCGCATGGCCAAGAGGCCCGTGGCGCTCTTCTGGTCTGAGCCGTGATTCGTGCCAACGTTGAAGTTCTTCAGCATGAGGTCGCAGCCATTTCGAATGGCGCGGTCACCCAGTGTGAAATTAGGCCCAAAAGAAAGGCACCTGACTGGACCCGTGGCGTATTTCCACACCAGCATCCAGTCAGGAACCGTGTACCCAAGATGATGTCTCTCCGTTGCTTCCATACAGACCACTCGCCAATGGTGGTTTCATAAAATGCGAACCGGTCGCAACAGTGGAGAAAGACTTCTCCATTCAAATCGTTGTTTTTCCCCTGGATCCGCATAGTTTTCTATTGAATCAATGCATATCTACACCCAAATTTGAATTATTGCAGTTGCAAACCAGGTTATTTTTCTGGAAACATCATTATAGAATGTAAAGCATTGTATGATCGTCTTCACCCAAAGGGTGAGTGCAGTATGTATGATTGCGTACGGCTAGGGCGAGAAGCATGTATAGCCCGAGTTCTCGATACCAGGCAAGGTATCTGGACAAATCGTATAGGCCAAGAAAATTGAATTCTACTAATGGACAGAGCTAAGAGCGATTGATGCAGTACAAATAGGCATGCAGAAGTGGCTAGCTTGTACATTTTCGCCCAAGCACTAACTCTACAGAGGATTTGACATATCTTGGAGCGATATAAACAGCCTTACACTCCAATCTCACACGAAGACAAGGCCTGTATTTTGGCAAAGCAGCTTGCATTGCTTAGGTGTAGCCTTTGTTCCATCTGAGAAGTTGTAATAGTTCGGCTTTGACCCGTCTTTGACCTTGTGCCGGCCATGTGATGCGACCATTACTTT
>CANQII010000081.1 GCA_947623875.1 uncultured Oscillospiraceae bacterium
ATCACAGCGGTCACTGAGCAACTTTCAATTATGGTCCTATCCTACGATTCTTTCCGGGGCAGAGGAAAAGAGGGCCTCAAAGCATATCAGGAGAACAGCAACCTCGCTGAGTTTGCCAAAATGCTGGGAAAGCCGGAACTTCCCATCGAGAAGGCAGAGGAAAGCGCCTTATTCCAGGTGATCAACCAGCTGCAACCGCTGGTGATTGTGGATGAGAGCCACCACGCTCGTTCGGAGCTCAGCCTCGAGATGCTGACGAATTTCAACCCCTGCTTCGTTTTGGATCTCACTGCCACGCCGCGAAAGGACAGCAACATCATCTCCTATGTGGATGCCGTGCAGTTGAAGGCAGAGAGCATGGTAAAGCTCCCGGTGATCGTGTATAACCGGAACAGTCAGACGGACGTGTTGATTGATGCCATAGACCTCAGAAATCGGCTGGAAGAATATGCAGACGAGGAGATGAAGGCAACCGGGCGGTATATTCGTCCCATAGCGCTTTTCCAGGCTCAACCGAAGGGAAAGGAAGACGCTACTACCTTCTCACTGCTGAAGAATAGGCTTGTCGATGCCGGTATACCAGAAGAGCAAATCGCCATCCGGACCGGCGACGTCAATGAACTGAAGAATGTCAATCTGCTCTCTCGGGACTGTCCGATCCGGTACATCATCACAGTGAATGCACTCAAGGAAGGCTGGGACTGTCCCTTTGCCTACATCTTGGCTTCGTTGGCCAACCGTACCAGTCTGGTGGATGTGGAGCAAATCTTAGGCCGCATTTTGCGTTTGCCCAACACCACGAAGAACACCCAGGCTGCGTTAAACTTATCGTATGTGCTTACATCCTCCAATGACTTTGACAGCACTGTCCGGCAGATCATTCGCGGCCTAAACAGCGCTGGCTTTAGTGCACGGGATTATCGGACTGCAGAGAGGTTGGCTCCACAGCCGGTACCAACAGAGGAGGAGCCAACACAGACGGAACTGCAGGATCCTGCATCGGGTACAGACGCAGTACCTGGTCCAGCAGATACGCCGCCAGAACCTCAGACAGCAGAGACGGATGATGACCTCGCGAACCTGGATGATAGCAGACTTCGGGAAGCCATTTCCCAGATGGGAAATGGAAGCAGCAACAAAAGCGGTCAGGGCGAGCAAAGTGGTCAAGAGGAATTGTCTGAGCACGGCGAAGAGAGCAACCAGAGCGGTTCGGGAAATGCTTCTCAGATGATTCGGGATGCCGAAAAGGCGGATCAGGAGTATCAACAGGCGAGTTCTCAGAATCAGAACGGCAATAACCAGGGCCTGAATGGTGAGTCCAGTGAGGTGCAGGAGAAGATGGTCAACATTCGTGTTCAGCCTCAGTTTGAGAACGACATCCGCACCATCCGGATTCCGCAGTTCTTTGAGGTGATACCCGAGAGCTTGTTCACCGAAGGCAGCCACGTGCTTCTGGAGAAAGAGCACCTATATGAAGGTTTCACGCTGAAGGGGAAAGCCTACGATATCGACTTCGACACAGCGGACGATGAAATCGCGCAGATTGATGTTCTGGAGAACGAAGGCGGACTGCCCAAGGTTTTCAAGCTGTCTTCAGCAGATCAGCGGTACTTCAAAGAGCATTTCAGCAAGCTGCCGGCGGAAGCCAAGCAACGGCAGAGCAAGGCTATCATACTGAAGTATCTTAACCGGCTGGACTGTTTGAGAACCGGGGATCTGGAGGACTATGTGGATCTCATCATCCGCCATATGGACAAAGAACAACTCGGGGCCATTGAGAAGTCACCTGTGGCTTGTGCCGTGAAAATTCAGAAGAAGATCGAGTCCCTTTTGGAACAGCACGCGATTGCCACGTTCCATCAGTGGTTGGAAACCGATCGCATTCAGTGTCTTTCTTCCTATCAGCTGCCAGAATACATTCACCCGAAGAACACCACAGATTTGTTCGGCAAGTCGCTGTACAAGGCAGAAGAGAGCATGGACAACCTGGAAAAAGACATTGTGATGGAGCTCACAGCGCTGGACAACATCCGCTGGTGGCACCGGAACATCTCAAAGCAGGGTTTTCGCATCAATGGCTTCATCAACCACTATCCGGACATCATGGTCAGGACCAACAGCGGAAAGCTCATCCTTTTGGAGCCGAAAGGCGGCCACTTGGACAACAGCGACAGCAGAGCCAAGATCGAACTGGGGAATGCATGGCGTCACGCAGCAGGCAAACAATACCGGTACTACATGGTGTTTGCGAATGGGGTGAACCCGCTGGATGGGGCGCTGAATGTGAAGGATCTGGTGTCCACTCTGAAGGAACTCTGATATGGCTTCCAGGGCGAGTGAAATGAATGCATTGGTGATCAACTGCAGCCCTGTGCGGGACGGCGCCACGGCGGAGATCGCAAAGATCGTATCAGATTGTCTCGTGGAGCGGTATGCGGTCCGCGGCATCTGCATCGATGACTTCCAGATCAGCTACTGCAGAGGCTGCCGAACCTGCCATCAGACCGCGCAATGCGTCCAGCGGGACGATGTGGAGAAGATCATGGACCTCTTTGACTGGGCGGATGTGATCGTGTCCGTCTCCCCCTCCTACTGGGCGGATATCCCGGGACAGTTCAAAGTGTTCATTGATCGCTGCACGCCGTGGTGCAACACCCATGAACCCCATGCCACCCTGCGGTCCGGAAAGAAGGGCTATGTGGTGGCGCTGCGGACAGGGACGAGCATGCGGGAGTGCCAGCACATCTTTGATACCATCGAGCACTTCTACGGGCACATGGAGATCCAATGCTGCGGCCGGCTTGGCCTATGTGGGATCGAGTATAAGGATGCAGTAGAGCCGAGAAGGGACGAGATTGTGGCGTTTTGCAGCGGCATCTGACCGCTTCCAGACACCAAAAGACAGAAACAATAAACAACGGCGGTACGGCCTTTTAGGAAGGCCGTACCGCCGCTGCATTTTCTTGACTTTGACTGGGTTCGTTATTGCTTAGCCGTCATAGCTGGTGAAACCGATGTCCTTGATGTCGATGCTGACTTCCTCAGAGAGAAGATCCTTCCAGGCTGCCAGGGCGGTCTGGACATTGCCGTTCACGATGTGCAGAAGTGCCTCTTTCAACCTAGCGCTTACTTCTGCAATTTCCGCTTTCCTGGTGTCACTATATTCATCGGACAACTCAAACGATGAGAGATCTGTCTCTGTCTCAAATGGGAAGACCGTATCTTTGGTGATGGTGCTGATGTCTACGGCAGCGGTGATCATGCCAAAGAGGTCATCCGTAATATCAAATATGGGCTGTGGCGGTATTGCAACGCTGAGAGGAGAGGCGGCTTTCTGAGTCTTGATATCATAGTCCAGGGAGACTGTGGTTGTCCCATCGCTGTATACCATCTCATACCAGAAGAGAAGCTTGTCATCCTGATGGGTGATGGTGGCAGTTGCCTTGATACCATCCACGTTTATGGTAGCTGAGATCTTCTTGTCCTTTGCATCGATGGCTGTCACCATCTCGGTCACCTTGGCGTTCTCCTGAGGCTCCGGGGTGGAGGACTCAGCAGGAGCGGTGGATTCAGCGGGCTCGGTGGACTCTGTGGGTTCCGTGGACTCAGTCGGAGCGGTAGACGCAGCGGGTTCCGTAGATTCCGCAGGCTCAGAAGACTCTGCGGGAGTCGGGGTGGGCTCGGGTGTCGCAGTGGGTTCCGGCGTGGCGGTCTCGGCAGGCGTAGGAGTGCTGGGTGCCGGGAACTCTTCCGGTTCGATGGGCAGGCAGTACATCAGGTTGCAGCAGAGGGCTGCCAGCTGCGCACGGGTGAAAGTATCATCGGGAGCGAAAGCACCGCCTACGCCGTTCATGATGCCGTATGCCACCACGGCGCCAATGCTGTAATCCTCATAGGGAACGCTGCCGTCTGCCGTAGTGGTGTCCGCATACTTCATGTCGGAGAAGGAGTTGAAGATGGCCTCCTTGGCTTCCACGGTGGGGGAGGAGATGTTGTGGTCCGCCATCATGTTGTACAGCATGATGGCGATCTCACCGCGGGTCATGGTCCGGTTCCAGTCGTTGACGTTGCTCAACATGCTGATGAGGCCATGGGACAGGGCTGCCTGCCGGTAGTGTTCATACCAGGGGGTGCCGGGTTCTGTTGTATAGTTGATCTCATCCGGGTAGAACATACGCACCAGAATGGTAATCATCTCGGCCATGGAGATCGGCTTATCCGGGTCAAAGGCATCGTTGCCCACGCCGTTCATGACGTTTTTCTGATGTACCAGCTGAATGGAATTGTAGCCCCAGTAGTCTGTTGCCACATCGGTGAAGTACGGTGCAGTCTGCGTAGCCGCTGCCTTGGCGGTGTCCACCTCGTAGGTGCAGGGTTCAAAGCAGTTCACCTGATAGCGGATGGTGGTAGATGCGCCGCTCTTGGTCCGGAGTCCGGTGATCTCTACGTTGTAGGTGCCGTTGAGATTATTGATGCCCCAGGGGCGGAAGATGATGGCCGGACCGCTGCCGTCATAGTCATCGGTGCTCACCCAGAAGCTGTTTGCCTGGCCCGCAGAGGAGAAAATCCACTCTCTGCCATCGGACACTTGCGTGAGCTTTACGGTGACGAGATCCGGATTGGGAACCGTATAGCGGTTGGGGTTCAGGGACACACTCCAGGGGTCCGAGGGGTCAAAGGCGGTCTGCACATTGGGACGGTTGAAGGTCCAGCGGCCCACAGGGAAGTTGCCGGAGGCGGGCCAGGCGATGAAGTTGTAGTCTGCGGTGTTGGCAACGCTGTTATAGTGCTGGGCAAAGTAGAAGCCTTCCTCGCTTTTATCTGTCCCCAGACCTAGACCCAGACTTAGACCAAAGCCGGTTTCCGTCATGGTGGGGGAGAGAAGTCTGCGGCGGCGATGTACGGTTGCCGTGTTGAGGTTTTCCTCCATCAGATCGTTGATGAAGAAGGTGGGAGACTCGTTCTCCACTAGGAAGAGCTTGGCACGCCAAAGTATGTTGGAATCGGTGGCAGCAGCATATGCAGATTTGTAGAAGGTATCAGACATGTCCGCAGGCTGCGTAATATTCTCGCTATAGACCGCCTCACATGCAGCGATGAGCGTGGCGGCCTGCTGGGCTGCGAGGTTGGCCGTCCTGGTCATGGAGACAGGGGCAACGCCGGCGATACGGCGCATGGCGTTGACGCGGGCCGCCAGCGTGTTCAGAAATTCCTCTTCCACCTCGCCGATCTCGCCTGCGGTATAGTCCGGGTCCTCGGCGAAGATGTCAAACTGATCTACATCGTACTGGGAGGAGTCCTCCAGTAGTTTGATGATTTCTTCTTTGCTGAGTTTAGGCATGTTGGCGACTCCGCTCTTCATCCACTGTTCGTCACTGGCGAAAGCGAAGGGCACCATTGTGAGACATAGCACAACACTGAGAAGCAGTGCCACAAGCCGTTTCATGTTCAGACCTCCAGTTTCAGCTCTGATTTGGGCGGATCACCCCGCCTACAGCCCAAGATAATATCACTTTTTCTCCAACACCTCAAGGGATATTTCCAATCTTCGGCATTTTTTCGAGGAGATTTTTCAGATTTTTGGTAAGGAATTTGCACTGGCGCTGCAAAAGCTTGCTTTTTCTTGCGTGATATGGGCGCCATAAGGGGGCGTAGGCTGATGAAAGCAGTTATGGAGGATGAACAGAGTGGAAAGAATTCCTGCGCCCTCTGGCGAAAACCGTCTGGATGTGGTATGTTGTAGGAACACGAAGGGGGAAGAGAGATGCTCGCAGCAGAGATCACAATTGGAGCCATGGATACCAGAGAGACGGCGCGGAATCTGATGCCATCGCTGCTGAAGCGACTGCAGGCGTTCCCCCAGGACAGCTTTCTCACGAAGATCATCCTGAAGATGGGCACTTCCGCATCGGATGTGCTGCTGGACATCCTGGGCCGGATGCCGCAGGCCAGGCAGCAGGAATTGCTCTGTACCATCACAGACTTCTTTGGACCGCAGATCGAGGAGAAGCTAAACACCGCCCTGGCAGAAAGCATCGGCGAGGTACAGATGCGGCAGATCTCCCTCCGGCAGGAGGACAATGGGGAGCTGGTGCTGGCTGTGGGACAGGTCTCCTGCGACTACCCCGCTCTGATCCGCAGTCAGAAGCCATCCCAGGGAGGTATCCTGGAATGGGCAAAATCCGCTGCCATCGGCGGTGCCGCCACGGTGGTAGAACACATGGACCCGGACGATCTGGAGCGGCTGGGCATCGCCGTCCTGGAGACGCCGCCGGTGAAGCGAAAAGTGCTGGAGGCGGTGGGAAAGGTGGCAACAGACAAGGGGCTCTCCATCACCCTCAAAGACATCCGCTTTGAGCAGGTCTCCGGCCCTTCTGCCTCCTTTACGGATTCCGGGACCCGGGTGCTGCACTTCTCCAAGGGACTGGAGGAGTCCATTAAGACTGCCGGCACGGCCTACTTCAAGGAGCGCTTTTTCTCTGCATGGGGCAGAGGGGCAGAAATCGCCCGTAATCTCCGCCGGCGGGAGATGGGGAAAGCAAGCCAAAAGAAGGACAAGGTGCGGGGATTCTTGCCAGCAAATGCGGGGAAACCCGGGTGAAAAAGTAGACCGTTGGGAACTATGGGTTGCGTGCAGCCTTTGCATTTGCTATACTGAGAGACGCGAAAAAGACGGTGTGAGAGCTGCCATGATACAGGAGGAATGTAACGTGAGTGAGAGACAGACTGGCGGGAAATTGGGCTTCGGCCTGATGCGCCTGCCCCGGAAGGGAGACGGCTACGATATCGAGCAGTGCAAGGAGATGGTGGATCTCTTTCTGGCTGCCGGCATGACTTATTTCGACACCGCCTACGTCTATGACGATGGCGAGAGTGAGAAGGCGGTGCGCACCCTGCTCACAGAGCGCTATCCCCGGGAGAAGTTTGAACTGGCCACCAAGCTCAGCGCCTGGTACGGCCCGCAGGACCTGGAGACCGTGCGCAGCCAGTTCCAGATCAGCCTGGAGCGCACCGGCGCCGGCTATTTCGACGCCTATCTCTGCCACTGCCTGAGCTCCCGGAAGCTGGCCCCCTTCGACCAGTTTGCCATCTGGGACTTTGTCCGGGAGCAGCAGGCCAAGGGACTTATCAAGAGATGGGGCTTCTCCTATCACGATGGGCCGGAGCTGCTGGATCAGATCCTCACAGACCATCCGGATGTGGACTTCGTCCAGCTGCAGCTGAACTACGCAGACTGGGAGGATCCCCGGGTGCAGTCCCGGGCCAACTATGAGGTGGCCCGAAAGCACGGCAAGGACATCGTGGTGATGGAGCCGGTGAAGGGCGGCGCCTTGGCAAATCCCCATCCCTCCATCCGCAAGGTGCTGGAAGACGCCAATCCCAATGCCTCCTGCGCCTCCTGGGCGGTGCGCTTTGTGGCATCCCTGGACGGGGTGCGCACGGTGCTCTCCGGCATGTCCTCCACGGAGCAGGTGAAGGACAACGTCTCCTACATGAAGCACTTCCAGCCCCTCAGTGAGGCGGAGCAGCAGACCATCCGGGATGCCCAGAAGGCCCTCAGCGAGGTGGACAGTATCCGCTGCACCGGCTGTAAATACTGTGTGGCAGGCTGCCCCATGGGTGTGCCCATTCCCCAGATCTTCGCCGCCCGCAACAAGGAGCTGATCTGGAACCAGAAGGACAAGGCCAGAAACACCTACCTGGAGATCAAGGAGAACGGCCCCACGGCAAAAGACTGTATCGCCTGCGGCCGCTGCGAGCAGACCTGTCCCCAGCACCTGGACGTGATCCAGAAGCTCCGGGAGTGCGCCGCCGCCTACGAGCCGGCGGAAGAATAAGCCATTCCGCCATTCAGCCAGTACATCCCGTTGGAGACCTGATTCACAACCGGAAAGGGAGCATCTTCCGTGCGAAAACCCCATGCTGTCCTGCCGGTGCTGTATGCGCTTCTGGCAGCACTGTTCTATGCCCTGAACACCCCGCTGTCCAAGATCCTGCTGCAAAATGTGCCCCCAACCATCATGGCAGGGCTGCTGTATCTGGGGGCCGGCATTGGCGTGGGGATCCTGTATCTCTTCCACCGGGGCGGGGAGGACGCATCGGAGCGCCTCGCGAAGACCGATACCCCCTATGTGATCGGCATGATCGTGCTGGACATCGCGGCGCCCATCTTTCTTATGCTGGGCCTGCGGTACGGCACCGCCTCCGGGGCGGCGCTGCTGGGCAACTTCGAGATCGTGGCCACTACCCTCATTGCACTGCTGCTCTTCCGGGAGCCGGTGAGCGGGCGGCTCTGGTGTGCCGTGGTGCTGATTGTGCTCTCCAGTGCGATGCTGTCCCTGGACGGCACGGAGGGCCTGCAGATCTCTCCCGGCTCCCTCTTTGTGCTGCTGGCGGCGTCCTGCTGGGGCCTGGAGAACAACTGTACTCGCAAGATCTCGGATAAAAGCACCTATCAGATCGTGATACTGAAGGGGATCTTCTCCGGACTGGGCTCCCTCTGCATCGGCCTGCTCACCAGAGAGAAACTGCCGGAAGGCAAACTGATCGGGGCCGCCATGCTGCTGGGCTTTGTGGCCTACGGACTCAGCATCTTCCTCTATGTCCGGGCTCAGCGGGATCTGGGCGCTGCCCGGACCAGCGCCTACTACGCCGTGGCGCCCTTTGTGGGAGCGGGACTCTCGTTTCTCCTCCTGCAGGAGCCCCTCACCGGTCTCTACTTTGCCGCCCTGCTCCTGATGGCCGGCGGTGCGGTACTCACCACCCTGGACGCCTTTCACGGGGACAGGGCGAGCTGAATTTGCCATCAAGACAGTACATTATCATCCGCAGATCCGCTGCGGGAAGGAGACAAAGACAATATGGAACTGAAAGAAGCCCTGCAGAAGTTGAAGGAACTGCAGGAGAGAGAGTACGCCTACGGCGCCGGTCTCAGTGCCTTGAATCTGGACGGGGACACTGTGGCACCCCGGGACACCAACGAGGGCCGTGCCCTGGCCATGAGCATTCTGGCTGGGGACTGGCACCGCCAGTTCACCAGCCCGGAGACGGGTGAACTGCTGAACTACCTCACGGAGCACCAGGCGGAGCTGCCGGCCTCGGAGCGCCGCCAGACGGAGGTGCTGAAGCGGGAGTACGACAAGAGCACCCGCATTCCCCAGGAGGAGTTTGTGGCCTATCAGCGGCTCACCAGCGAGGCCAACGATATCTGGAAGCGGGCCAAAGAGAGCAGCGATTTTGCCCTCTTCCAGCCCTATCTGGAGAAGATCGTGGCATACAACATCCGCTTTGCCGCCTATTACGACCCCAACAAGCTCCCCTATGACGCCCTTCTGGACGAGTATGAGCGGGGGACCACCACAGCCTATCTGGATGAGTTCTTTGCCGCCCTCCGGAAACGGGTGGTGCCGCTGCTGCAGGCGGTTCGGGAGAAGCCCCAGATCGAGGACAGCTTCCTCCACCGCCGCTATCCCGTGGAGGACCAGCGGAAGCTCTCCGATTACCTGATGTCTGTGGTGGGCCTGGATCGGAACCACAGCACCATCGGGGAGACGGAGCATCCCTTCACCCTGTCCTTCAACAACAAGGATGCCCGCATCACCACCCACTACTACGAGAACGACCTGGCCTCCTCCATGTTCTCTGTGATCCACGAGAGCGGCCACGCTACATACGACATGGGCGTCCGGGATGAGTATCAGTACACATGCCTCGCCGGCGGCGTCTCCATGGGCCTCCACGAGAGCCAGTCCCGGTTCTACGAGAACCTGATCGGCCGCTCCCGTCCCTTCATCGAGGCGGTCTACCCCAAGATTCGGGAGATCTTCCCGGAACAGCTGGCGGATGTCTCCTCTGAGAAGTTCTGGCGTGCGGTGAATAAGGCGCAGCCCGGGCTCATCCGCACCGAGGCGGATGAGCTCACCTACCCGCTGCACATCATGGTGCGCTATGAGATCGAGAAGCGCCTCATCGACGGCTCCCTGAAGGTGGCCGATGTGCCGGCGGAGTGGAACCGCCTCTATAAGGAGTATCTGGGTGTGGATGTGCCGGATGACGCCCGCGGTTGCCTCCAGGACGTCCACTGGGCCGGCGGCTCCATTGGTTACTTCCCCACCTATGCCCTCGGCAGCGCCTACGGTGCCCAGATGCTCCAGCGGATGGAGCAGGACATCGACGTCTGGGGCCCGGTGGGCAGGGGAGACCTCTCTCCGGTTACCGCATGGCTCCGGGAGAAGGTGCACCAGTACGGCGGCTTCTTGGAGCCCGCTGATGTGCTGCGCAACGCCTGCGGCGTCTTCGACCCCAATGTGTACGCAGAGTACCTGGAGAAGAAATTCGGAGACCTGTACGGTCTGTAAGGCGGAGATGTAGAAGAATGAGGCCCGACCCGTTGCAAAGATCTGCAGCGGATCGGGCTTTTCTGATGTGTTCTATAATATGCATGGATGAAATGAAAAAACCTGTGTGATTCGTATTGCCAAATCTGTATGGATGGAGTATACTGCAGGAAAACACAGAGAGGAGGGCACCTATGGAAGAAAGATCCTATCGCCCCAGACTGATAGACCGCGAGTTGAAGGAGTACCTCAGTACTTTTGGAGCCGTCTGCATCGAAGGCCCAAGAGGGTGCGGGAAGACGCAGACAGCTTCCCGGTATTGCAAGAGCCATATCCTGCTCAGCGACCCCGCCGGGGAGTACAACAACCGCCAGCTGGCAGATCTCTCTCCCAACCTGGTGTTGGACGGGGAGACGCCGAGACTGCTGGACGAGTGGCATGAGGTGCCGGCGCTGTGGGATGCGGTGCGGTACCGGGTGGACCAGACTCCGGAAAAGGGGCAGTTCCTCCTCACGGGTTCCTCCACGCCGAGTCACAAGGGCATTCTCCACAGCGGCGCCGGAAGGATCGCCAGTCTGCGGATGCGGCCGATGTCCCTCTACGAGTCTGGCGACTCCAGTGGAGATGTTTCGCTGGAGGCCTTGTGCCATGGAGAGCTCAATCCGGTGATGGGGGAGGCTGAGGATCTTCGGCAGATCATTGGCCTCATCCGCCGGGGCGGCTGGCCGGCAAGCCTTGGCCTGGCAGACGATCAGGCGGCGGGTCTCTCTGGGGACTACCTGAATGCGGCTTTGGAGGACGCCTGCAGACTGGATGGGGTGAAGCGGGACGCCAGAAAACTCCGGCTGCTGCTCCGGGTCCTCGCCCGAAATGAGAGCGCCACCATTTCGATGAGGGCCTTGGGAAAGGACGAAGGTTTGGACCCTGTCACGGTGGCCACCTATCTGGACATCTGCCAGCGGCTCTTCCTCACAGACAACCAGCCGCCATTTCCCTCCCGGATCCATACTCCCATGCGGGTGAAGCAGGCGGAGAAACGGCATTTGGCAGATCCCTCTCTGGCCTGTGCGCTGTTGAAAGCCACGTCGGAGACGCTGCTGGGAGACCTGGCAACGTTAAAGTCCCTCTTCGAGGCCCTTTGTGTCCGGGATCTGCGGATCTACGCCGAGACCTTTGGGGCAACCCTCTCCCACTATCAGGACTACAGCGGGCATAAAATCGATGCGGTGATCGAACTGCGGGACGGCACATGGTGCGCCTTTCAAATCCTGCTGGGGGCCAACCAGATAGACAGCGCAGCCGCCAGCCTGCTGCGAATCCAGGCGCAGTTTGCGGCGGTCCCGAATGGAAAACCTCCTGCGGTGCTCGGTGTGATCTGCGGCCTGAGCAGCGCGGCGTATCAGAGACCGGACGGGGTGTTTGTGGTGCCGATTACGGCGCTGAAGCCGTAGCAGACAGATGATGCAAGAAAGACAGGCCCGATGGGCGGCACTACGCCGCTCATTGGGCCTGTCTGTCTTTTCAGGGTTGACTGGTGTCCCCTTGCCCTAT
>CANQII010000082.1 GCA_947623875.1 uncultured Oscillospiraceae bacterium
AGGGCGTAGGACTGGAAGACCATGGCGATGTCGCGGTCCTTGGGCTCCACGTTGTTGCAGAGCTTGCCGTCGATGTAGAGCTCGCCATCGCTGATCTCCTCCAGGCCGGCCACCATGCGCAGGGTGGTGGACTTGCCGCAGCCGGAGGGGCCGACCAGCACGATGAACTCCTTGTCCTTGATGGCCAGGTTCACGTCATGCACTGCCGTGACGCCGCCGTCATAGACCTTCTTGATGTTCTTCAGCAATACCTCAGACATACTCTTGGACTCTAGCTGTCGGGACACCTCCCTCCAGCCTCACGAGATGCGCGCTTTATCGCATCCGCATTACGACAGGTCTCCACACTGCCGCACCGCGAGTCCCGCGGATTTTCCTCCTTTTGTGGGTCCGCAGCGGAACTATGGGGTTTCCCCCAACGGAGTAATTCCGCTGGGCCGAATTCAATATGTGCACCCACAGCCGGAACCCGGCTGCAGGAAAACACCTGAGGGATGCCAGGAATATCTTGCCCGGCTCACAGCACAAAGAATACCACATCCGGCGCTGGAATGCAACAGTGAGATTTGTCAAAAATTGCGCCCCAAAATTGTGGGATATCACGAAACGTTACACGGAGCAATACGCGTCGATTTTTACCGGATCTTGGAAAATCGAAGTCGTTTTGGTGGTTGTGGACAAAAAAGAGGGGGTAAAACTGTGCAAAACGTAGAAATGGTATCGACTTGTGAAAAAGCTGTTGACAACGTTTCACGGGGCGGTTATACTCTGAGACAGTTCAGCCGTGAAACGTTATTTTCTTGAGTGCGACAAACCACCCCAGCACTGCTAAGGCAGCAGTCCGAGTAACCGCCGGGCTGCCGTCCCGGCAGATCGATCTTCCACCCTTACAACGATTCCTAATGGATCCATCGAATGAAAAGGAAAGGAAAGAGGACGCAAGTATGAAGTTCCTGAAAAAGAGCAAGCGGCTGCTTGCAGCGCTCCTTGCATCGAGCATGGTTTTCGCCCTCGCTGCCTGCGGAAACAATGACGCCCCGGCAGCTACCAATCCGCCTGCCGAGCCCACTGAGGCCGGCACCGGCGACAATAACTCCGCCACCGAAGTTGCTGCCGACATCGTCAACGGCGACTTCGAAGAGACCAACGGCAGCCGTTGGGTGGGCTGGTCCCGTGAGGATGCAGCTTTCAACGCCCGCGGCGTGACGGATCTGGAAAAGATCAACGGCGTTGTCATGGAGAAGTCCGGCAACAACTATTTTGCCGGCACCGAGGGCGGCAACCCTGCCATGCGCGGCACTCTGACCTCTGAGGTGTTCAAACTGGGCGGCAACGGCTTCATCACCTTTAAGATGGGCGGCGGCAAAGACACCTCCAAGTGCTACGTAGAGTTCTTTGAAGAAGGCAATGACACAGCTCTTGCCAAGGTGACCAACGATGACTGCGACGGAATCTACATCACCGAGCACCTCATCACCAAAGTGGTAGACCTCTCTGCCCACATTGGCAAGAACATCTATATAAAGGTCACCGACAACGATGACGGAGAGATCCTCTCCTACCTGAACCTGGACGGCTTCAAGGTCTGCCAGAGCGACGATGATGTGGCAGCTGCCAACGCGGAGCACGACCGTCAGCTCGAAGAGTTCGGCCCGAAGCCCTTCGTAGAGGATGAGACCTCCAACACCATCACCAACGGCGACTTCGAGACCGGCGACTTCACCGGCTGGATGATTCTGGACTCTGAGAACCTGGCCCTCACCGTGGCCAACGTGGTTCCCACCAGCCAGTATTACTGGGATGACCGCTCCGTGTACGGCCAGGGCAACTTCTATCTGGACGGCAGCAACAACGGCGCCACCCTGGAGTCCCTCACCGGTGCCATCCGCTCTACCAAGTTCACCCTGGGCGGCGACGGATACATCACCTTCATGATGGGTGCCGGCAATGGCGGCAGCTACGTGGCCATCTGCGATGGCAACACCGATGAAGAGCTCATCAAGGTGGAGAACACCTACTTCTCCGATCCTGCTCTGGCCCTCACCCTCCTGAGAATGTATGTGGACGCCAGCGAGTACATCGGCAAGGTCCTCTACATCAAGGTTGTGGACGCCAACGACGGCTCCAACGGCGGATTCGCCTTCATCAACGTGGACGACTTCCGGGTGTCCCTCACCAAGGACGAAGTGGCCGCCCTGGAAGTGGAGCAGATGGAAGCCATCCAGGCTGAGACCTACACCTCCGCCTCCTATGACGACCTCACCACCCTGCGCAACTACTACAGCAACTATCCGTATCCCGTGCCTCTCAACTCCCTGGCCATGACCGCTTACGCCTCCAACCAGGTAGTGGACTGCGGCACAGTGGACCTCACCGCTTTCGTGGCCGATGCCGCCGCCGCTTTCGGCAGCGAGACCCTGCCCGTGAGCATCACCAAGGTCACCGCCGAGGACGGCACCGAGACCACCGATGGCTTCGACGCCTTCGATATGAGCACCCCGGGCATCTATCAGGTGACATACGGCGCCACCTATGAGGACAAGACCGTGGAGACCGCCTTCACTGTAGTCGCAATGGCAGATCACAACAGCGTGGCCAACGGCGGCTTCGAGTCCGGCAACCTCGCTGGCTGGACCGTCCTCACCGACGGCTGGTCCGTGGTGGAAGGCCAGGCAGCCGGCGTCATCAATGCTGAGAACTACTGGGGCGAGGCTCTGCCGTACAACCAGGCTGGCAGCTACCACCTGGACGGCTGGAACAACGGCCTGGATGAGGGCGCTACCTGGGCAGTGCAGTCCACCAACTTCACGCTGGCCGGCTCCGGCTGGATCTCCGTGCGGATGGGCGGACATGCAGCAGCAGTCCATGTGTACACCGCAGACGGCACTGAGGTGGGCTACTACAAGCAGACCCGCTTCAACGATGCCAACTTCCCGAGTGTAGGCGCCGGCGGCTCCTGGGCCGACATGGGCACCTATGTGATGGACCTCTCCGCCTACCTGGGCCAGGAGCTCTACATCGTCCTGGCAGACGAGCAGGCTGAGGGCTGGGCCCACGCCTTCTTCGATGAGGTCGTGACCTACTACGAGACTGCACCGGACTACGCCAACCTGTTTGAGACCGTTCCCGACGGCGCTACCGCCGAGCCGGTGAACATCCCCTGGACCCTGGCTGAGAACAGCCTGTAAGGCAAAAGCCGAAAGGCGATAGAACAATGATCACCCGCACACGGCGGCGGCGCTCGCCGCCGCCGTGTGCGCCATTTCCGGCAGACGCCTGTCTGCCGCAGCTGCCAAAGGAGGCTGTCTATGAAAAAGAAATTGCTGGCTGCGCTTCTAGCGCTGTGTATGCTGGTATCTCTTGCGGCCTGTGGAAACACCAGCAACGGTGAAACGCCGCAGACGACGGATAACGGCGGAGGACAGTCCAACACCAACGATGCCAACAGCGAAGACCTGCTGCTCCACCTCGCCTTTGACGAGGGCAGCGGCCTCATGGTGAAGGACAGCTCCGGACATCTGCCGGATACCGAGATGAACTACGGCTTTGCCCATGCCACCTACATGGAAAACCAGGATCCCCAGTGGCGCACCGAGGGGATCTCCGGCGGCTGCCTGCTGCTGGACGGCGCCTCTACCTACGTACAGTATAAGCGCAACGACATCACCATCGAAGGCCCCGCCCTCACCATCCAGGTCTGGGTGGCTCCCCGTATGTTCGAGTGGGATGACCCCAACGCCGCAGACAATGGCACCGATGCCCCCACCGGCATCTTCAGCCAGAGCGACAAGGAGAACAACAAGGGCATTCTCCTGGGCTACGAGCGCTTCGGCCGTCTGACTTTCCAGGTGGGTATCGGCGACGACTGGCTCACTTGCTGGACCAACGGAGACAATCTGATGAAGTACGAGTGGAACCTCGTCACGGCTACTTTTGACGCTGCTGCCGGCGAGATGAAGCTCTACCTGAACGATGTGATGTGCGCATCCTGCTCCGTGCCCGAGGGCGCTGAGATCGTGGGTGCCAACAAGACCCTCACCGTAGGCCGCAATATTGAGGCCGAGCGGCTCACTGCAGGCTTCCTGAACATGGAGAGCGGCTACATTGATGAGCTGAAGGTGTACAACAAGGCCCTCTCCGGCGATGACGTGAAGAACTACTACAACAGCGTAGACATTCCCGCCATCGACTTCGATCAGATCTGGCTGCAGAACATCATCACTACAGACTATACCCGCCCGCAGTTCCACGGCGGCCCGTATCAGTTCTGGATGAACGAGCCCCATGCCCCTGTGTACTACAACGGCATGTATCACCTCTTCTATCAGGCCAACATGACCGGCTCCTACTGGCGGAACATCTGCTGGGGCCACATGGTGAGCGCCGACATGGTGAACTGGAAGCCCATCAAGGAAGCCATCGTTCCCACCGAGGACTCCGTGGTGCCTGACGGCGTGTGGTCCGGCGGCGCCACCCTGGACAAGAACGGCGTGCCTCTGCTCTTCTTCACCGCCGGCAACGATGACTTCCGCAACTATGACGGCCTTATCTCCAACCAGAACATCGGCTGTGCCTACCCGGCAGATCTCAGCGATCCGGAGCTTACGGATTGGGTGATCTGCGATGAGCTGGCCGTCATCCAGCAGCAGGGACAGGGCCGTCCGGGCGAGTTCCGGGATCCCCACATCTGGAAAGAAGGGGACACCTGGTGCATGCTGATCTGCTCCGGCGCTGTGGGTTCCACCGGCGGTACCGCCCTGCTCTACACCACAGACACCCTGGAGCTGAAGGAAGACGGCACCGTGGATATGGACTGGCAGTACAAGGGTCCCGTGTATGAGATGGAGAACCAGGCCGGCACCTACGGCACCAGCTGGGAGCTTCCCATCATCCTTCCTGTGACCAACGAGGCCGGCACCATCACCAAGTACTTCTTCTCTATCTCTCCCGCTCCCGCCAGCTCCGCAGACAACAAGGTCTACTACTGGCTGGGCGACTTTGACATGGAGACCGGCAAGTTCACCCCGGACGAGGCCTTCCAGGGCGATCCCCACATGCTGGACTACGGCGATAACGTGTTCACCGGCCCCAGCTGCCTGGTGGACCCCGTGAGCGGCAACATCTACATGTTCAGCATCATGCAGGATCAGCGGGGCGCCGCCGAACAGGGCGCCTCCGGCTGGGCCCACACCGTTGGCCTGGCCCGCCGGATCTGGCTGAACGATGACGGCACAGACCTCATGATGTCCCCCATCGACGCCCTGAGCACCCTGGAGGAAGAGGTCCTCATCGACGAGACCAACCTCTCCATTGACGACGCCAACGCCAAACTGGCTGAAGTGGACTGCGACATGCTGGTGATCCGCCTCACCGCAGACGTGAGCGCCTGCGAGGAGTTCAGCATCGCCATGAAGCAGGGCGGCAAGTGGGACGCCACCACCTTCCGGTATCGTCCTGCTGAGAACAAGATCTACGGCCGCACCGAGAACAAGGGCGAGGGCTCCAAGCTCTCCTCCGTCTCCGGCGACCTGCCCTGCGAGGACGGCAAGATCTCCATGGAGATCTACATCGACCGGTCCCTGGTAGAGGGCTTCTTCAACGAGTACAAGGCGATCAGCATGCGGGCCTACACCGAGGAACCGGATTCCCACGGCATCAGCGTGGCGTCTGAGGGCTCCGTGACCATAGACAGCTTGTACGTGGCTCGGATGGGCTCTATCTTCGATTGATATTTTCCTCCCCCTCTTTGTCTTGCTGCAGCAGACCGCCTCGTGTTTACACCGCGAGGCGGTCTGCCGCCATTTTGCGGGGAGATTTCGAACTTTTGTTGCAGATAAAAGCCTCGATAACTGTTATTTTTATCACTTTTGAGAATTTACTCCGAGCGGCTGGTGTGCTAGTATGAGAATAGGACCGGCATAAACCACGGAAGCCGGTGTTGCAGCGGAAAGGACGGGTTCCATATGACTGCAAGAGAACGCAGATGGAAAAAGAATGAGCCGGAGCTGGACGCTCTGTACCAGTCTCTCTACGATGATGCGGAGAAGCTGACGGAGCTGAAGCAGATCATGCGCACGGCGGAGAGCCAGCGCAGCCCGGCACTGCGGCGGCTGGATGGCCGCCGAGAGAAAGACCCCAACTGGTATCAGTCCGGAAAGATGCTGGGTATGACCATGTACACAGACCTCTTTGCCGGAAACATCCAGAACCTGGGGCGGAAGCTGGAGTACCTGGCCAATCAGGGGATCACCTATCTCCACCTGATGCCGCTGCTGAAAATGCCCCACCCGGACAACGACGGGGGCTATGCCGTAGAGGACTTCACCCAGGTAGACCCCTCTCTCGGCACCAACGAGGATCTGATCCTGCTGGCCTCTGCCATGCGCCGGCGGGGGATGAGCCTCTGTCTGGACTTTGTGATCAACCACACGGCAGATACCCACGAGTGGGCCAAGCGGGCCAAGAGCGGCCAGAAGGAGTACATGGACCGCTATATCTGCTACGAGACCGAGGACATCCCCCGGGAGTATGAGCGCACCGTGCCGGATGTATTCCCCACCACCGCTCCCGGCAGCTTTATCTGGGTGAAAGAGATGAAGCGCTGGGTTTGCTCCTCCTTCTATCCCTTCCAGTGGGATCTGAACTACCGCAACCCCGCGGTGTTCAACGGCATGATGGAGTACATGCTGCAGCTCACCAACATGGGTGTGGAGGTCCTCCGCATCGATGCCACTCCGTACCTCTGGAAAGAGCTGGGCACCACCTGCCGGAACCTGCCCCAGGTCCACACCATCATGCGGATGATCCGCCTCATCACCGACACCATCTGCCCCGGCGTGCTGCTGAAGGGCGAGGTGGTGATGGCCCCCAAGGAGCTGGCCCCCTATTTCGGCAGCCAGGAGAAGCCGGAGTGCCATCTCCTGTACAACTCCTCCACCATGTGCACCCAGTGGAGCGCCCTGGCCAGCGGAGACGTGCGGCAGCTGAAGCATCAGCTGGACGATCTCCACTCTCTGCCTCTGCACTGCCACTTCGTGAACTACATCCGCTGCCATGACGACATCGGCTGGGGCCTCAACGAGGAGTACGGCAGCACCCTGGGCCAGGATCCTCTCCAGCACAAGATCTACCTCTACAACTTTTACAGCGGCAATTTCCCCGGCAGCT
The DNA here is from genome assembly GCA_947623875.1 of uncultured Oscillospiraceae bacterium. Lineage (GTDB taxonomy): Bacteria > Bacillota > Clostridia > Oscillospirales > Oscillospiraceae > Enterenecus. The sequence goes on from CANQII010000082.1 coordinate 7,168, forward strand.
GGGCCAAGGGCGAGCTCTACAACTACGACCCCGTGTCCAAGGACGCCCGCACCTGCGGCACCACTGCCAGCCTCTGCGGCATCGAGAAGGGCCTGGAGGACCAGGACGAGAACGAGATCAGTCTGGGCATCCAGCGGGATCTCCTGATGCACGCCACCATCATGGCCATGAAGGGCTTCCCCATGCTCTCCAGCGGCGATGAGATCGCCCAGCTCAATGGTTACGACTATCATGACGACCCGGACCGGAGAGAGGACAGCCGCAACGTCCACCGCAGCAAGTTCAACTGGGAGAACGCAGAGCTCCGCAAGCAGCCCAACACCATCCAGCAGCGGATTTGGGACGGCCTCAACAAGATCGAGGACATCCGCCGCACCGAGTTCTGCTTCAGCCCGGAGAGCAGCGTCTCCACCTGGGACACCCACACCAACGGCGTGCTGGCCATCGTCCGGCGCTGCGGCGCCGAGACCATGGCCTGCCTCTTCAACTACTCCGGCAAGGACCAGACCATTACCATGGACGCCATGGAGGGGACCTTCACGGACCTCATCTCCGGCAACCAGGTGACGCCTTCCCGCCTCACCCTCTCACCCTGGCAGTACATGTTCTGCCGCAAGAAGGACTGAGCCAACCAACATCCATGCAGACAGCCGACAGCGCACTATGCTGCCGGCTGTCCTTGAAATTTTTAGCAAATTTTCTTTCACCATACCAGAAAAAGGTATTGCAATTGGCCTGGAAAAGCTTTACAATACTGGCTGGGGTGGTGATCCGATCCCACCGGTGTCTCGGCGTCCCGGGCATCGGTGGGGTCGGCCGTATCTTGATGGGTTTCTGCAAGTGCTTCGGCGTTCGGCAGAACACATGCATCCGTAGCCCGGCTGCCTGGGAGAGATTCTCAGACAGCCGGGCAATATACTGCCCTGAAGGCAACAGGCGCCTGGGAAGAGCGGGGAATTCGGCACACAATGAAATACATTGTATTACATTTGATAACAAGTATATTTGAAAAGGTTTTTGCAAATCGCAATAAGTACATTTAATTCTCAAATATTGAAAAACAAAAGAAAATCGAAAATTCATATTGCAATTCGGTGAAAATTCGTGTATGATGGTCTAGAGCTCCGGGCTCATGTGTGGGGGGACGCCCCTGCAAAAAGCAGTGCGGCCTACCGTGAGTGGCGGCGATAAAAGCCGGAGAAGCCTGCCGATGAGTGGCATCCATAAAAGCCGGTGAGGCCTACCGAGAGTGGCACCTATTCTGAGGCTGCGGCGGATCCGCCGCAGCCTCCTTCAATCTGCAAGGGAGGGGAAGACCAATGAAACCGTTTCGATTTGGACTCTATCAGGTGGACCAGGCGTATCGGGACGCCCTGGCCAAGGCAGACCGCCATGTGATGCCGGTGCCGGAAGACGGCGCGGAGACCTGGCCGCCGGTGTGGATCCTGGTGGACTGCAGAAAGAGACCGTGCTGCATCCCGGTGAGCGCTCCCAAGGAGAAACACACCAACATGAAGAACCGGACGGACTTCTTCCGGATCATGGAGGACGGCAAGTGTATCGGGGTACTGAATCTCAACGGCATGATCCCGGTGCGGGAGGATCTTCTCTACCCGCTGGAGTTGAACCCGATGCCGGGAGACACCCTTCCTGTGACCCAGTACAAGAACCTGGCGAAAAAGCAGCTGGACGTGTGCGAGAAAAGCCGGGAGACCATTCGCAAGCGTGCGGCTCGTCTCTACGACATCCTGGCCTTCGGCTGGGCAGGGCCGGGTCTTGCCGACCGCTGCTGCGACTTCAAAGCGCTGGAGCAGGTGCTGCGGGAGTATCCCCAGCCCGCCTGAGGGTCAAGGGCATCAGTTTTCAGAGTTCAGAGTGCCACTTTGGCACTCTGAGATGGCACTCTGAACGCTTGAACTGAAGCAAAGCAGAGGGGCGTTTTCCAGAACGTTCTGAGACAGCTGAGCCCTTTCAGACGAGCGGACGGAGTACGTTTTGCTTGTGCCAGGAGAACATGCTATGAAGGTCTGATTTTTTAAGTGACAATGAGATAGAAAAAACAGATAGATGTAATGGAAAACTGTTGCAAATTCCATTGCTTGGTGTTAGAATGATGAATAGGTTTCTGAAAATCTCGAGATGACTAAGCTGGAGCCATAAGCGCAAATGAAACAGCACTGAGAATGCTCCTTGTTGTGAGAAGCATGTGGCTGCTGGAAATTACCGGGGGTTCCCGGCATAATGTTGATTACGAGGAACACGTAGAGAAAGGTGGTAGATCTTGTGCCTTTTGTGAACATCGGAAAAGAAACTGAACAGGTGGAGTTTAAGGCGAGCACCGGCGAAATCAAGGAAGGTGTCGTTTCCGTTGCGTCTATCTTGAACAAACACGGAAGCGGAGATTTGTATTTTGGCGTTAAGAACAATGGAGATGTTATCGGGCAGGACATTAGTGGGAACACCATAAGAGATATAAGTCAGGCTATCAGATCGAACGTCAAGCCTCCAGTCTATCCCGTGATCGAGGAGCAGCAATATGGCGGCAGGAATGTGGTTCATGTGAGGTTTGAGGGAAGGCATCGTCCCTATCTCGCCTATGGCTTGCCGCGTATTCGTGTTGGTGACGAGGATGTACAGATGGATCAGGAATTGTACCGCGAAATGCTGAATGAGCGGGAAAATCGTACTGATTCATGGGAGACCAAGTTATCGAAGTACAGGATCGAGGACATTGACGCTAAGGTATTCGACCGTTACCTCCGACAGGCAAAGAATACCGGGCGGATTACATTTGACAACGATTCTCCACGAGAAGTGATGGCAAAGCTTGGACTTGCGGTTGGCGATGTACTTATCAATGCAGGGGCAGCACTGTTTGTTAATTCGGGCATAAATGAATTGCAGTATGCAAGATTTGCAACAGATGAGCGTCTGACGATTAATGACATGAAAAGGGATACTGGCCCGATTCTAACACTTGTCGATAATGCTGTGGTATATGTTGCCAACGCAATGGAGTGGCGTGTGGAAATTGATGGAAATGTTGAGCGCAGAGAACGCCCAGAGATCCCTGTGGATGCGATCAGGGAGGCTGTCGTAAATGCGTTTGCCCACAGGATAATAGAATCCATGCAGGCGGTCGATGTGGCTGTTTATAAGAGCTATGTAGATATTACCAGCCCAGGGAAGTTTCCGGATAGCGTAACGCCGGAACAGTTTATCACAGAGCCCTTGACACCGATCCGCAGGAATCCTATGATAACAAGGACGTTGTATTATTCCAAGGATATGGAGAGCTTTGCTACGGGACTCAAGCGTATCCATAAAGCATGTGCTGACACCGGTGTCAAAGTGGAATTCCTGAGGAGAGAATATGCATTTACTGTTAGATTCTACAGGCACTGCGGTGAGGGCTGGAACAGGGAGGATATCGTCCAAAGAGAGCCCGGCTCTATGGTATATAAGAGGGCGAAACTGAAAAACTTGATTCGTCAAAACCCGAAGATTACAAGAGAGCAGATGGCAGTTGCTATGGGGATGAGTCTCAGATCAATACAACGCCTTTTGAAAGAAATGGATGATGTACACTTTACTGGAGGCGGAAGGCACGGATTCTGGGAAATTGTGTAATTAAATATAAATAGGCTAGAAACCCGTGAGGTAGAGAACTATGGATAGTACCGAATGAGACGAGAATAAAGCCTTGACTATGATCCCCAATAGGGATGATTTTTGCTTTAATAGGTGGTTTCTGGCACAACGATACAACAAGGGAAATAGTCATCCTCCGATAGTCTGTTGCGTACTCTTTCAGGAAATATCCATTTTCGACTGTGGAGTGTCCAGTTGACGCCATGCGTAGTTGGTGTTGTGCCGACTGATCTGATAGTTGCCTTTGTTGAGACAGGTGCATCGGGGACACCAAGCATAATTCGCGGGAAAGCATTAGCTGCTGATTGGTGAGTACCTATTTAGTGCTTCCTGGGAGACGGACTAGTTCGTTTTCAAGGTTTCCTTATCTCAGACTCAGAACTTGATTGATTACGTTCAAAGTTTGGCGTATCTTTCTACGCCTGGCACGTTTACAAAGCCACTGGGTACTGTTCACCATCTTCAGCACTTCAATGGCTTGATTTGTATGTTATGTGCGATTTTGATCGTACGGGGACATCTCTAAATGTATGCCAGCATCCACTTTAATGTTCGTTGAATACTTCAGTAGGGGCATCTTATATGGAGATCTCTCGCAATATGACAGCCTCCCTTAATGGTCGCTAAGAAACTTCACTAGAGTTCAGAGTGCCACTTTGGCACTCTGAGTGGCACTCTGAACTCTGAAAAAGAGAGAAACGAAAGGCATGCAGCAGATGAAGGTCTTGGGTATGCTCCGAGACAATTGGGCTTTTTAAGACGAGTAGATGACATTTGTTTTGCTGGTAGCAGGAGAGATAGGCGGAAGAGAAGCTAATGAACACGCTGTAGCGCTGTATAGCAGATATACTGCGTGGCCTTTTTGCGTTCAGGTACTTTTTTACAGATGTTGCTGTGAGAATGCGCCGGTAGAGTTCAGAGTGCCACTTTGGCACTCTGAGTGGCACTCTGAACTCTGAAAAAGAGAAACGAAAGGCA